>JAUWPI010000023.1 GCA_030611665.1 Candidatus Heimdallarchaeota archaeon | reverse complement strand
AGGCGGATTAAGAAAGGTTACTCATATACAATTGCTCAGCTTCTAGGAATATCTATGTTATATGATCTTGCAACGTCTTCACAGACTACTCAGTTGATGAAAAGGTTAACATTGAGATTGAACAATTCATGCTTAATTGGTGAAAAAGACCGGGAAGTGGAATTTTCTAATGCTGTCAATGACTCAGATGCTGCATTTGCACTTACTAGAAACTTGATTGAAGAGAAATTGCTTGTTTCTATTAAGGATAAGTATGAACTTAAGGATAATATAAGCAAATTCTTCTATAGGACTAGTAATGAAGACATACTTGAGAATCTGGAAATCTTTGTTATATCTGCTTTAAACCAAGATGATGATGTACAGTCCCTCCTTTTTGTAGGTTCAACAATGGATGAAAAAGATTTAAGGAAGAAACGAAAAGTTTTCTCCGGATATCAGATAATTGGAAATATTTTACCAAAGAAGCTTAGAGAAAACAAGCATAACGAGGATTTTGTAATTAAATTTGCGAGTGATCTTCTACGAGCTCCACAGCGTTTCAAAAAAATAGAAATTTTAATCCCAAATGACGATATTATAGTATCTTATAAACAACTATTTCTGATGAAAAAGTGACTTAACCAGCGAACATGGAGATAATTGTATTTTGCACAGAAGTAATCTTTTCAGGATTATAATTAGCTCTTTTCATTTGGTTAATTGCTTCGTACATGTACTCTTTAGCTTTAGGTTTTTTCTTAAGCTCAAAATATATTCTACCAATTAGTATAGCAATTGTAATTACATTATCGTGATTGTTCGTTTCCCTGAAATAATTGAATGCAGGAGAGAGAAACTTTAGAGCTGACGAATAATTAGATTGGGAGATTAGTACATGACCTAAATCAAATTCGCACTCTGCTTTCATTTTGTTATTTTTTGCTTTTTTATAGAAATCAAGCGCTGTTTTGTAAGCTTCAACAATATTAACCTGATGATCAATCGAATCTGAAAGATCCATTTGATATGCTTCAGCTAGCTGTTTCCATGAATCTGCTATTTTCTCTACATCTTTTAGATTAGTGAAGATGTGTATTGATTCAAATAAATACTGTCTGCTTTTCTTGAATTCTCCTTCTTCTTTATAGATCTCTCCAAGAGCTAGCGCGCATTCTCCTAATTTAGCCAGTTTGTTAAGTTCTTTGAATCGTGAATATGCTCGAGCAAACATCAATCTAGACTGATCAAATCGAGTTATGTTAAAATAAGCAGAAGCTAAAAGAAGAGAGCTTTCGGCAGATTTCTCTTTATTACCTGTTGTTGTATACATCTCTTGTGCATACATTAAATCTTTTATACAATTCTGATAATTACCTTTGAGGAATCCTTCCTTTCCTCTCAAAAAGAAGAAATTTGCATTGGTATTATGGTCATTCATGTATATTTGCCCCTAGCCAACTTACCTTTCAATACTACGTATCACATGATTTAATATATAGTTTCTAGTAGTTTACTCCGCAAAAAAGTGGGGAAAAAGGGATTAGTTTTTCTTGTAAAATAGCGGTTTTTCCTCGTAACTTAATTTTACTGTGTCCCAATTTATCTCTCTAGAAAGTGTTCTCTTACCTACGTCATCAGTTTTGTTAACTCTTCGTGCATGTACAAATTCGTTAGCTTTTCTTTGAAGTGATCTTCTCTGATAAGTTGGTTCTGGTCTTGCGAGTGTCATTGCTGTTTTTGCTTGTTTTTCCGCTAATATACCAACTAATAGTTTTTCACCGAAAACAAATTCTACAAGTCTATAGAGCCCTGCATCCTGTCTATCAAGATAGAATGCTTCTTCAGGAATAACGGAAATTGCATCCACATTTTTAACAGCCTCAATAAACAGCTTTCCTACTTCAACAAGACCGATAATAGGATCAAGAAATTCAGATGGAAAAGCCACGCTAGCTTCAGAATAGAAGACTGTTGGTTGAGTTTCTTTTTGTTCTGATTCAATTAATCCACTTATAACAAAATTATCTTCTCGATACGAATCATAAATTTCCAAACCTAATCCTATTCCTGAAACACTTGCAATGAGTAATTCATCTAAAATCAATCTGTACCACTTATCAACTGCTTGAGGTGTTTTTACAGCTTTAACAGGTGCAGGTTTTTTCTTTTTCTTGGATCTTGAAAATAGTCTCTTGAAGAATCCTTTTTTTTCCTCTATTACGATTTTTTCCTCAACAACTTCGCGTTCTTCTTTCACTTCTCTTTGAAAGACTTGGATTGTTGGAAGATGTTTTGAATATTTCTCAAAAGCTTTCACATCCTCTAATTTGAGCTTCAGTAAAGTTTCTATTTCATTCATATTTATATCATCCAAAGGCGTAAGTAAGCCAACCCAACCTTCAGCATCTGTGGTCTGCGAATTCACAATAATGAAATTTATTTCAGGAGAAGATATTGCATGTTTTCCAGCAAGTCTCATATATTTTAATATATGGGGGTTATTCGCATCCATTAATGGTGTGCACTTCTTGAATTCTTTATGAACAGTAGCTGTATCTTTAGCTTTCAATAGTGATTCAAATCGATCTTTTTTGGATGTGTCTTGCAACCATGAAGCGTAATAGAATATAGAAGACTCTTTGAAGTAAGGGATGGGAACAGCTGGATTTGGTTCACCTATAGCTTCCTCTTTAAAGTTATTTGCAATTATGTGTGCCAATAGACCATCTTCATTAGATTGGAGTATTTCCTGGCTGTTAACCCACTTCTTTTGAGTTGTAGAAAATATTGTTTGACACATAGCTGTTTCCATTAGAAAAACTATCCACCACTTTGGGATTATATTCATTTTATCAGAAATGTATGCTAGATGGTGTCGAATAAAGTAATCAGCTACTAATGATGCAGCAATTTGCTTTGCAACTCCTCTATCCATTAAATAATAGTAACGTTTTCTAAGCATCGAAGCAACTCTATATGAAAAAGCTACAATGTAAGTTAATTCATACCATATCTCATCACTAGTTATGTTCAAGTTCATCCAAAATTCTATGATTTCTCTCCTTCTAGCATCATCTTCAAGTTCAAATTTCACTTCTGATGACATAATAATATAATCTGCTGTATATAGTGCAGATACTATCAAATTTTTGGGTTTCGAATATTCCTGTTCAAATTTTTCGACCAACTCAGAATTTAAATTTCGATACCTTTCAAACAATTGACGAAGTTGATGAATCCTTACAGTTTCGAGATATCCTTTTTCTAAGAATCGCGTGATACTCTCTTTCATATCTATGATAAAGAATTCATAAAAATTAAACTTATCGCAAAGATAAACTTATTTTATAGAACAATTACCTGTTAAATAGCGTGAATTATGATGAAGGTTTTACCGTTTGAGCCTATGGCAATGTAAAGAACGGCACCTCTGAGTTTACGCTACTCTTTATTCTATTCTAAACCATCAGTTTTGCTGTATTTATTCCAAAACCTTCGATATAATATACTTGTACTTGTTTCAATTGGAAGATCAACTATTTTCTTTATCCATTCACCAGTTAACTTTTGGCTTTCTTTAAACGAATCTGTTGTAACTTTCTTCATTTTTGTTAGGTCAGCTTTTGTTGGTTTTCCTGATAAACCCTTGAGAATTGTGTTTACCTTTTTAAAATATTTTTTATCAAACTTATCTCGATCTTCTTTGTATGTTCCTAACCTCTTTTGATAGTCTAATAAAACTAATCTGTGAAGTTTCTCATGTTGCCACCAGAGAGCTTTTTCATTGTATTTTTCATCCCCCAAAATCGGTTGTTTGCTAAATCCTGCTTTAGGTAAAAATACAGGTTTGAATGTACTTGTACATGGACCTGATGTACCTGTAACCCAGTGAACTTGAATGTCCTTTTTCAGATGCGAGACTATAGATCCTGTTGACTGGCTAGGTACTGTCATTCCAGTCGCATGCTGACATGGACTCTTGGCTGAAGCTTTTGAAGCTGACCAAGTAGCTTCTTCTTCTGGTTTGATATTATGGTTTCTAAGAACTTCCATTACATCTTCTGGAGTTATCTTACCCTTGTTTCTTAGGAGAAGAGCTGTAGTGCATTGTTGTCGATCAGAACCTTTGGCAAAATATTGTGATCTAGGTTGAGACTCTTTTATAGCATGATATATACGGAATTTGGGGATGAAATTGTCAGCAAAATGGAAATCATCTTTACTTTTACAATAACCTTTCTTGATTGCGTGATCTATTAGTTCTGGATGAATAAGATCATATTCACTACCTATAGAGAGAGTGTTAGATATTGTACGTATTCCTTTCACTTTCTCTGCAATCCAAAATCTATCCGCTGTTTCCAAAATCCAAGCTTCTTTAGTATCCGCAATTATGAATGAATTATGGTAATCACGACCTTTGACTCCATAAGTGCATTGACCCCCTTGGCCATACGTCTCCAGTAACTCTGTTATTGTTTCAAGTGCTTCTTTTGCAGTTTTTGATCTTTCTACTGCTAAACGCATCATATCCATACCAAGCAAACCTGTATCCCGTATGGGTTCCTTGCTCCAAACAGCTTCATTACCAATGGTTACACCAAACTCATTACTTCCCATTTCACACCCATACATCCAGAATGGTTTCAATAGAAGAACATCATATGTTTCCGCTATTTGTGGAATTGTGATATATGTACATTTGACTTTAGCATTTGTTCCATGTTTCTTTCCTTTAACATATTCAACATTCTGGACTTCATTAGGAACACGATTAGAATTTTTACCTAAAATAATACTACCATCTTTGGTAGACTTACCCACAGCAACTACTGTATCACACATATAAATAATATAAAATCGTACTTGCTAAAAAAGAATTTGCTCTACCAAACCAAGTTTTAACCTAAGCTAAGTTTAAAAAGTCTTAATATCTAAAATATCCGATGAAATTAAATAAAAAACAGAAGATAATTATTTTAGCTTTAAGTATAATAACAATTATTTTTCTATCAGCTTACCTGTCAATTTTCTTTACCTCTCATACCACACTTTTCAGAGTTAGAGCGGAATTAAATGGAACATCATCACCGCAAATACGTGTTTACTATAATAATGTATTAGACACTAAATATAATGTACAAAATCCCAATATAGTATATACAATAAAATTAAAAATTCGTGGATATGGAGCAATGATGTATGTTTATCCACCTGATAATACACAATATTCTTATCGAATAGGAAATTACCTCCCAGATGATAGTTCGAATCCGAAATCAATATCTGTAGATTTTACAGGAGCGATAAATAGATTAGCGATAAGTACTTGGACTTCAATTCATATTTATTTTACGCTAGAAATCCGTTTAACTTATTATGAGATAGATTGGATTTATGGGATATTTATAGCCACTTATGTTATATTTTGCGTCGTTATGGTGTTTTTATTAGGAAAATACAGCGAAAAAGACAACTTCATAAAAAGAATTCTTCAGTCATCTAAACCTGATAAATCCTAATTATTACGCAAAAAGAGATTTGTCTCCCAACCCTATTGATTTAGAATGTATGAATTAATGTTGCTATGGTTTTCATCCCTTGAATCCAATCTTCTATCACAAGGTTCTCATTAGGTGCATGAGCATTCCCATCTGGGTGACCTGTTCCTATGGAAACGCACGGAACATTCTCGAAAAGGTACATCGGTCCAGATCCTCCCACAAGTGGCCATACAATTGGTTCATGTTTGTAAACATCTCTGAAAGTTTGAATAATGGTTTGAGCAAAAGGATTTGTTTTCTTTGTTTTTGATGCAGGATAACCATCCCAACTACCAATTTCTATGTGCTTGAATTTAAGCTCATCTAGGTGTGCTCTGATTTTATTAACTAAATCTGTTGGATCCTGTCCTGGTACAAGTCGGCAATCAACTTTTGCAAAGGCTTCATTAGGAGTTACAGTTTTGCTGCCCTCTCCCTGATAACCTGACCATATACCACAGATATTAAGTGTTGGCTCGAGGAAATATTTCGTCTTCATATCTAAACCTGATAACCCCTTTCGAAATTCTTCAACTCCAAAGGTTTCCTTCATTTCTTCTTCTTTTAGGTCAAAATCTTCAATTTCTTTTAGTTCTTCTTCAGTAGGTTGAGGAATGTTGTCATAAAAGCCGTTTACTAACACTTTGTCGTCACGATTCTTCAATTGCGACAATGCCCAGACTAGCTCGTTTGCAGCATTATCTACAAATTGTGTATAACCACTATGGATATCTTTACCAATAGTTTTTGTCTTCATGTGAAGGTATAGTATTCCCTTAACACCAAGGTAAATTTGTTGGATTCCTTCCTTGGTTCTACCGCCAAATTCCCAGATGACGCCATCTGTTTTCAATGCAAAATCTCTATTATTATTGATGAAATACGGTAAATTAGGCGAACCAATTTCCTCTTCTCCTTCAATTAGAAATTTGATATTAATTGGAGGTTTGTCATATATTTCATTGTAAGCTTTAATCGCTTGTAGACGGCAGACGATTTCTCCCTTATTATCACATACCCCTCTTGCAAAGATTTTACCATTCCTGATAATGGGTTCAAAAGGTGGAGATTCCCAGAGTTCTATAGGATCTTCTGGTTGAACATCATAGTGATCATAGAACAAGATTGTTTTTTCTGCTCCAACATTCATCTCAGCACAAAAAACAGGATTACCTGAGGTCTTACTAACGAAGAAATCAAATCCTGCTTCTCCAAAAATCTTTGAAAGATAATCAATAGCTTCATCATGACCAGTCTTTTTTGCAGCTATACTAGGAATGCGAAGTAAATCAAAAAGAATATTCTTACTGTCTTGCTTATTACCATTAATGTTTTCAAAAACCTCATTAATACTCATGAGAAGAAAAAAGGCTTTTATTTTAAAAGGATTGTTAGGGAAGAAAGACGTTAAACTTAACGATTTAACTCATCCAACCAATCAATCTGTTTAGTTTTACAATTTGGGCAAGTATGAGCTCTCTCAATCCACATCAAAACGTGTTCTCTATGTCCATAAACTCCACAACAAGGCATTTGAACAACTTCTTCTTTTTCAGCAGGTTGCAAATCTAATAAACAGATTGCACATCTAGGTCTATTAGTATTACAGTTAGGGCATTTTTCATCATTTTCATCAAGGTCCTCTCCACATTCAAAACATTTGATGTAAGTTACAGATTTCAAACCAGTTTGTTGATTAACAAATTCGTTATACAATTCTCCTAGTAGATCTAAGATTTTAGCTAAATTACTAGTATCATAAAATGTTACAACAAAATATTTTCGATTAACCATAACTAACTCAAGATTTGAAGATAATGTAATTAACTTCTGAGTTATTCTTGCATTCTGGTTTAAAGATTTAACAAGTAAATCATCATTAGAACTTATGATGTACTGAGAAATAAGAACTTCATAACTGTCTTCACCTTCTTTCTTATCTTCATCTCCAAATGATCTTATTGAAACTTTAAAAGGTTGAATTTTCTTGAATAGACCATCTAAAACTATACTACCATCTTGCTCATATCTGATAAAAAACTGCAAGAAGAAGGGATATCTGTTCTGGTTTGAAGAATCAAAAGATAAACGTAATTCATAATTAGTTTCTTGAATTTTAACATCCGAAATATCTAAATTCCGTAAAGAAACTTTGATGTTGGTGGCGAATAATAGATTCTCTGTTTTTAGAGATCTTTCTTCATCGTTTAGTGCTTCTTTCTTAAGTTCCGCTTCAATTTTTACAATATACTCATCAATTGTGTATGTGATTACAGAACCAACTTTTAGTCCTGAATCTCCATAGGTTATTCTTTGTTCTGAGCGCAAATCTAGCGATTCTTGTTCTCCAATTGCTATAAAAGCTCGACCTCCTCCTCTTATTTGCACAGACCCAAGTATTTTATCCATAAAATTAGTCTGTTTCTTTTTCCTATTTGGTGATCCTAAATGTCTTCCTTCATTCACTTATAACATCCTCCAAAACAATGGTTCTATCCAATATTGATTAATTATCTGTCTTTCTAGTTTATATATTATCGCATTTATTTGCTTCACTAAATAAATTTCTGAAAACCTTAAGAAGTACGAAATGAAGAGCTATCCATGCCTAAATTAGACAAACGCAAATATAAATTTGACACTCTGTGTGTTCATGCTGGTCATGACGTCCTTGAAACAAAAACTATCTCTCCCCCTATATATCAAAGCGTTGCATATCCGTATGAGAGTGCTGAATATGCTGCTAAACTCTTCCGCTATGAAATTGAGGGTCACATGTATGGACGAATGGACAATCCAACAAATGCCATTTTTGAGGAGAGACTTGCAGCTCTAGAGCTAACTGATAAATCTCTTGCTACATCTTCTGGAATGTCAGCCATCTTTATAGCTTGCTTACAACTTATGAATAAAGGAGATGGTTTTTTAAGCCCTAGTAAAATTTATGGTGGCTCTAACAAACTCTTCTCCGAAACTTTTCCTAAAATGGGCTTTAAAGCGAAATTCATTTCAAATCCTGAAAACATAGAAAATTGGTCTGAAGCTATTAGCTCTGAAACCAAGTTTCTCTATGTTGAAACTCCTTCTAACCCGAATCTGTTTGTTGCAGATATCCCTGCTCTAGCAAAATTAGCTCATGAGAATGATTTGCCTTTGATCGTTGATAACACAGTAGCTACTCCTGTTCTTCAACAACCAGTAAAATTGGGTGCGGACATAATTGTTCATTCAGCAACAAAGTACTTGAGTGGAAATTCTACATGCATATCTGGAGTTGTTGCTGGATCAAGTGAGTATATAGATGAGCTTAGAGAAAAAGATTATAGAAATGTCGGACCTGCGTTGAGCCCTTTCAATAGCTGGTTATTACTTCTTGGAATGGAAACTCTAAGTCTCAGAATGAAGAAACATTGTGAAAATACTCAGGTCTTTGCAGAATTTCTTGAAGACCATTCCAAAATTGAATCAGTTCATTATCCTGGTCTGAAAAGCCATCCTCAACATGAATTAGCGAAGAAGCAACTGTCAGGATTTAGCTCTCTTCTTTCATTTGTAACAAAAGGGAAACTTCTAGATGCAGTAAATGTAATCGATGCGTTCAAACTAATTATCCACACAGGTCATCTCGGCACTACAAAAACTCTAGCTACACATCCAGCTTTCACCACTCACCAACAATTGACACAAGAAGAGAGATTAGCAATAGCAATACCAGATACAATGATAAGGATGTCAATAGGTATTGAGGATATCGATGATTTAATTGAAGATATGGATCAAGCTCTTTCCAAAATTGGCTAGGAAGAAAGATTTTCTTTCTTACCCTCTAGCCATTCCAATTAGAAACAAACTCTTTCAGAGTTTTATATAGATTTTCGAAAACTTCTAACGATGCAATTTCAAATCCATGGCTGTTTTTCCTAACATGACCTATAGTTGCTACTTGATCAGCACTCCCTGTTAACCCTACTGAACTTGCATCGCTTGCTGCTCCAGAGAAAATTGCTCGCTGTAGTTCAACATCTACTTCTTCTGCAGCTTTTGACAATCCTTCAATTAATTCTGTACTATAGAACTGTCTTCTATCTTTGAGCCAAATCCCCGGACGCTCATCTAATTTTAAGGGAGAATGTGAAGCTAGTGGGCACCCATCAACGGCAATGAAATAGGTGGGATTAAGCTTGTATGAAAGTGTTCTTGCTCCAAAGCAACTGGTTTCTTCTTGGACAGTAAATGCAATTATCGTATCCATTTTAGGTTTAATATTTTCTTCCTTCAGATACTTAGCTAATCTTAATAATGCAACTATTCCCATGCGGTCATCAAAAGTCCAAGCTGCAAGTAATGGATCATTTTCTTCTCCTAGAATGATGGGTCCACATTCTGAACGAAGAGGTAAAATTCTTGTCCCAACTGCTATTCCAAAATTTCTCAAATCTTCCGGAGAATAACCAGTAACAACATCTACCTCCTCCCATTTTATTTGAGAATCATTCTTTCTACTTCCATGACCTGACCCCATAGAGGTTATACCTTTGATGGTTTTATTTGAACCGAATATCTCAACTGTTCTTTCACCAAATTTCCAAGGAAGGGTTCCTCCAACACGTTCGATGTTCAATGACCCATCTTCATTGATTTTTGTAACCATTAGAGCTATTTCATCCATATGTGCCGCATAACAGCTCGAAACATTGCTTCTTTCACCCTCAATTTTCAAATAAACATTACCTGAGTGATCTTTGTTAGGTGAATACCCCAAAGATTGCAATTTCTTCATAATGTGTTCTGCAATTTCTCCTTCATACCCAGAAGGAGCTGGGATTTCCAATAATTCTGAAAATAAGCTTACAATTTCTTCTTGATAGGGTTGCATTGTAATTCCCACTCTAAGATTCATTAAATAAGTGTTTAGATGAAAATAATCCCTGTTATCAACAAGGAAAAAATAAATGAAAAAGAGTTATTAGAAATCAAATGCATTGATTTCATCGAGTGTATTGTAAGTGTTTTCAACAGCTAGATGAACTTGTACCTCTGTTTTTGCACCAGTACAAACTAGATTACCAGATTGAAATAGTAACAATACTGTCTTTGGTTCAGCTAATCTATAAATCAAACCTGGGAATTGTTCTGGTTCATACATGGAATGCTCTAGCCATAAGGCAGCTAACTCTAAGTTAATGGTTCTTTTGTTGAAATTACCAGACGCAACAATATTTTGAACTATGATTTCTGGTTCTTCAGTAATTTTTGTTCCAACAGTACGGAGTATTTTGATCATTTGTTGTACTCCTTCATGAACCATTTGTGTGGATTTAGCTCCAGTTAAAACTAGTTTTCCAGAGCTGAAGACAAGACTGGAAATCTTTGGTTTCTTAATTTTTAATATGAGACCTGGAAATGTTTCAGGATTGTAACTAACGAAAAGATCATCATCATCTATTAAAGTTTGATAAGAAGTAACAAGGTCAATGGTTGTAAAAAGATTGATACTTGCAACAACATTCTGTATAATTATTTCAAACTCAAGTTTAGGGGCCATTTTATTATTCCAACTCTAATTTATTTATATATGATATGTGCAACAAATCAACATCACTTTATAAAGCTTTTTGCAAAAGTGAGAAATCTAAATATCAACACTTACCAAATAGATGGTGTAAGAGTAGCTTCTACCATATTTCCGACAAAATATTTTTCTCATTTTTTCTTATCAATATTTTGCTAATTTGTGCAAGTACATTTAACAGAAGAACTTTCTGCTGCAATTAGTTTCTTCATTATTTCTTTAACTTGATTTGTCTTTTGCTCAAAAATTTCCACAACTTCTTCATGAGTTATTTTTTCTTGCATACCAGCACCAAAGTTAGTTATTAGACAAAGAGTTGAATAACACATCTTCAGTTCCCTTGCAAGGATAGTTTCAGGAATTGTAGTCATTCCTACTAGGGTTCCACCCATTTTTTGATACATGGTAATTTCTGCTGGTGTTTCAAATCTAGGTCCTTCAGAGCAAACGTGGACTCCTTTTGTGTAAACCATTTCTCCAATGTCCTCAACCGCTTTAATGTACACATTTCTAAGGTTTGTGCAGTAGGGGTCAGTATAATCTAGATGTACAACACCTTTTCGGATGGAACCATCTGCAAACTTAACTTTTGTAATTCCATCAAAAAATGTCAGTGGTCTAGCCTTTGTCATATCTATTATCTGGTCAGGAACAACAAAATCTCCTGGTTTAATGCTTAGATCAATGGAACCTACAGCATTAGTGGCAAAAATTTTTTTCACTCCTAGACTATATAGTGCATATATGTTAGCTCTATAATTGATAAGATGAGGTGGGACTGAATGTTTTGGCCCATGCCGAGGAAGAAAATAAATCTCTTTTTCTTTATACACAGTTTTCTTAATTGTGTCTACCTTCCCATATGGGGTTTTGACAGAAACCTTACTTGATTTCTTGATTAGATCATAAACTCCTGACCCTCCAATTATAGCTATCTTTTCAGACATTATCATTAATTTATACTGAAATTAAAAGAACTTTTCGCATTTTTTAATGAAAAAACAGTGATTTTTGCAATATTCCTTGCTTTACTTCCTAGGTGCTATTATTTCCACTACTTCAATTGATTTCCAATGAATTCTGCACCCAACATACTGGCTTATCGCTATCAAAGCTTCCTTATACTTAGGGAATTTCTCTTTGAGAGACTCGAGTAAAATTCTTTTCACCTGTTTTAGATAATCTTCAACTTCTGTGACTATTCCTTTGGAAACCATACCAAAACTAGGGATAAATACGATGGATTTCTCTTTGATGATACGTTTAACTTCCATCTCTGAAAGCACCCTGGTTGTTTCTTTAGTTGAATACGCTTGAAGTTTTTCTTGTATTTGTTGCAGTGTAAAAAGATTATTGTCTTCCCTCAACTTTATGCATATATCTTCTATTATTTTTTTGAATTTGGGCAGCCTTTCTTCAAAATCAGAAAAATTAGTTTCTAGAATTTCGGTAAGTTCGTTGGAGGGGATTGTTGTTCCGGTATACGGAAGCAAAGTGACATCTCGTAACCCGGTAAAATTAGAGAGAATACTCTGATCAACAAGATATAGGATTGGTAGATTAAGTGATGCTAATTCTTTCATCTGACTCTTTTTCTTCTGAATATATTTTGCTGTATAATATCCGACAATTTCCACATAGATGCTTTTTCCACCTCTTTCGAGTAAGAAATCAGGTATATACATTTTCTTGGCAACAATTATTGCATCAGGCTCTGGTTTTGCTTTCCAACCGTGATAATTTTTCCAAGTTTTCAAGAATCTATCTTCAATTTTAGAATCTATCTCAGGTTTAACAGAATCTTCTTCTTTTTCTTTGAAAGAAGGTAAAATTGGTAAAGATTTGGAGTTTAGGGAATAGAGAGCTTTTCTCTTTCTAGGCATTATTATGGCCTGTAATTGAAAATCAATTTTTTCCTTCAACAGTTTTTGTATAATATACATTGCCACATTACTAATGTTCCTGCCCCACCCTCCCTTGTCTCTGAACATCTCAAGAGGGGGGATAATCTTCAAGACATATCCATCTCCTTCTAGAACTATTTCTGTAAAAACATAATTCTTCTTTGAGATGTATACTACATTTTTTGCGATATAACCAGGAAGCTTTTTTGTTTTAATCTGAAAATCTAGTGCGAAAGCAAGAGTGGTTTCTATGGCATCGCAATTGTACCAACCAATAATCTTGGCTGGTTCAGTACTGCCTTTTTTAATTAATATACGCTCTGATTCTATATCATAATAAAGAAGATTTACGAGAGTCTTGCTGGGGATTTTCAAATTTTTTTCAATCTTCTTAATCACTTCATCTCTTTCAGAACTCTTGACATATCCATTCTTATTCCTGTTTACAATCTCGAATACAAGAGATCTTATTTCTGCTCCTGATAGGCTACATATGTCAGTATTTACATCTGCAGCTTGTTTGAGAAAACTCTCTATATCTGCTGCACCATCCTTATGGGTTACACTACTTTTTTTCTCTATTCCAATAATTTTCTCAATTGATTGATTTTGGAATTGGTAGTATCTATTCATAGATGTTAACAAAGCCTTGGATATCTTTTCCGAAATGAACAAACCATTTAGAGTATCTAAAGGAATATCTGATCTCTTTTTTTGTAAATTCTCTTCCAGAAGATTGATGAAAGTTTGAATTCTGTTGCTATCTTCATATTTCAAATAAAACGGTATAAAGATGGCATTTGACCCAGAACCTCTTATGTCGAATTTAAAATCTGATATTGCAAGCCTCATTTTAACATCTCAGCCTTCTTTCTCCTTTTAACAGTCCATGTTTCCAAAGTACCCGGAGTAACCAGTTCATATAATATAGCATCTCCTTCCTTAGGTCTTAAGATTCGACCCAACCTTTGTATAAACTGTCTAGCTTGTCCTGTCCCACTCACGATGACTCCTACATTGACAGATCCACAGTCCCATCCTTCATCAAGAACACGTCCTGTTACAATCTTGTTGTATTCTCCTAAACTAAATTTGTTCAAAATTTCTTCTCTTTCTGAACTCTTTGTCTCATGAGTTATGACTGGAATGAGATGTTTCCTACCAATTGAATATACCATGTCATTAAATTCTGAAAAGATAATCATTTTATCTAAACTATGCTTCTCAAGTAACTCTTCAATCTTATCAAGTTTAGATTGTGATGAATAAACAATATTTCTAGCAATTCGATGAGCATCCAATGCTTCTTTTGCTTCTATATCTTGGTTTACTCTAAAAATTAAGTATCTTTCATAATCTTCAGGTGAACGTATCTTGATATTTCTTTTCCTCAAATATTCTCGGTATATACCAATATTTTTCTCATAATGAATCCTTTCCCTAGCTGTTAGTGGAACCTTTACTGTTTTCAGCTGGTATTTTGCAATAAAACCATTTTCAGCTAAGTCAGAGATTTTAGCCACAACAATGGGGTTTCCGATGTATTTGAAAAGTAACTCTTCTCCCTTGTCAGATCTGTCAGGAGTTGCAGTTAATCCCAACCTATATTCAGCTGGAAGTCCTTCAAGTACTTTAATTGTTTCTTTTGCAGCAGCATGATGTGCCTCGTCTAGAATAACCAGATTGAATGTTTTTCTGAATTTATTGAGATTTATTCTCGCACTATCGTAGGTAGTTACAGTGATTTCCTTAATCTCTTTGACATTGTCTCCAACTTGACCAACCATATCTTTGGACAAAGAGGTATACTTAGTTAAATGGTCAATCCACTGATAGAGTAAGTTTTTTGTGGGAACTATGATTAATGTTTTCTGCTTTAGTTTTTCAATTATCTTTAAACCGATGATAGTTTTTCCTGCTGCTGTTGGTAAGATCACAACTCCCATGCCCTTATTTTGAAAAAATGCTGTAATTGCATGTTCTTGATAAGGTCTAAGATTTAGTTTGAGTTTCGTTCTATTAATATATTCTTGAGTAAAAACTGAATCTTCTAAGATATCAGTATTTATTGGTACGTTTTTTTCTACAAGGATGCTAACAATATCTTTGTAGGTGTAAGGAGCTGCTCGATACTCATTCTCTTTTTTTGGGTTTTCTTTAATCAATTTAAGTAGAGCAGAGTCTTTTATCTCTTCATCAGCTTCGATTATTAAATCAAATCCTACTCTGAAGCGAATTGAGAGCTGTTTCATCTTTCCACATCCTACAACCATTTAACATTATTTACATATAAAAAGTAAAGAAAAAAATGGAAAAAAGAGTTAAATTGATAGTTTTCGGGGATTCAAATACAAGTTTGTTTCACTATCATCTAGTTTAACTTTAGCATCTGAAATTCTCAATTCTTTTAGAGCTTTCCTGATGTTCTTCTTGATATCTTTATGGAAACGAAGTGTAGCACTGAATAGAATCATCATATTGAAAAATGTCTTATCATTTGCAAGTATCTCATCGAAAATATCAATTTTGAATCTTCCACCTAAGTTCATGAATTTGCCATCAATTTTGGCAATGACCTTGTTGTGAATGTCTTTGATCATCCAATCGCTACCGAAGGTTAATCTTTTGTCATCTATTACAAATGTTCGAAATATATCATTTTCGTCAAGAAAGCTGAAACCGAATACTTCTCCTTGAAATCTTGGAAAATGAGCCAATCTTTTGATTCTATATAGATTTCTGGTGTGTTTGAAAATACAAACATATGCGGGACAAGGTTCCTTAGATGCGTGAGAGTTTGCGAAACTTTCTCCCTGCAATCTTTCTATACTACCTCGCCAGTAACCACCCTTTGAGAACATTTTCATGACAAATCTTCTTTCTAGAGGGTCTTTATTTTTCCATAATTTTTCTCTTAGACCAAAAAAACCATAAGTTTCACCGTCTTTTTTAATCTCACCAATCATATCCATGTCGCGAGTCCATTGGCGATCTTTTTGAGCTCTTTGAGCATCTAAGCGGATACCCCATTCTTCTCGGTGCATTTTAGTTCTCCAAAGATCAACATCGATGTGAGTATAAACTACCCGTTCTTCCTTTTTCTTCTCATCTTTTTTCTCTTCAGGTATTTTGGCTGCAACTTCAGGTTCTTCAGTTGTAACTTCCGAAACTTCTTCTTTTTCTTCTTCAACTCTTTGTGTTTTCATTTCTTCTTCCTCTTCTTCCTCTTTTTCCTTTTCAACAAACATGTCCTTGTCTAATCCGTCCTCTCTCTCTCTGATTTCCTCTTCTTCTTCTACTCGTTTAGAAATTTCAGATTGAACATCGTCCATCTCATCTATCTCTTCATAGCTACTCTGTTCTTTTTCTTCAGACATTATAATCATCCTTACAACTTATAATAATGGACTGAATACTTTAAATTTTCTATGATTCTAAGGATTAGCTTGAAAATTTTTTATTTTTGACTTAATTCTTTAAGAATTTTAGCCAAAATGGGTAATGTTTCAATTATATCTCCCTCAACATAGTAATCTAATTGTTCGTTGTATAAAGTAGGTACAAGATTGAATAATGCTTTTTTAGTTGGTGGAGAAGGAGATAAAAGAATATCAGCAGCTGGAAAAACTTCTAAACTCGTTGCAACTCCCACAGCTATATCACTCCTGTTGGCAACTCTTAATGCAGAGTTAAGGATGTCTCTGTCAAGAGTTTCTCCAAAGAGTATAACTTTTGGTTTTAGAGGATTTTCACATTTAGGACATAAGGGAATTTTTTCTGGCTCAATATGTTTTTCGTAATTCATCTGTTCCTCATATAAACATCTAATACAATGTACTAAGTCAGGGTTGCCGTGTAATTCGTATACATTTGTAGATCCAGATTTTTGATGAAGACCATCAATATTTTGCGTTGCAATATGAACCTTGTCTTTTCCTTTTAGTTGTTGAATCTCTGTAATTGCATAATGAGCAGCATTAGGTTCAACAGGTTGAAACTCTTCATACATTATGCGAAAGAACTCCCAAACTTTTTCAGGGTTTTTTCTAAAAGCACTGATAGTTGCTACTTCAAGAGGTTTGTATTTTTCCCACAATCCTCCTTCAGAACGAAAATCGGGAATGCCACTATGGACACTTGTACCAGCACCAGTAAAGAAAATGATTGTCTCTGCTTTTAGTATGTGTTTAGCAATTGTTCTTATGATGTCGGCAATACTTTCCATAAGGTTCACTCTGTAACTCTGTCCGAATAAAGCTTTGATTATAATTGTAGGGGTTATATTTAATGTTTTAATCTATGATATGTTAAAACCTCTAAAATAACACAGAAGTCTGTTTAAGGTTTTGTAAGTCCATTCAGAAAGATTTACATGTCTCTAGTTTTCAGTGGGCTCATGGAATACCATTTAACTACTCCAATACCCCCCGAAGAACTAAAAAAAATCATGATAGGTGATATCGTGTACCTTACTGGTACAGTTGTCACAGCTAGAGATGAAGCTCATCTTAAAGCATTAGAACTTCACAAAGAGGGTAAAGAACCACCTGTGAATTTCACCGGCATAGGACTTTTTCATTGTGGTCCAGTAATGAAAAAGAATGAAGATGGTGAATGGATAGTTGTAGCTGCAGGACCAACAACATCTGCAAGAATGGAAATCTTTCAAGATGAATTCATAAAAACATTTCATCCTGGAATAATCATCGGCAAAGGTGGAATGGGTGAAAGAACTGCAAAAGCCTGTCAAGAAGAAACTTGTATCTATGGATACTTCACTGGTGGAGCAGCTCTATTAGCAGCTGATAGAATAAAGAAGGTAAGAGATGTTTTTTGGTATGATGAACTAGGAATGCCTGAATGTCTTTGGGTTTTCGATGTTGAAGATTTTGGACCTCTCACTGTTACTATAGACACTCACGGTGGAAACTTTACTGAAGATTCAAAGAAGAATATTGCTGCAAATCGCGACAAGATTTTACAGGAGTTGAATTAGTATGAAGGATATAGCACAAGTAGTGGAAGATACAGCTGCACGATTACTGAAAATCTCTGCCACAATCTTACCAACAGAGGTAAAAAACACATTGATCAAAGATGAAGCTGAAACATCAGGTAAATTAGGAAAGTCTCAATTACATGCGATTAATGAAAATGTTCACATTGCTGAAACTCAAAGCAAACCTATGTGCCAAGATACAGGTCTTGTTGCATTTTTCGTCAAAATCGGTGATAAGTTCCCAATTAGATCAGAAGTAAAAACAGCTCTGATTAAAGCAACAAAGAAAGCAACTTCTAACATACCTCTCAGACCCAATGCTGTCGATATGTTCAAAGGTAACACAAAGAATAACGTTGGATTAAGAGGTTACGTTCCTTGGTTCTACTTTGATTTAGTAGAAGGAGATGAGTGTGAAATCATTGCCTTACCTAAAGGAGGAGGCTCTTCTAATGTTGGCAAAATGAAAATGATTCCACCTGGGAAAGGTATTAGAGGTGTTAAAGAATTTGTAGTTGAAGCAGTAGCTGCTGCTGGACCTTTAGGTTGTCCACCATATACAGTTGGTGTTGGTGTTGGTGGTGGAGAAGATATGTGTATGAATCTTGGTAAGAAAGCTCTCTTGAGACCTCTTTATGAATATCATGAAGATAAACAGATAGCTAGTTTAGAAAAAGAGTTACTTCAAATTTTGAACAAACTAGAAATTGGTGCAATGGGATTGGGAGAAGGATCATCCGTATTAGATGTTCATATGGAGTTCGCAGCAAGACATCCGGCAAGTTTACCTGTAGGAGTAGTTATCTCCTGCTGGGCTTTAAGACACGCTGGAGCTACTATCGACAAAGAAGGAAACGTAGAATACCATCCACAATAGTTTCTTTCAATTTTCCATTTTTTCTATATTCAAATCCAAAAGTATTAATTTATCTTATACTATATGTACAACGGGATTTTTATGTAAAAACCCTTGATCAAAGAGATGTAGTGTTTGAAAAGTAAAAATGAGCAATCATTCAAATATGTATTTGGACCTGTTCCCTCACGAAGGCTAGGTCGTTCCCTTGGTATAAGTCCTATCCCACGAAAAACATGTAATTTCACATGCATTTATTGTCAATTAGGAAGAACGACGAATTTTACGAATACAAGAGTAGATTTTTATCCTCCAGAGGACATAGTTGAAGAGGTTCAAAAAGCTCTTTTAATTACAAAAGAAATCGATTATATAACCATAGTGGGAGATGGAGAACCAACACTTTATGCAGGTTTAGGGACTTTAATCAATAGTTTAAAGAAGCAAACATCTTTTCCCATAGCTGTCATCACAAACGGTGCTTTATTATATCGAGAAGATGTTAGACACGATTTACTTAATGCTGATACAATTCTGCCTACTCTTGATGCACCTACAGAAAATTTGTTCCGTATAATCAATCGACCTCATAAAGATCTAGATCTCAAAAATATGATTCAAGGTATGAAACAATTTAGAGAGAAATACAAAGGCCAACTGTGGGTAGAAGTTATGCTCGTAAAAGGAAAAAATGACGCACCAAAGATTCTAAGAAAAATTAAGGGTATTATAGATTCGATAGGTTTTGATAAAGTTTTTATCAATGTTCCAATACGACCACCAGCAGAAAGCTGGGTGAAAATACCTGATCCTGAAGTTCTTCTTGAAGCTCAGGAGATTCTTTCAGCAGAAAGCATCTCTCTTTATGAAACATCAGAGGTTACTTCTATCAATAAAACAGCTACTCCTGAACAGAATATTTTAGAAATTGCTCAAAGACACCCCCTAAGAAAAGATCAAATTTTCTCACTTTTAGAAACCTTACCCAAAAATGATGTTGAGAACCTATTATTGAGAATGGAAGAGGAAGGAAAAATTAAATCTGTTACCTATAATAATAGAAGATTCTTTATCGTCCCACAGAGATAATATTTTATTCATATGGTTCTTTTTTATCTTTTTTCTTAATTTGTTTTTCTCTTCTTGTAATTTCTGTATCTCTTGAAACTAAATGAGCTTCTTTTTCCCTGCTTGAAAATAAGATAAACCGAATCATACAAAAAAGTAGAAAGAAACCTTTCTCTACTTTTGGTTTCTTAATAATTCTTTTAAGTCTCTTAAATTTCCTAGACATATGAGTAAATCAACTGAACCTCCCGTCGCTAAGAAGGAGTTAAAAGTCACAGAGATTCATGGACTTGAATTAAAGGATGAGTACTTCTGGTTACGTTTCAAGGAAAATCAAGAAGTAATTAATTATCTAACCGCTGAGAATGAGTTTACTAAATCAAAAACAAGTCATCTTGAAGCATTTATTGAGGAACTCTTCACTGAAATGAAAAACAGAATAAAGGAAGATGATGAGACTGTTCCTTACAAATACAAAGATTATTACTACTACAATAGAGATGTGAAAGGAAAAGAATACAAAATCTATTGTCGAAAACACATGAATTTGGAAGCTAATGAAGAAATTCTGCTTGATTTAAACGAATTAGCAAAAGAGCACGAGTATTATAAACTTCGAAGTTTCAAAATTAGTCCTAATCAAAAATTCTTAGCCTATTCTGTAGATATTACAGGTTATGAGAAGTTCATAATTCAAATAAAAGATTTAGAAACTGGGGAAACCTATGCTCCTGGAATCGAGAATATTGGTTGGAATTTTGAATGGGGAGATGATAATGTCATTTATTACAACCTCAGAGATGAAGCTCAAAGACCATACATTCTAAAGAGACATATTCTGGGAAATCATACTGAACAAGATATTGTAATCTTTGAAGAAAAAGACATAGAGCGACGTGTGTCAGTTTGGAAAAGCAATGATAACAAATTTCTTTTTATGAATTCAGAATCTACTTTAAGCTCTGAAATTCGTTTCTTAGATCTAAACAACCCTCTTGGGGATTTCCAAACATTTTACCCAAGAGAAGAAGAACACGAGTACACTATTTCACATAAAGATGGATTCTTCTACATTGTAACAAATTCAGATAACTCAACTAATTTCAAATTATCACGAACAGCTGTTGAAAATACAGCTAAAGAGAATTGGGAAGAAATTTTACCCCATAATCCTGGTATAAGAGTTCGATGGACAGAAGCTTTTGAGAACTTTCTAGTTATTTACAAGCGAGAGGAAGGCTTACCCAAAGTGGATATTTTTTATGAAAAGGATGATGAGCAAAATCA
The DNA here is from genome assembly GCA_030611665.1 of Candidatus Heimdallarchaeota archaeon. Lineage (GTDB taxonomy): Archaea > Asgardarchaeota > Heimdallarchaeia > Heimdallarchaeales > Heimdallarchaeaceae > UBA460. The sequence continues at coordinate 2,849 of JAUWPI010000023.1, read as the reverse complement.
TACTATTGAACTACCAGAACCTGTCTATGGAGTTTGGTCAGGTAATAATTTCGACTACACCAGTGATTTTGTAAGACTTCGTTATACTTCCCTTATAACACCTATGTCAACATATGATTATTTTGTTGAGTCAAAGGATTTGGAGTTAAAGAAACAAGAGGAAATAAAGAATTACAAAAAAGAAGACTTTGTTACTGAAAGAAGATTCATCACAGCTAGAGATGGCACTAAAGTTCCGATTTCTCTTGTGCATCGTAAAGATATCAGTACTCCTGCTCCAACATATCTCTACGGTTATGGATCTTATGGATCCAATATGGACCCCTACTTCTCACCTTCAATATTAAGTTTGACAGATAGAGGAATGATTTATGTCATAGCTCACATTCGAGGAGGAGGAGAACTAGGAAGGCAATGGTATGAAGATGGAAAACTACTGAAAAAGAAAAATACTTTTTATGATTTCATTGATAGTGCTGAGTATTTAATAAATGAAAAAATAACTACAAAAGAACAATTGACGATTGCAGGAGGTAGTGCAGGTGGTTTGCTTGTAGGAGCAGTTGTTACCATGCGTCCTGATTTATGCAACTTTGTTGTCGCTAGAGTCCCTTTCGTTGATGTTATAACAACGATGTTAGATGCTAGCATACCATTAACAGCGCAAGAATGGAAGGAATGGGGAGATCCTAAAGATAAAGAATACTTTGATTATATGCTGACTTACTCTCCTTATGACAACATCAAAACTGTTGACTATCCTCACATACTTGTTACAACAAGCTTAAATGATCCTAGAGTGGCTTTTTGGGAACCTGCGAAATTTGTTGCAAAGCTTCGAGATCTGAAGACTGATGATAACAATTTAATGCTCAAAACAAATATGGGTGCAGGTCACAGTGGAGCTTCTGGAAGATACGAATCAATGAAAGAACTTGCATTTATTTATGCTGTAGTTCTTAATAAATAATCTGAGATTATGAAATTTCTACTCAATTGACGTGATTACAACTATACTATGTTACTTAGGAAACCAATTGATTATCCTAGGTAGGAAATACTTAATTTAGTCATATTATTGATACACATGAACAAAGATGGTATCAGTTGCATTACTAATCACTCTTGGAATCATTTTCATCCTCTTAATAGTTATGATATTCCGTTATTTAGCTTGGAAAAATGGCTTATTGGCAACATTGAGAGATGGGGTCGTAGCAGAAACCAAGCTTGGGAAGATAGAATACAAGCTTGCAGGAGAAGGTCCAACAATCTTGGTGTTACATGGTGGTCCCGGTGGCTATGATCAGGGATTCTTGATTGAATATCTAATAGAACATGGTTATTCCATCTTGGCACCCTCCAGAACAGGATATCTTGGTACTCCTTTCAAACCCTTTTCTTATGAAGAACAAGCTGACCTCTGCATAGCCCTGATGGATAGTCTAAATATCGAAAAAGTAGTGGTTCTTGGAGCCTCTGCAGGAGGACCTGTTGCTCTATTCCTCGCTAATAAGTATCCTGAAAGAGTAAATGCGCTGATGATGGAGGCTGGTATAGCATCAAAATATAGCACCGAGGGAATGCTGGATGGATGGGCGCGGCTCTTTTTTATGAAAGGACTGGACGACTTATCGGGATGGTTAACTGCGGTTTTCATGAAGATAGGTTTTGCTACCAGCTTCAAAGCAGTTCTTAAACTTGAAACATTGTATGAGAAAAGTGAACTGGATGATTTTGTGAAATTAGTATCCAATGATGAGGTTAGAAAGAAGTGGGTACGGGATTTAACCAATAGTACCTTACCATTGAGCCATAGGAAAAAAGGATTAATACACGATGTGAAATTGATGGAGGAAATCGATATAATTCCAGTTGATCAGATATCATTTCCAACCTTGTTGATATACAGCAGAATGGATAAAGACGTGAAGTGGCACCACGCAGAATACCTAAAAGAAAATATAGCACATGCTGAACTCTTTGAAGTCCATGGGGGACATTTCATGTGGGTTGGAGAAAACAAGGATGAGATCCAGAAGAAGAGAATAGAGTTTCTGAATAATCTCTCGCTTGACAAAATTAGATGAGGTTTAGAACATCACTAATCTCCTTTTGCTTCTTCTATCTATTTCTTCTTCTCTTGTTTTGCCTTTATTCTTCATTTTTTTAGTTGGAGAATTTTGCATAAATCTCTTTCGTAAAAATGACTGGATGAGAACTTACTACTTCAGAACTTATTGGTCCATTTTGTAATCTGTAGTAGTATAGGATTCTTTAATGCCTACTTCACCATTTATGTATTTTGTAGCAAATTGACCACAGTTAGTGCCAATGTCGTTCTCCTCCCACTCACCAATACTAATTTCAGCATCAAATCCTCTTTCTCTAAAAGCTTTTACCAAAGGAAAATATTCAGAGTTTTCTTCAGTGATACCACTCTTTAACTGATTACTTTGTGCTTTGCTAGTAGGGTTGACAGGTGTGAGTTTGATCCAATACATTGAAGGTTTAAAGTGATTTAGAATCACATCTGGGTCAATAATAGAATCAGCTGCAACAGCGAAGTTCAATGTTATTCTTCTGTCTCCTTCCTTAAACCATTTCTCCCCATATTTAGAAATTTCTTCTAAACTCCAAATATTTTTTGTTATCCACTTATGTCTTACATTTTCATCTGTCGAATGTATAGAGAATTGAAGCTGGAAATTTCCATTTGGATAATAATCATCTTTTACAGAGATAAGTTCATTTAGAAAATCGTCACTCCCATTGGGTGCGATTGTACTTATGCAGGGCATTAATCCTGGAGCGTCGTATATTTTTGGTAACTCTTTCAAGGTCTCTAG
>JAUWPI010000084.1 GCA_030611665.1 Candidatus Heimdallarchaeota archaeon | reverse complement strand
AAATTTAGCAGAATATGTTGATATTTGGACAGATCAAGGTGCATTTTCAACAGAAGAATCTGAATATTTCCTGAAAAAAGCATTAGATCAGGATTTCAAGCTAAGAGTACATGCAGACGAGATGGAAAATGTAGGCGCAGCATTGATGGCTGCAAATATGGGTGCAACATCAGCAGACCATCTCTTAAAAGCTGAAGCGATTTCTGCTCGTTCTATGGCAGATGCTGGAGTAGTCGCAAACTTACTCCCAGGAACACCTTTTGTTCTAATGTCAAGGAAATATGCAAATTATAGAATGTTCATAGATGCAGGTGTGACAGTGGCGTTGTCATCAGATTTTAATCCAAATTGTTATCTAACAAATATGCAATTTGTTGTAGCTCTTGGCTGCTTTATGATGAAGATGTTACCAGAAGAAGCTCTGTTAGCTGCAACCTATGGTGGAGCAAAATCTCTTAACAGAGAACAGCAAATTGGTAGTCTTGATCTTGGAATGAATGCTGATGTTCTGATTCTAGATCTTTCTAGCGTGTCCTCACTTCCATATCAGTATGCAGTTAATCATACGAATATGATAATCAAGAATGGAAAACTAATTATGAAAAATAAAAAAAGAATTAAGGAGTAATCCTCTTTTTTACCAAACTGCAGCAGTAACAAACAGGGAAATAGCTAGTAAGATAGTAAAAGCTAGAGTTGTGAGTATGGTCATTGCTTGAGCTGGGATCATTGCTAGATAATTATCATAATGTTTTCTGGTTGTTATCATAGCTTTCACAGCGAACAAGAGTGATGCTAAAGCAATTAGGCTCAAGTAGGGTAAAATTTGGAGAATTACAAATATTATAAGGATAACATAAGTTAAACTCAAGAAAATGATAAATACCATGGAGGAAATTTTTCTTCCAGCTAAAACAACAAAATTCCTTCTCCCAGATTCTTTATCTGCCTCGTAATCCGGAAACTGATTAACAAATAGCACTAAAGCGATGAGGAGACCTACTATTATTGACACATAAATGGGTGTCCAAGAAAATTTCTCTTGTTGTATATAATAAGCACCAAAAACTGCAACAGGTCCAAGACTAATGAAGATAGCTATTTCTGCAAACCCGAACTTTGCAAGATTGATTGGTTTTCCTACATAAAAAATACCTATAAAAGCCCCTCCTATACCAATGTAGAGTACAATGTTTCCAGCCACTGTAAAATTAATGTATAGACCAATTCCAAGAGTAATTAGGAAAGAGACAATAGCTCCCGCCAATGTCCTAGCTGTAGAGAAAAGTTTGTTTTGAATCATTCGAGACCCTCCTGAAAAGGGTGTGAGTTTTTCGTTAACTTCATCGTTTCCTGATAAATGATCAAAGAAATCATTCATTAAATCAACATAAGCATTAAAAGCTATAATACCAATCACTGCTAGAAGAAAAATTAACCAATCAAAACTTTTATCCTCATAATACGCAACCGAAGTTCCAACTACAACTGCTAACACAGTAACAGAAATGAAAGGCAATCTTATTCCTTTTGCCCAGATTTTAAGGGTTTTTATTATAGAATAGATGAAATCTTTCAGTATTGAAGGTTTATTTTCTTTAAATTCTTGATAATAATTCCATTGAACCACTGTTATATCTGTGGGAACAATCTGTACTAAGTCAACACTGAAGATGCCTTTTCTTTCTAGATTGTCTTTTTTCGTTAGATCTCCTATAAGTTTTTCTTGATTAGGATAATCGTTGACAATTTTAGCTCTTCCAGCATATTGGAGAGTGGTTTCACCATCACTGACTATAATTTCTACTTTTGGATTAAATCGAATTTGTTCAATGAGAGGACTGTTTTGCTCTCCAGCAATAAATAATACAGTTCCTTCCGAAACGTATGAGCATTTAGATAGGTTGGGGTTATTGTAACTGCTTGAGGCAATATTTAACGATTTATTTGTTTTCAGAAACTTTTCCATTTTATCTAACATTAAACCACGGCCTTAACTGCTTCTTATAAAATTATCTAAAAACCAAGAAAATAAAAGAAAATAAAAGAAAATGAAGAGAACAAAAGAGTTTTTACATCATGCCGGGCATACCGCCCATTCCACCCATACCTGGAGGCATTCCTCCACCTGGGGGCATGGCAGGTTTATCTGATTTTGAAACAATAACATCATCAATTCTCATTATCATTATTGCAGATTCACTTGCTGATTTAATTGCTTGAGAAAGAACTCTTAGTGGTTCAATTATTCCAGCTTTTTGCATATCGACAATTTTTCCGCCATTCAGTATATCAATACCTGCGGCTATTTTGCCTTCTGCATGTGCTGCTCTGATTTCGTTGAGTATGTCCAATGGATCTATTCCAGCATTCTCTGCAAGGGTTGATGGTATGACTAATAGAGCTTCAGCGAATGCTTTAACAGCTAATTGTCTTTTGTCTTTGAATTCATCAGCGAACTCATCCAACCTTAGAGAAAGTTCTGTGTAAATTGATCCTCCACCAGGTAGGTAGGTTTTATCTTCAACAACATTTCTAACAACGCATAGAGCATCATGTAATGCTCTTTCTGCTTCATCAGTCACATACTTAGCAGCACCGTATAAGATAATTGAAACTGCTTTTGGATTTTTGCATTTACGAACAAAAACATGGTCGTCATCACCAAGTTTCACTTCTTCAACTAACCCAGCATCACCAAGATCTTCTGCTTTAGCATCTTTAAGGTTGGTAACCATCTTTCCTCCAGTAGCTCGAGCAATTTTTTCCATGTCGCTTTTCTTAACTCTTCTAACAGCTAAAATATTTTCTTTAGCCATGAAATATTGAGCCATGTCATCTATACCTTTTTGACAAACTACAACATTAGCTCCAACTGCTTTGACATTATCAACCATATCTCGTAAGATTTGTTCTTCATTATCCAAAAATGATTTCATTTCTAATGGGTCATTGATTCTAATCTCGCGGTCCCATTCACCTTTTTGAACTTCGATGTTTTGGTTCAATAGAAGAATTTTAGCATCCTTTGCAGATTTTGGCATAGCTGTATGAACAACCTCTTTGTCAATGATAACACCTTCAATAAATTCAGATGCAGCTAAAGATTTACCTGTCTTCTGTATGATTTTGATGTTATCTAAATCAACTAAATAATTTCCCTCATCTTCATCAGCTATTCTCTTGACACTATCAACAGCGATTTTTGCAAGTGATTCTTTAGCTGAATAAACAGCTTTGCTGTGCAGAGAAGTCTTAGCAATGTTAATTAGAACCTTGTTCCCATTTTGGAAAGGTTCCATCTTCTGAGCTAATTCTACTAGAATCTCTTGAGCCTTAGTTGATGCTGCTTTGTATCCCTCAACAATTATAGATGCATGAACCTTCTTATCTAAGAGCTCACCACCTTTCTTGAGTAATTCACCAGCAATGATAACTGAACTTGTTGTACCATCACCAGTTTCTTGATCCTGTACTTTAGCTACTTGAACCATGATTTTTGCTGCTGGATGTTGAACATCAATCTCATCTAACAATGTAGCACCATCGTTGGAAATTAAAATATCACCAAGACCATCAACTAGCATTTTGTCCATACCTTTTGGTCCCAAAGTGCTCTTAATAGTATCTGCTACAATAGAAGCAGCCATAATATTATTTTTTTGAGCATCTCGACCTTTAGCTCTTTCAGTACCTTCTTTTAAAATAATAACTGGAACTTGTCCTTGTCCTATCATAATTATCACTTAAAATGTTTACTTAAATTTCAAATTTCTTTCTATTCATTGATATATAATCTTTGCTATCTTCTTAAAAATCAAAAAATCCTTTTTCAATCTAATTTCCTGCTTTGATGTCTATGAAAGCGCGTTTTTTAGTTTCTTTCATCTTTAAACGGAATTAGTTCTGTTGTTTTTTTAGTCTATTATTTGTCTATCTCCACTTTTCATCTTGAAATTAAGAAAACATTTTTATCATTATGGTATAATTGTTTGTTACTGGGGATATTCTAAATGAGTGATGAAGACATACTTCAAGACACAGAAAAGATACGGCTTCTATTTTTTACAAGCCCGGATTGCTTTGCTTGTCCTGAAGTTGAACGTGTTATTGAGAACATCGCAGGTACTTCTATGAAAGGCATGCTTCATGTTAGTACTATTGACATTACTGAAGAGCAGGAAATTGCTGCTCAATATGGTATAATGAGCGTTCCTGTTGTAATCATGAATGAGGAAAGGATTGCAGAAGGTTTGATAACTGAAGATGTTATTAGAGAAAAACTCTGGTCTTCAATTCTACCAAACATCATTAACAGACAACGTGATACAAGACTAAGAGAGAGTATGATGATTCTAACAAAGAATACAATTAGCAGTATAATCTCCCAAGAACTTGTACGAAACAATCTAGGTGATTACGTCCATATAGGTATTTATCAACAGGTCATGATGTCATTGCTCCAGTTAGATCCGCTTATTCCCCAGTTGCTTTACCAAAGTGGGAGAGAATTAGGCATTTATGGTGCTGCTCCTTACTACCTAACTGTTTTAAACCCCAAAGTAGGAGCTGTAAAACCTGCAGAACGATTTCAAGAAGCTTTGATAGCTCTTGCTAAACTCTATAGTCACAACAATATAGTTCCATTATACCTAGCCACACATTGTGACATAGCTAAAGTGGAAGGGTATACCGCAACTCTTCGTATTTATGAACTAGCTAATAGTGCCGGTGCAATCAACATCGGAGAAACACTGTGTCATTATACTGCTGGAGAAATTGCCGGAACTATAGAAGCTATGATAGGTTCCGCAACTAGCGTTATTGAAACTAAATGTAGAGGATTGGGTGACGATTGTTGTGAATTTGAAATTGAAGTATTCTTAGGAAAAGAAGTCGGTAAAGCACCTTATCAGGTATACGAACCTAAAGAAGGAGATAAGCGCGTTCAATTCTTAGGAGAAATTCCTCAAGAAGATTTCAGAAGACAACTTTTCTATGAATTCATTCATGAAACGACACAGCACGGACATAATTCCTTGCTTATGAAAGAAGCTCTAAGACCTAATGACGTTGATTTTGTTCATATCAGTGCTTTACAACAACAGATAATCTCTCTGAAATTCCGAGATAAGTTTTGTGGTGCTCTTCTATATTCAGCTGGAAGAGAACTCGGAGTTATAGGACCAGGAAAAAACATCATTTATCAGCTCCTACAGGATGAAACCTTACCTATCAATTCATTAAAGACGGCTACAGAAATTATAATGCAATATATGACTCATCCGACAAATTACCTGGCTAGAGGATATTCCTTTGTTGAAGTTAGAGAAGGCGAAGACGAGGAAGAAATGTTTATTAGAATATATGAATGTGCATACGCATCGGGTGCAAACCTTTCAGAAACAAATCTTAACGAAACTCTATGTGATTTTCAATCAGGTTACTTAGCTGGAAGATTAGCTCTCATACTTAAAGATCCCCCTATCGTAACTGAGACTAAATGTCATGGTACAGGTCATAACTTCTGTGAATTCAGAATTGAAAAAGGATATTCTTTTGATGAAGAAGAAAATTAATCTCGATTCATCTACTTTTAGACCGGATTTTTATAATGATTAGAGAAAAGTGATGATTCAATTTTAATTCTCCATCACAAAAGTTATAATTAAACGATTTTGTAGATTTCAAAAAGAGTGTTGACAGAAGGACGATTATCATGAGTAAAACTGAACGAATATGGGATAGGCAAGCAGCTTGGCCCAGTATCATTGCTTTGTTCTCTATAGCTTTTCTAGCACAAGTACCACACTTCTATTATCTAAGTGATATAGTTAATTTCAACAATGCCGAGCAAATTACACTATTAATTGCTTTTCCTATATTTGGAGCATTAGGATTAAGTGCAGTAGGATTACTAATTTCAGAATATCTATATAAAAGAGAAAGAGGCAAAAATAAGCCTCTATTCAGATATTTGATTCAAGGAGCTTTTATCGCTGTTTTGATATATTTTGTTGTCCAATTTCTTATAGTGTTCTTTGGATTCGAAGCAATAGAAGTAATTAGAGATGGTATGCCATTAGATATTGTTGATAGTGTCACATTCAAAGAAATATTAGGAATGTCAATAATACTTATTATTGGTGTTTTCATTAATCCTCCTTTACAGGAGCAAACAAAGCGTAAGAAAAAATAAAAATAAAAAGAAAGAATAATTGTTATTATTCTTCTTGTTTTTCTTGTTTTTCTTGTTTTTCTTTCATCATTTTCCAAGATAGAGTTAGGTTTCGTATGGCGTATGCATCATCTACCCTTCCAATTGAAGTCCATTTTGGTGCATGATGAGCATAGTCAGGATCTTTTCTTGCTTTATCCATCTCTTCTTCCAAGATTTGAACATATTGGTCAAGTCTATCTTTGTTTTCATTTTCAGTTGGTTCCATCATTAAAGCTTCATGTGCAATTAATGGGAAGTAGACTGTTGGGGCATGTAAACCTCGACTGATTAACATTTTTGCAATATCCATTCCTGAAACATCGTGGTTTCGTAAAAATGGTGTTGCTTCAAGAACTGACTCATGCTTTCTTGGTATTGATGATGTGTGACTAAGTCTTAATCCATCTATCTTTTCCATTTTTCTCATAACATAATTAGCTGTAAGAACAGCTTGATCTGAAGTATTTTTCAAACCAATCTCACCAAGGGCAGCAATATATGCATATGCTCTAAGAGCGACGGCTATATTACCATAGTAACCATGAACTTTTCCAATAGATTTTGGACGGTCATAATCAAAGTAATAATAGTCTTTGTCCTTATCATGATTAACTGTTGGAACTGGTAGATATGGCTCGAGAATATCATTACAGCAAACTGCAGCTGATCCTGGACCTCCTCCACCATGTGGTGTAGCGAATGTTTTATGCAAATTGAAATGTAGAACATCATAACCCATGTCACCTGGTCTAATCTTTCCAACGATTGCATTGAAGTTAGCACCATCATAATAAAGTAAACCTCCGGCATCTCTAACGGTATTAGACATTTCAATAATGTCCTTTTCAAAAATACCTAGAGTGTTTGGGTTTGTGAGCATCAAACCTGCAGTTCTATCAGAAACAGCTGCTTTTAATGCATCCATGTCTACTCTGCCATCTTCATTGGACTTGATCTCTATTAATTTTTGACCATTCAGGACAGTGCTTGCTGGATTTGTTCCATGGCTTGAATCTGGAGCAATAATCTCATCTCTTTGTGTTTCACTATTATCGTAATGATATGCTTTAATGAGTGCTAAACCAGTGTACTCACCACTTGCACCAGCAGGTGGTTGAAGAGTAGTGTGTGGCAATCCTGCTAATTCACCTAATGAAACCTGTAATTCATAAAGAATTTCTAAAATTCCTTGTACTGTTTCAACAGGTTGGTTAGGATGAAGATACATCATTTTTTCAGATCTAGCAATAGTTTCGTTCACTTTAGGATTGTATTTCATTGTACATGATCCTAGTGGATATGTATTAGTATCAACACAATAATTCATCTGTGAAAGATGAACATAATGTCTCATAACTTCCCCTTCATGAAGCTCTGGTAAATCAGGTGGAGTGATTCTTTTCATATTTTCAGGAATGTTAATGTCATCTCTAGAAAAATCACACCTTGGAGGTAAATGAGCTCTTCGTCCTTTCTTACCAAGTTCAAAAATTAAGGGTTCATCGTATTTTGCTTGTCTGTACATCTTTATTTCCTCCATTCACCAATCGCCTTAACAAAATCATCAAGGTCTTTTTCACAAAGCAAGTAAGAAGTAGTCACAATGTAGTCATAATTTTCTCCATCAAATGAATGTGGTATTCCTGGGAATATCTTTCTTTCCAACATGAATTGAGTAAATTCTTGCTTCTTGTCTTTAGGTATTTTAAGATCAAGAATGAATGAATTGAAAAATTCGCTGTTAAATACCCTCTTCACACCAATTTTTTCTAGTTCTTTGACAACATGATGAGCACTAAGGTACATTGTTTCCGCAGATTCTTTGTATCCTTGTGGTCCTAATAGAGTTAGATGAATTGCACAACTTAAAGCAACGAGTGCTTCATTTGTACAGATATTACTTGTAGCTCTTTCTCTCTTGATGTGTTGTTCTCTTGTCTGAAGAGTATTTACATATGCTACTTCTCCTTCATTTGGAGTGATAGTTTTTCCAACAATACGTCCAGGCATTTGTCTAGATTCTTTCTTATTATATTTCATCGCAAGAATTCCTAGAAGCGGTCCTCCAAAATTTAGTGGACCTCCACCTATGGATTGTCCTTCTCCGATAGCAATATCAGCCCCATACTCTCCAGGGGGTTTAAGTAAAGCAAGAGAATTCATATCTGCTCCAACTACTACTCTAACGCCTTTAACGTGGGCATCTTCAATAATTTCATCGAGTTCATCCTCAATAATTCCGAAGAAGTTAGGGTTCTCAATGTAGATACCTGCTACAGTATCATCAAGTAATACTTTGGCTTTTGCTATGTCCATTTTACCAGTAGTCTCATCATATGGAACTATTTCTAGTTCTAGATTAGCACCAGTGACATAATTTTGCAGAACAGCCTCTCGGTTTGGAGCAATGGCGGCACTGTAAACAAACTTAGTACGTTTTGTGATTCTTGAAGCCATTAGTGCTGCTTCACCAACACCTGTAGCCCAATCATATAAAGAACAATTAGCAACATCCATACTAACAAGTTCGCATATCAAACTTTGATATTCAAACATGCTTTGAAGTGTTCCTTGGCTAGCTTCAGCTTGATAAGGTGTATAAGCACTATAAAATTCAGTTCTTCGTAATATTTCATCTTGAATGGCTGGCATGTATATGTCTAATACACCACCACCAAGAAATGAACGAACTTCTCTTGTAGTTATGTTCTTGCTCAATTTACTCTTAACAGCTTCCATTAACTCAAATTCACTTTGGTAATGAGGTAGCTTCAATTGTCCTTTAAATCGAATTTCATCAGGAATATCAGAATATAGCTCTTCTATACTACTGATTCCTAGATATTCTAACATTTCGTCTATATCCATTTTAGAATTAGCTAAATAGGGGTGAGCATAGTTACCACCCATAAAAATCACCTCTTAATTAATTAACGAGATCCTTCTTCAATCTCTTTTTCGACTTGTTTAGCGAAGTTTTCTGGTGTTATAAGGACATCAGTTGGTCCTGTTGGTTTGACTTTAACAATCCATCCTTCATTGTAACAGTCTTCAGTAATAACAGATGCATCATCTTCAAGATCTGAATGAACTTCAACGATTTCACAGTCAAAAGGCGCATAAAAGTCTACAACTGTTTTTAATGCCTCAATTATTCCCATAGATTTTCCTTCTTCGAAGGTGTCTCCTACTTCAGGGAGTTCTACATATGCGAGTTCACCAAGTTCTACAGCTGCGTAGTTTGATATTCCATATATGTAAATGTCTCCTTCTTGAATAACCCATTCAAATTCTTTAGTATAAAGAAAAGGTTCTCCTTTAATCAGATATTTGTCTTTAATTGTTGTATCAGCCATCTCGATTCCTCTTTTTTTCGATAGGGATGTTTAACAAAGAAAGGGTTACTTTATAAACTTTATTCAGTGCGTTTATTCCTTGTTTTATTGCTATACAACTATGCCATAGGAAGTATGAGATTCTTAGAAGTTCACACAAAAAAGCCATTATTAAAGATCTAGTACTATATGACATGACCACTGATTTTCTTTCTTTTCAACCCTGAATTCATACATTGTTACTGCTTTTACATCAGTTAGTAATTCATCCTTCTCCCAGTCAATTAACGAACCTAATGCCTTACACTTGAGTTTTACTTTTTCATTTCTTTCAATTGTAATTTCGAAGTCTTTGAAGAGTGCAGTTTCTGCATCCTTCAAATATATCAGTTCGCTAAGAAAATCATAAAGGAGTAATTCTTCATCTTCAGCTTCGAGCTCAAAATTCCATTCATTATCCACTTTAACAGAATCAAGATTAACCATTGCAACCATTGAAGCTATTCCTGCACCTCGAAAAAGCTCTGAAAGAGTGTCTGCAGTAACTTCAAAAGCAAAATCTGATTTTACTTCATCATCAAGGATGGTATATTTGAACATAAGTTTCATCTGTAGAAACACAAATCGAAATAAAAATCATTCTTTAGTTATAATTTTCTGTCTAATCACGAGATTTATTAAAAACTATTCTCCAGTTATTTTGAGATAAATGTCAGCTGAAAATATTCCAATGAAAAAAATAAATGAAGTAACATGGGAAATTCCTACATCTTTCAAAAAAGGTATGAGAGTACCTGCAAGAATGATTCTCACACCAGCACTTAAACAAGGAATAGAAAGAAGAGTAATCAATCAAATAACTAACGTGGCTACACTTCCAGGTATTCAAAAGTATGCACTAGCACTACCTGACGCCCATGCAGGGTATGGTTTTCCAATTGGGGGTGTAGCAGCTTTTGACATGGAAGAAGGGGTTATCAGTCCTGGTGGAGTGGGTTTTGATATAAATTGTCTTACTGGGGACACAAAAATTCTGTCAAACCTTGGATACACATTAGAAATCAAAGATTATGAAGATAAATGGAAAAAAGAAAGCGTAGTTGCTATTGATTTTGACAACTTAATATCTGAAAGCTCTTTAATCAATCGATTTATTGAAGTGGAACCAAATTCAGTTTACAAAATTCGAACAAGTGCCGGTTATGAAATAAAGGCAACAGGTGATCATCCTTTTTGGACTAAGGAAGGAATGATTCCATTAAACGATTTAACAATTAGCGATGAAATAGCAATCTATCCTTTTGAAGGACTTCCTTTTGAGAACCCTTCTGATAAAGTAATATTAGATGAAAAAGATATTGAAAATCTTGATTTGAATTTTAATAATTCGATTATTATTAAAGAGCTAAAAGAACGTGATCTACTTCCCCTAACTATGGATTCACCAAAGCTTCCACTTTTGCTTAAAATATTTGGTTTTGTATTAGGTGATGGATCTTTAATTGTATATTCTGAAAAGGGGAAGACTACATCTATAGGTAACGTTTGGTTTTATGGGCAACCTGAAGATCTTGAGGATTTAAGAGCCGATATATTGGAGCTAGGATGGACATGTTCTAGAACTTATACACGTCATAGAGACATAGATTTTACTTCTAAGTATGGTGATAAGGTCATTCATTCAACTGAACATAGTGCTAAAGTATCAGCAAGATCTCTACTTACACTGTTGCATGCTTTGGGCGTTCCGATTGGCAATAAATCAAAACAGAATTGGGTTCTACCATCTTGGTTCTTTGAACTTCCTCTCTGGATGAAAAGATTGCCCATTGCTGCTTTTCAAGGAGCTGATATGTCAACTCCTTCTACAATGACTAATCTCGGGTATTCATTCTATAGTCCAACCGTTGGATTGAATAAAAGAAGTAATTATGTTGAATCTGGTTTAGAATTTCTTAAACAGTATGGAAAATTACTAAGTGAATTTGGCATCAATTTTAGTATATCTGAAGAAAAGCACGATTATACAGATAGTCAAGGAGATGAAAGTTTTAGATTGCGAATTCTAATAAACTCTGATTCTAAGAATCTAATTAACTTCTACTCCAAAATAAATTTCGAATACAATAGAAAGAAAAGATGGCTAGCCAATGGTGCTATTGTATATCTCAAGCATAAAGAAAACGAGATTAAAAGAAGAAGTGATGCAAAAGAGAAAATTAAAACATTTTCGAAAGAGGGTCTGGGGATTAAGCAGATTACAACGACTATTACAAGTAGTCATGGTGTGAATAGAAGATTTGTTGAACGAGTGCTTTATGGAGATATATCAACAAATCCACGACCATCACAACAATTTCCACATTTTGATTCTTTTATCTCATCGCAGTTATCAACTACTAATAATAGTGGAATGATATGGGATAAAATCGAAAAAATCGAAAAAATAGAAGACTTTGAGGGAAAGGTATATGATTTTACAGTAGAACATGATTCTCACAACTTTATTGCAAATTCTATGGTTGTTTCTAATTGTGGAGTCCGTATGCTTACAACTACATTAGAAGAAAGAGATGTCAGACCTAAAATCAAGGAACTTGTTGAAAAGTTATATCAAAAAGTTCCTGCTGGGGTAGGAGTAAAGCTTAGTCATGATCCAAAATTAGCTAGATTATCTCGTTCAGAATTTGACTCAGTATTAGAAAATGGGGCTAAGTGGTGTTTAGAAAATGGTTATGCAAGAGAAGAGGATGTTCGTCGTATTGAGAGTCAAGGAAAAATGCCTGAAGCTAATGCTTCAAAAGTTAGCGATAAAGCGAAATCTAGAGGACTCAGACAATTAGGTACATTGGGTTCAGGGAATCACTATTTGGAAATCCAAGTAGTTAAACCAGGTGATATATTTGATGAAGACATCGCAAAAAAACTGGGGGTTGTAAAACCGTTCCAAGTAACTGCCATGATTCATTGTGGATCAAGGGGTTTTGGGCATCAAGTAGCTACAGATTATCTAAGATCAAGTCTTACAGCTATGCACAA
>JAUWPI010000116.1 GCA_030611665.1 Candidatus Heimdallarchaeota archaeon | reverse complement strand
GTGAAAGTCTCTATAAATGACATGGAAAATAAGCAAGAATATAAAAATCTTAATGGTTTTGCAGGAAAAATTCCCCCTAGATTATATTCTTATTTAAGAAACGCGTGGTTTGTTGATGCTATTCAAAAAAATTCTAAAGTCTATCTAAGTTCTGTTCCTCTTGATATTACCAATGTAAGCTATTACCCAATGCCCTCACCTACAGATGATTTGCTTACATGGGGTATAGATTGGATCAATGCTGAGAAGGTTTGGGGAGGAATTGAAGATGCAACAGATGTGACAACAGGATATACTGGATATGGAATAAAAGTAGGCATAATAGATACCGGTATTGATTATGACCATGAGGATCTGGATGATAACTTCATTGGTGGGTATAACACGATGACAGATTCATCAGAACTAAGTGATTTAAATGATATACATAATTTGGATGCTGGACTTTATAGTCATGGAACACATTGTGCAGGGATTTTGGCTGCTGAAGATAATGGTTTAGGTGTGATTGGTGTCGCTCCTGAGGCTAGTATTTACGCAATTAAAATTCCTTTTGGATATGATGACGAGGCAGATGCTGTTTCTTCAATCGATTATGTTATAGAAGGTTTTGATAAAGCTATTGAAGTTGAACTAGATGTACTTAGTATGAGTTTTAGTATTGAACAAGACGTTATGGATGCTTCACATCGCAGTGTCTTAGATGAGGCCGTTAATCGAGTAGTCGAAGCGGGAATTGTGGTAGTTTGTGCAGCTGGTAACCATTTCTTTTGGGAACTTACCCGATTGGTATATAATTATGACTCCTCAATTAGCTATCCTGCAGCATGTTCAAATTCGATAGCTGTTGGTTGTTTGGAAGCAGATACAGAAGATCCAGATAACAATCTTCCAACAGCTGTCTCTAGGTGGAGTAACAGCGATCATGGATCAGAATTGGATTTCATGGCTCCTGGTAAAGATATTTGTAGTACAAAAACAAATGGCGAATATCAGTATCTAACCGGCACTTCCATGGCTTGTCCTATGGTCGCTGGTGTTTGTGCACTTCTACTCGATTTCAATCCACTCTTTTCTCCTTATGATTTAAAAGATATACTGATTGAAACCATTACAGATTTAGGGTGTTCAGGTCATGACAATTACTATGGTTATGGACTGATAGACGCATATCTAGCCATGGAACGTGCAGATTATTACACTCCTTCTGACACCGATAATGATGGTTTGTATGATAAAGAGGAAATGTTACTAGGCACAGACCGTTTAAATTCTGATACTGATGGTGATGGGTTATCAGATGGTGCTGAGGTGAATACCTATGGAACAGATCCATTGTGCATAGATACTGATGGTGATACAATGTTTGATGGCTGGGAAATAACTTATTCTTTTAATCCCCTTAGTTCATCAGACAAAGAAGGTGACCCTGACAATGACCAACTGTTAAACTATGAAGAGTTCCTCGCTTGTTCCAACCCTTATGTTGCTGATACTGATGGCGATGGATTATCCGACTACCAAGAATACCATATCTACTACACTAATCCTCTAAATGTGGATACAGACAGCGATGGGTATACGGATTATTATGAACTTTTTCCCCCCGCCCCATATGATTCCTCTGATCCTAATGATATTAACAGCATACCTACAGTGGGTGGTGGAGGAGGAGGAGGAGGTTTATTCTAGAAACTTAGTTTGATTATTACAAATGGATTTGTATTTACAAGTTGAATCACAAGGTTCTTCTTGCTTTTTCCAATCTTATCTTTTTTTCACTTCACATTTCATTAAGAAGCCCTCTTCTTATATGGGGTTCTAATTAAGAAGGGCATACCTTGGCTTCGAGTGGAGTATTTTGGTGTTTTGTAAGGAAACAAGGTTTAATAATTTGTCAGAGTATATTTTCTCAGTTCTTTGATGTGGCTCTATGAGATTTGTTAACTTCAAGAAAATGCTGATTAGATTATTGATTCTAATACTTATTTTAGGCATAGTCAGTGGAATCTCAATTGGATTACTAATTACTGGAACAACTTATTATGATTATACTGATTCAGATTGGGAGAATTTTTCTTATACTCCGAGATACAATGAAAGTAATTGGAACATTCTCTTGGACGGACACTCTCACACTCATTTTTCTGATGGTAGCTTGACTCCGAGACAAAATATTCTTTGGCATCTTTCCTTGGGCTATAATGCTATAGTAATAACGGATCACAACACGTTCACTGGTGCAGAAGAAGCTAGAGAAATTGCTAGAACAGAATTTAATGATACCATCAAGGTTTTCATTGGAGTTGAATGGACAACTGCTAGATGCCATCTAGACCTTATCCTTCCTCCCAGCGTTCAAAAGGAGAATTACAGTAAATTACTAGATGCTAAGAAAGGTATAGCGTATTCTCCAACCGATGAAGAGATGCAGAACATTATCTCTGAGACACATAATTTGGGTGGAATAGTTGTAGTTAACCATTTCTTATGGTCAGAAGAATTTCTGAATGATCACCCTACAAGACAACAATACTATGAATGGGGTGCTGACTATATTGAAGTCATTAATGAAAATGCTCCGGATTCAACATCAATAGAGTTTTGTCAAGATAATGGTCTAGGTATTATTACGGGAACTGACATGCATCAACCTGGGCCTGTTTACTCGTGGACTACAATTAATGTTACAGAATTTACCGAAGACGCTATTTTTACAGAACTAAAGGAGAAACGAACTCATTATATCTTCAATGGTTTCAGTTCTCCATATGATGTTGAACATCAAATCGATCCATTATATATTGCATTATATCCTTTCATAAAAATAGGAGAAATGTTTGATGAAATGTATAGAAGAGAGGTTTATAGAGTACAATTTGTAGTTTTTCTACTTTATGTATTTGGAGGATTTGCTTTTTCAGAACTTATTCGACTGACTTATCGATTATTAAAATGGCGATATAAGAAAAGAAAGAAAATAAAAGAACATCAAGATAAAAAGATAAACCACAATTAAATGAAATAACTGAAATACCAACTATTGATTTCTACTTTATCGGGATCGTAATTCTAAAATTCGTTCTTTTTTCTTTTGTATCTATTGAGATTTCCCATCCATGTCCTTCAACTATTTTCTTAACAATTGAAAGCCCTAATCCAGTACTACCTTTTTTGGTTGAATAACCTCTGTCAAATACTTTTTTGATGATTTTTTCATCCATTAAAATTCCATCATTACTAATTGATAGTACTATTTTACCTTTCTTTTCTGTTTTAGTTACATTAATTTTGTTTGGTTTTCCATGTACTATTGCATTTTCAAACAGATTTTTGAAAACTTGAGAAAGTTTACCATTGTCTCCTTTAATCGTCCCCAAGGTATCTTTTTGGAATTTAATCCTTTTTGGAAGGATAACATCCGCTACTGTCTCAACTAGTCTGTCCAAATTAACTTTGTCTTTTTTCTCTACTGTAGTTCCTGCTTCAGCTAGTTCAATAGAGTGCTCTAACAGATTTCCTACATAATTTGTTCTTCGAAGAATTTTCTCAAAATAAAGGTCTTCATATTTCTCTTGAAGTTGATCTACATACCCCTCAATTGCAGTTAAACTGTTTCTAATATCGTGACCCATAAAGTGAGCAAAATCACTTAATTCATCTTTTTGTTTACTTATTTCATCTTCAACTTTTTTTCTTTCTGTTATATCAATTAAAGAAGCGAGAAAGTTTGTTGTTCCTGGGACATTTTTTACAGTGAGAATAATATCTCTAATTCTTCCATCACTACTAATGAATCTACTTTCATATTGAACAGGAACCTTTGAAGGGTCTTCCTTTCTAATTTCATTGAAATCAATCATCATATCAAGTTCAGGTTTTGGTATGAATTCCAACCATTTTCTCTTTCCTTCAACATCTTCTTTCTTGTAACCTGAAATATTTTCCATTCTTGTATTAAAGAGAAGTATTGTACCCTCTTCATTAAAAAGTAGGTTTGCAGTTCCTGTTGTTTCAAATAGGATTCTATAGAGATCATATGATTTTTGGAGTTCCTCTTCTCTTCTCTTTCTTTCTGAGATGTCTCTGACTAAAGAAAGCATGACTTGTTTTCCTTTGAAATCAAAAATATGTGCACTTAGTTCAACTGGAACTTCTTTTCCTTCTTTTGTTTTATGTGTAGCCTCAAATGTCATTTTTTTTCTCTTAATTACTTCTTTAACGATTCCTGATAATCTTTTTACAGTTCCTTCTGCTGCTACATCTGAAGGAGACATCTTTAGAAATTCCTCTTTTGTGTATCCAAGCATTTTTGAAGCATTATCATTTACTTCTATAAATTCTCCCGGTTTTCCATCTTTCCCAATAGGATATAGATAAATTGCATCATTTGCATACTGGAACATATATCTAAATTTCTCTTCGCTTTCCATCAGCTTCTTTTCTGATTCACTTTGTTTTGAAATATCTCTGGCAACTGTTAGGATGATTTTTCTCTTCCACAGATCAAAGTGGTGTGAGTTAAATTCTACTAATCGAGAACTGCCGTCTCTATTTATTAAAGTGCTTTCAAAGGTAGATTTTCCAGTATCTCTGAAGCTTATTCCCACTTTCTTATCTTTTGAAAAAAATCCTACTTTATCAAGATCATATGGTGTCATTTCTAATAGTTCTTCTCTGGAGTAACCAGTCCACTTGCAAGCTACATCATTTACTTCTATGAACTTTCCTAGTTTTCTGTTCTTATCCAAAGAATGAATGAATAGACCATCTTTAGTGTTATAAAAAATTTGTCTGAATTTCTCTTCACTTTCTATCAATGTTTTTTCTGCTTGTTTTTGTGTAGTAATGTCTAGTCCAATTCCACCAATTAGGGATGGTTTGTCTCTCCTTATAATAGGGAATTTAATAGTTTTAAAAATCCTGCCAATCTGATGTCTATCAGTTTTAGTTTCAGATGTGATAACTTTACCGTACTTGATAATTTCAGCATCTTCTTGTACTATTAATTTTGCTTGTTCTACATCAAACATTTCTTTTGAACTTGTTCCAACTATATCACCTGCATCATATTGTTCTTTCATGAATTTATTAATATAAACTACTTTCCCACTTTCATCCTTAATAAATGCAATCGCAGGAATATTATTCATAAAATTAGAAAACTTCTCCTCGCTTTCTTTCAGTGCAGCTTCTGTTCTTTTAGCAGCGATAACTTTTCTAATATCACTGATTAATGCGGTAAATTGACTTCGAGCATCTCCCCCTTTTCTTAGAAAGGAATCTGCACCCAGATTCAAAGCATCAATTACAACTTCCTCTCTACTTCGACCAGTGAAAATGATAAAAGGGATATCAATATTTTCTTCCTTAATACTCTTTAGTAAATCCAATCCATCCATTGTTGGCATTAGATAGTCACAGACAATAGCATCATACTTCTTTTTCAGTAAGACTTCGATAACTTGAGAAGGGTCTGAAAGTGGGTTTATCTGAATTTCACCATTACTGATTCGTTCAACGAATTCTTTGCTTAAAGCGAGAAAATCAACTTCATCATCAATATGCAGAACTTGAATGATGTCATTTTTTTGATGGTTTTTCATCATTTTTCCGGGGTCTGTATTGTCCAAAATGAAAACCTCAAATATACAACTGTCATACATGTATAAATTTCTTCGTTCTGTTCCATCGGTTAACATTAAATAATTTGTTTTTGAATCAAATTTGTTCTAGAGAGGATTATTTTGATTCTAAAAGACAAAGTTGGCAAGAAAATTGCAATAAAAGGGAAAATTTCAGATATCCCTTGGCAACATATGATTAAGGATGTGGAAAACCACAATCACATCTATTACTTTGATTTAGAGGATGGAGATCAGATAGTAATCTATTCCAAAACAGAATTAAATTGTGCTGAATCCCTTCTAATTACTGGAGAAGTAATTGAAGTAAGAGGAAAAACAAAACGTCCAGGTAAGATAGATGATGTAACCTATATAGAATATCATATTGTTATAGATGATTGGGAATGTTTGGATTAGAATCTTTAAGATTGGAAATATTGATTAATTCGAAACGACAATAAGGGTTAGAAATAACTTGAAATCATGAAAATATGATGATGTTGTGATAAAATGCTTGATGAGGATGATATGAAGTATCTATTGGAAAGTCTATTGGATGAAGATCCTCATGTACGTGTTTTTACAATAAATTCAATTGTCGATAACAACAAAAGAGAAACTGCAGTTATTGCGGTCATCAATTCTCTTCTAGATGATAATGGTGAAGTTAGGGCTAGAGCTGCTTGGGCTTTAGGTAAAATACAAAGCAAAGTTGCTATAGAACCTCTGATCCAATCACTGAATGACGATAATTACAACGTTAGAAAGAATAGTCTTAGATCGTTGGGAGAACTTGTTGCAATAGATTCAATACAAGATATTGTAATGAAATTAGAAGATAACCATTGGGAGGTAAGAAATGAAGCAGCTGTTGTACTTGATTATTTGGGATGGGTACCTAGCGATGATAAAGATACAGCTTACCACTTCATAGCAAAAGGAAGATGGGAGAACGTACTTCAAATTGAGAACTTACCTGTTGAATTGTTGTTCCCCTTTCAAAATGATGAAAATAATGAAGTGCAAGGTTATATAGCATGGATTCTAGGTGAAAAAAGGAATTCCAAAGCAATTCAACCTCTTTTCAATCTTCTTATGACAGCAAAACTTCACGATGTGAAAGAAAAAGCTTCAGCAGCTATAGGTAGAATAGGCGGAGAAGAAGCTGTTGAATTATTACAAGTTGCTTTACATGACCTAAATTGGTTTATTCGAAAGTGTGCTGTAACTGCTCTCGGTTTGATAAAAGATAAATCAGCTATAGAACCCTTGAAACTACTTACAAGTGATGCTAACAGATTTGTAAGTCAGAGTGCTCGAGAAGCTTTAAAACGAATCGATGAGAATGATAGCTGAATCTTTTCACATCTTCTGAGAGATAGCTTTAAAATAATTATATTCTTTTTTAGATTAGATAGAAGAAAATATCATAATTACTAAAACCTCTTGGAGGAAAAACATTATGGAAGACATACGCAAAAAACTAGTATTTTCTCAAGAAAACTTGGACTCTGTTCAGAAATTCTTTATGGATGAAAACAATCCTTTCATTACTGATCTAATTCAAATTATTGAGAAATATGGTGGAGTAGAAGAAATTAACAAGAAGTATACAGAATCCAGAAAAATAGAAAATCTCTACAAAAAACTGGAAAAAGTCAAACCTGAATACATAGACGATTTGGATTGGTTGATTAAACAGAGAGATACTGATGCGTTTATCAGTGAAAGTGAATATAGAAGAAAGATTCTGGGAAACGCTGTAGATCAAATGAGTTTTGACGATTCATTTGCAGTTACACTAGAATTATCTGCCTGTCAATATTTTCCGTATTTAATCAAAGGCGCAGAAGAAATGATCAAAAAGAAAGATTTGATGCCAGGTAGGATAATTCGTGTTCGAGCAATGAAAGAACAAGAAGAAGATGGTGATCTGTTAGCAATGACAGCTGCAGTAGATATCATTGGTGCATCAAGAGTAGAGACTCTCGATACTAAAGGAACTTCTCCTGGACCTGATGGAATGCCAGTGAATATTCATCTTGGAGGACCAGCAACAATAACTGGTTACTTCGGAGGTGTAGGGCAACCCAATGAGTTTGCTCTAAAGTGGGTGGATGAATTCCTCTATTACTACACAAATTATGGAGTGAAAAGTGTTCTAAACATCAACCCGGGGACAGTAATTTTGGGTTATATGATGTATAAGCTTGGAATAGATAACGAATTTAAAATCTCTGTTTATATGGGTAATGATAATCCTTACTCTGTGCTTTGGACATTGATGACTGCCAAACTGTTCTCCAGAGCTGATGGAACTAGTCCTCTTATAGGATTTAATCTATCTAATGCTGTTAATAATACGACAATTGAAATGAGCTCACATGTTCGTAAGAATTTTGGTTTTGAGGATGTTGTTCGTTTAGAACATCATATTATAGAAACATGGAAATCAATAGTTCGTCAACCCTACGATAGAATACAAGAGCTTCTAGAGCTTGCTAAGAAAGTTAAAAACATAAGTGCAAAACATGAAGGTGGACCTGTAGATATAGATCCAACTCGTGAACACCCTTCAGATATTCTTGATTATTTCAAATCAAAGGAACAGATTACTGAAGAAGGAATATGGGATGGTCTTATGCAGAATTATTACGACAGGCAAACAGCGATCAATAATACAGCCAAAGCTCTTACAGAAAATGGTATTGCTTTTATTGCAGCTAGAAAGCTTCATCATAAGTAAAATTAGGTGAAATGAATGAAAGAACTTGCTACAGGGATGTATAAGATACTTGGTGAAGGAGCATTTGAGTACCTTGCAAAAGCTCAAGCTGAAGAACGGAAAGGAAAAAATATTCTTCATTTTGAAATAGGCCAACCTGATTTTCCTACACCTGATCACATAAAACAAACAGCTTATGAGGAGATTAAAGGAAATTATACAGGATATGTTTCTGCTACAGGCATTCTTGATTTAAAACAAGCAATCCAAGATGAAATCGAACAAACCAGAGGATATCGTCCAAGTATTGAACAAATTTTAGTACTTCCAGGTGCAAAACCTGGCATTTTCTTTACGATGTTAGGTCTTGTAAACCCTGGGGATGAAGTGATGTACCCTGATCCTGGTTTTCCTACCTATGGTTCTGTTACTAAATATCTTCAAGCAGTTGATGTTCCAATAGCACTAAGAGAAAAGAATCAATTCAAGCTAGATCCCACAGATGTTGAAAACAGCATCACACCCAAAACAAAGCTAATTATATTGAATAGTCCTCAAAACCCAACAGGTTCTGTAATGACAAAAAATAGGCTCTATCAGATTGCTGAGTTAGCTGAGAAACATGACATCTACATTCTTGCAGATGAAATATACTCGAAAATGTTATATGAAGCTGATTTTCACTCAGCAACAGTTCTAGATGAAGCAAAAGAAAGAACAATTTTACTAGATGGTTTCTCAAAATCCTATTCTATGACTGGATGGAGATTAGGTTATCTAGTTGGTCCTGAGACAATAATTGAAAAGATGGGGTTAATCATGATAAACGCATTATCGTGCACAACTTCATTTGTTCAAAAAGCTGGAATAACTGCTTTGAAAGGTGATCAACAACCATTAGAAAAAATGATGGCAGCTTTTAAGGAAAGAAGAGATGCAATTGTCAAAGGACTGAATACAATTCCTGGTTTTTCATGTCTAACTCCTCAAGGTGCATTTTATGCTTTTCCAAGCATAAAAGAAACAGGCATGAATTCGAGAGAAATAGCTGATCACATACTCTATAAAGCAGGTGTTTGCTGTCTTCCTGGATCCGCATTTGGACCAAATGGAGAAGGTTATCTAAGATTTAGCTATGCAACATCAGTTGAGAATATTCAGCAAGCAATGAAACAGATCAAGGAATCTTTCGATTAGCTTGCTTCAAAGCATCAAATTCTCTCTCAATTTTTTTTGTTACATAGAAACTTTTTGTACAAACAAATCCTTTTGACAGCAAACTTATAAGTTGTGTTTCTAAAAGTTGGCTGACAATAATAATAGAGGATTAATGATGGAATTTAGAATTGCATTTATTGGATTTGGAGTTGTTGGACAAGGATTAGCAGAGATTC
>JAUWPI010000181.1 GCA_030611665.1 Candidatus Heimdallarchaeota archaeon | reverse complement strand
ATATTTGTTACTGGAACTGTATCTACTGGAAGAATTCTTCTTAGATCTTCAGTTACAACGATATCACTTGGTATGTATATCTTCGTTCCAACTTCTTTAGCTTCTTCTAGATATTGCTTAACTGTCTCCACTTTGTTAAGATCTTTGACCGACTTACCAACATCATAACCTAAAGCTAAAAGGAATGTATAAGCTAACCCTCCTCCAATTAAGATATTATCCGCTAATCCAATAAGATTCTTAATAGCTGGAAGCTTATCTTCTAATTTTACCCCTCCTATAATTGCTGTCAAAGGACGATGTGGTTCAGCAATTGTTGATGAGAGGAACTTCAACTCTTTAGCCATTAAGAAACCATATCCCTTCTCCTCCACATAGTTGGCAACTCCACAAGTGCTAGCGTGTTCTCTATGAGCTGATGCAAAAGCGTCATTAATAAAAACATCAGCATGAAGAGCTAAGTTACGAGAAAATTCTTCGTCATTTATAACTTCTTCTGGGTAAAAACGAGTATTTTCTAATAGCAGAATTTGCTGTTGATTGAGTTTGTTTGAGAGTTCTTTTACTTCCTTACCTATACAACTATCAGCTTTATAGATTCTATAGAGAGGAAGTAGTTCTCTTAATCTTCTTGCAATAGCATCCATCTTTAATGAAGGGACAATTTTTCCTTTAGGACGTCCCCAATGTGACATCAAAATGATTTTACAATTCTCATTAAGAAGATAGTAAATGGTGGGGAGTGTATATCTTATTCTTCGATCATCAGTTATATTGCCATCTTCATCCATAGGTACGTTGAAATCAACTCTGACGAGTACACGTTTATTGCGAACATTGATATCTGTTATTTCCATCTTTTCTTTAAATTTCAGAATGTTTGTCATATCTCTTGGCTGAACTTCTAAGGATTTTTGCGCTGTTATTAACAATATACCACTTTCCAGTAAGAGTTTTTGTCTTTACAAATTAAAAATGTTTAGAACTATTCTAATCTCTAATTATGTGTTTGAATCTAATTTGGAAATCTAAAATAGTTTGTTCAACCCTTTTCTCAAATTCTTCTGTTTGGAAATGAATTGCTTTATTGAGATATTTGTCTATCTCTTCCCAATTGATATCTTTGTCAACTAATCTAAGAAAACGTTTAGCGCTTGGAGAACGGACACGAGGATACATCCCTACAACAAAGATGAAATCCCCCCTGGTTTTAAAATAATAATCAACTCCTTCCATTTTGATACAATAGAGTTGTGTGCCTAATTCTTTTGAGAATGCGATCATAGCTGCGCTAAATCCTGAAAACAATACTTCATCCAGTACTTCAGTAACGTAAGACCTATGATAAACTGTAACCCCACTTAAATCAATAATTGTAAAACGTAACAACGGTGGTTTTTTAGGTATTTCAAGGTTTTTTAACCTAGATTTTGTATTCAAATTCACATTCATTCCATCTTTTAATTCTCAGAATAATATGTATTGTATAACATATTAAAAGTATGCTGTAATAATTTGATTAGTAGAGGAACCAGCTATACTACATGTTGCAGTAACTTTTAGAACATCTCCATTTGAAGCGGCGATATTGAAACTGTCTACATGTTGAGAATCAGAAGTTTGACTAGTGTAAGTTTGAATAATCTGCGAAACATCGTTCTTCAATATCTGAATTTGTACAATGAAGTGACTAGGGTCAGAAACAGTGTGAGATACAGTTACTTCAAGTGTTTGTGTTCCAAAATCGTATGATAAAGTAACATTACTTGGAGAGTGGGCTTGTACATCTAATAACATAAAAGATGATGCAATTACAAGTAAAAGAGATACAATAACTAGTTTGTTATTTTGCATATTTTCACCATTTGATTGTATATCTTCTTAATTTTTCTTTTGCTGATTTATAAGAATGCTGAATTAATAAAAATTATTACTTTATTTTGATTAGAATAACTTTATTAAATGGCACAACAATAATTAAGCGAACAAAAAAAGATTTAGTGATTAAATGTCGTATTGTAATAATTGTGGTTCGAAAATACCTGATGGAACAAAGTTTTGTTCTAATTGTGGAGCTGATAGTGGTGTAACAGATCAACCTGCTCAAGCTCAACCCCAACAAGCTTATACTGCTCCTCAACAATATAGTGGTCCATATCAACAGCCAGCTCATGTACAACCTATCAAAGGTGCACATCTTGCACGTAAAACACCTATCCTCGGACTAATTCTATCGTGGTTCGTGTTGATGGGATCAGGTCAGATGTACGCTGGAAAAGTTGGTAGAGGTTTCGCTTTTATGGGGGGACTTATGGCTACAGGAGTAATAATGGGCATACTAATTTTCGTGACTTTTGACCCATTCATAGCGTTATATGCCTTACCTGTTATCTTTGGAATACAAATTTGGTGTGTAGTAGATGCTTATAAACAAGTACAAAATTACAATAGATTCATAGATACTCATGGAAGAGCTCCAACATCAGGAGATAATTGGTAAACTTTTTTTTTATTTTTTATGTTGAATTTTATTTTAAATATAATTAAAGGAGAAAACTTATTTAATTGGATATTTAATATGAAGAGTAGCAAAATGACAGCTGAAAAAATGTTTTGTGATGATTGTGGTGCTAAGTTACCTAAAGGAACCAAGTTCTGTGAAAACTGTGGAGCTACTACAAATAATGCGGCTCCTCCTCCTCAGAAGCAAGCCTATACCCCCTCTCCTCCTCAACAATCTTATCAGCATCACCCTCAACAACCTGCACCCTATGCCCAACCAGTTGCTCATGCTCCTCAACCAACAACTTATCTCTCTCAAAAAAGTGTAGGTATCGCATTAATCCTTAATATTCTCCTTATAGTTGGATTGGGACAAATATATGCTGGAAGAACGACAAGAGGGATAGTATTTATGGTAGGTTATTACTCTTTAATAGCTGGTGTTATCTTATCAATTTTTAACTATTGGTTTGTTGCATTTATCCTATTTCCTATTCTTTCCTTTGCTCTAGCGATGTGGAGTCATGTCGATGCTTATTTAGTAACCCAAGAATATAATAAAAAATTGTTGCAGGGACAAGTTAGGTGACACTTTCTTTGCTTGACTTTCTCTGAATTTACAATCCCTTCTGAAGAAATGTTTTTATTAAATAATTGTAGAAATGAATCATGCGTGCATTAATCGTTTTAACTCATTCTGAATGTAAAAGACTTATTGCTAAGGGATTAAAGGAACATCCAGAGGTACAAGATGCCAAGGAAAATGGGCGTATCTTTGTTTCTCGAGGTTCAACAACAGCTTATGTTCTGGAAGAACTAACAGGTGAACCGTTTGAAAAGAAGCATTATGTTGCAGGTCAGATGACTGGAGATAAAAAAAATCTCTACAGATATGGTAGTTTGAAGGGAGAAAAACGTTTGAAAGAAGTAATTCTTGAGAAAGGTGTAAAAAGAGAAATTGACAATCTTCAAGACGAACTTAAGAAATTTGAACCTGGTGACATTATCTTTAAAGGAGGAAATACCCTAGGTGCTGATGGAATTGCTGGAGTTTATATGGCTCATCCAGAGGGAGGAACAATTGGAAGTATATTACCTCATGCATTAGCTAGAGGCATCGATGTTATCGTACCAATCAGTCTATCTAGAACAATTGACGATAGCGTTTGGGAACTCTCTAAGATTTTAGGTAATAAGACAATAGATCCTGAATACTGTATGGGTTTACCAATTGGGATTATGCCTATCCCTGGAGAAGTTTTTACAGAACTGGAAGCTTTTGATGTTCTCTATCCAGAAATAAATGTTTTCCACATTGGTTCAGGTGGAGTTGGTGACGGAGAAGGTTCCTTACACTTCTTACTAGTTGGAGAGGAGATAGAAGTTAAACTAGCATATAGTGAAATTGTTGAATTAATTCAAGGTGAAGAACCTTACATCCCTGATGTTGATTAATAACAATCACTTCTTATCCTATTTTTGGTAAAAGCTAGAATATAAAAGAGAATTACACCTTGTCTTATCTAAGGCTATTTTTGTTTGGTGTAACAATATGATAGATAGTAGATATAACATCCCCAAACCAGTTAACGAGAAAATATTAGGTTTTCTACCTGGAAGTAAAGAACGAGAAGAACTCAAGAAAACTCTAAGTATGATTAAAGAGACGGTTGATATTCCACTAATAATTCATGGAAAGGAGATATTTGCTGAAATTAAAGGAGAAAATAGATCGCCAGATGAACACTCTAAGGTTCTAGCAAATTATAGTGTTGCTGGAAGTTCAGAAGTTGCTCAAGCTATAGTTTCAGCACTTAAAGCAAAAGAAGAATGGGAAACTTTCCACTGGTCAGAACGAGCAGCAATTTTCCTTAAAGCAGCTGATTTAATCGCAGGTCCCTTTAGACAGAAAATGAATGCGGTTACAATGTTAGGTTTAGGTAAGACTGTCTATCAAGCTGAAGTTGATGTAGTTGAAATGATTGACTTTCTTAGATTCAATGCCTATTTTCTACAAGAAATTTACTCAAACCAACCTCTCTCAATTAGTGGTCAATGGAATATGCTCGAATATAGACCTTTAGAGGGATTTGTTTTCGCAATTACTCCTTTCAATTTCATTTCAATAGGTGGAAACTTACCTACTTCTCCAGCTCTAATGGGTAACACAGTAATTTGGAAACCTGCTTCTTCAGCTGTTTATCCCGCTTATTATCTCATGAAAATTCTGCTTGAATCGGGTCTTCCTCCTGGTGTGATAAATTTCGTTCCCGGTAAGGGTTCAGTTTTAGGTAAACAAATTATGGATGATCCTAATTTAGCTGGTGTCCATTTCACTGGAAGTACTGATACTTTCCGATGGATTTGGAAAAAGGTTGGTGAGAATATTTCCAAGTACCGAACTTATCCCAGAATTGTTGGAGAAACAGGTGGAAAAGATTTTATTTTTGCTCATCCTTCAGCAAATGTCGACCAGCTTGTTACAGCTCTGGTTCGTGGAGCTTTTGAATACCAAGGACAAAAGTGTTCTGCAGCGAGTAGAGCTTATATCCCAGAATCGTTGTGGACTGAAGTTAAATCAAAAA
>JAUWPI010000086.1 GCA_030611665.1 Candidatus Heimdallarchaeota archaeon | reverse complement strand
AATTCTTGCCATTCGTAACAGATTTGTTGTCTTTCTTCAAAATCCATTGTCTCTGAAATTTGATCAAGTAAAAACTCATTTGATGCTCCATAGGGAATTTCAGAGTTTACTCCTACAAAGTTCAATGTTCCGTTTTCTGAGAAAAGAAAACCCATATCAGGATCTATACCTCCTGAGATTCCAGTAATCATCAAATCAAAATCATGTGTAATAAGAATAATGTCCACAAATACTATCCAATCAACAATTCTCGGTTTAATAATAATCCCATAAGGTTTTAGATAATCAATGATGAATACTTCATAATTTGGTCTTACCCCTCCTCCATGCACAACCATTGTGAGATGTACTTCGTTTAAAGTTGTTTCACTTCTTGCTTCTTGGATCAATAAGGTTATGCAAATGATAATTAATATCAAAGTTACACATTTTTTCTTGTTGAGCTTCATCATTTCTTTCAGTAATACTAGGAATGAAACAACCTAAAAGCCTATTGCGTAACATATGTTCCTTTTTTTCAAAACAAAGGAAAATAAAAAATAGAAAAGAAAAGGAGAAATGATTAATGTTCTTTGTGAGCATTATCGAAGAAATGTATTTTGTGATAAATTTCTCCTTCTTTGTTATGAGGAGTTCGAACTAAATGTCCACTTGCTTTCTCAAGTTCTCTTACTTCATCAGCAATGATACTCGCTTGTCTGACCATCTCATGAGCAGCTGCTACCTTGATTAGTGCTCTGTTTTTATCTTTTTCACCCCAACAACCATTTACATTTAGTTTTCCTGCATCTTGTAGCATTCTTAAAGCTGCATAAGCTTTTGGTCTGGAATAATCGTTTCCAAATGGGTAGCTTTCTGTAACACCTATAAGTGATAGATTTCGTGTTGGTAATTCAGGCTTTTCTCCAGCTTTAAGTTGGTTAATAACATCAGCAAACAACCTAACTATGTAAGCGAATACACCACAGGAACTGAAAGTTTCTATGATATAACCATTGAAGAGGCACATTTCTGTTGGGTCAAGAAAGTCTATTTTTGCACCGATCATGGGGTCAAATGAGGCAATGATATAACCTATACCATCAGCTTTCCATTTTTCTCTCATTTCTTTATCTGCAGTATCTGATACGACGATAACTGGATATTTGTCTTTATATTTTTCAATAACTGCTTGTGGCCCTTTGTCTTTTGCATTAGGCGAAATCATGACCATTAAATCAGTTTCAACTTGATCTATAAGAGGGAATAGTCTCTCTGCTGCTTCAGGTTTCATCTTTGTAGATGAGCTTAAAACTGTAACTTCGATGTCTGTTCTACTCGCTCTTTCATCTAGCATAATATCAATTAAGGTGGTTAACGTTATGTTACCTAGCTTAACAAATGTGATTTTAACCATAGTAATCAAACTATATTTTTTGTTCCCTTTATTAACATTATTTGTGTGACATAAAATTTGAAAACTGCTGATTTCATAAATTCAACAAATAGGAATATTTTTTAGACTACAATTCTGTAGAATATTTATATGGCAAAGCGTGACCCTTTGATTATAGGTACAGCTTCAGTATTAGTTGTCGCTTTCACCATTTCTCTGCTTAATATCTATGTCTTTCCAAACATATTCTTTTCCGTTGATATCCACAGAAACACGGATAATGAGATTCAATTAGGTATTTTACATGAAGTTGAAAATATAGGGTTAAACACTTCTATCTGGGATGGATTAAACAGAACCAGATTAATAGTTATTGAACCAGAATTTTCTCTCACCAATATTACTGTTATGATTACGAATTCACTTAAAAAAAATTCTGCAGCATATGATTCTTATCTCTTTAGACCAAGAAGAATAACTTTAGATTACAATGGAACAATTCTAGGGGCTTCAAACGAAACAGCTGTATATATTGATTGGATGGAAACTCTTTTTGGTACTACATATGCAGGAAATTATTTTGCTTATCTTAATGCTTCTTTAGATTATGCTGCGCATTCTAATCTAGAAGGATCTGAATTACCTTCTTTCACTCGAGAAGATGTGGAAGGTAACCTTACTTCTATCTTGAATGATGCGAACAGAGAACCATTCTTTGTTATTTACCAATCAGTCAGTTATTATGAAAGTAGAGGGCTACTCAGTTCTTATTCAATTACTTTCTCAAGACTTGTTCTTGTAGATGAATTTGCTTCAGTTATTTTCTTTTTATCTAACGAAGGTTCTTGGAATAGTCCTTTATTCTAACTAATCACCATTTCCTTTTCCAATATGTTTAAAATTGAGAATTAGCCTCTTGTACTTATGGCTCAACAAAATCAACCTTTTGGTTTTCAAGTGCAACAGAAGTTCTTTGCTCTGACTGCTACTTATAACATAACAGATATGGCAACTGGACAACAAATCTTCAAAGCTAAGAGAAAGCTATTTACTTTTTTTAAAACTATAGTAATCGAGGATATGCAAGGGATAGAAGTTGTTAGGTTAAAAGCTAACCTGCTATTTATGAACAAATGGAATATTATTCAGAATGGAAAAATAATAGGTTCAGTAAAATTCCCTCTTATAAAACTCTGTGGCATAGAATTTACAGTTGAACTTCTGGGTAACGTTTATCATGCTTCAGATCTTATGGGATGGTCTTTTACAGCAAGAGATGTAAATAATCAAATAGGATTTACTTTGGATAGGAGAATTCTGAGTATAAGAGACACCTATAAAGTAGATGTTTATCCTCCTTTGGAACCCATATTTGGTTTAGCAGCAACTTTAGCAATTGATTACAGATTTTTCCAAAACAGAAATTGATTTAATTTCTAACTTTTTTTCCTTTTGAAAGGTTTTTAAATGACTTTTTTGTGCAATGATTAGATGAAAAAAGAAATCAAGGTTCTTCTAGATAAATATTCAGTCTCTGAATATGAAAAACTAGCAAATAGTCAAGATTTAGTTATGTCAGATAATACCTCTATTAGAGTTCTAACAAGTAAACCTGAAAAAAGTAAAGCAAACGGTTATGTTTTATTTGTTGTTCCTGGTTGGTCTACTGTAGTTCCTGCTTGGGATAAGTTTCTAATTGATGCAATGAAGGATTTTGAAATTGTATATTTTGAATCAAGAGAAAAAGCATCAAGTGGATTTACTAGAAAATCTGAAGTAGGAATGCCTCGAATGGTCCTGGATATGAAAGAAGTGATTGATCAGCTTAGTATAGATGAAAAGAAACTAGTAATGTTTGGATCATGTATTGGTGCTACATCTATAGTTTGTGGATTAGTAGACAAACTATTCAATCCATTCCTACCGGTTTTAGTTGCACCTCCTGCTAGATTTGAGTATCCTGAATTTCATAGACCTTTCATCGCTATAACACCACACTGGTTATTAAAAATAGCAAAACCATTAGGGAGATTCTGGATTATTAAGTCTAAATCTAAAACACCTGAACAAGCTGCTAAATACATAAGAGCTCTTGAAGAAGCTGATGGTTTTAAATGGAAAAGGCTGGGATTACATCTAGCTTACAAGCGTTATTGGAAGGTATTTCCTTTAGTTGAAAACCATGTTTTTCTCATTGCTGCTGAGAACGATAAGATGCACGACGCGAAAGTAACAAGAAAGGTGAAGAACTTAATAAAAAACTCTCAATATCTTGATTTGAAAACCAATGAAAATACTCATTCGAAAGTTATAGTAGATACGATAAGAGAGTATTTACCGAAATTCAAAGGTCTTAATCACTAATCACATTAGATTTTAATATCCATACTTACTTTATTTATTTGTGAAAATCAAGAGCTTAGGATTAGATAACATACGTTCTGTAGAATGGATAGATGATACTGAAAGTTTACAATTAATTGACCAACGACTAATTCCATTTCGTGTAGCATTTGTTCAGTTAACTTCTGTTAAAGATGTTTGTAAATCTATAAAAGAAATGGTTGTTCGAGGAGCACCTGCTATAGGAGCCACAGCCGCATATGGAATGGTTTTAGCAATCAAAGAAGCAAATAATGTTTCCAAACAAGAACGAAAAGAGTCTTTCGAACAAAATTACTTTGATATCCTTTCCACTCGTCCAACAGCAATTGATTTGAGCAATTTTGCTAAGAAGATATACAACATCGCACTTGAAACTGACTATTCTTTTGATGAATCACTTAAAGTTGCTAAGATTTCAGTTGATAAAATGGTTGAACAATGTAAAAATATAGGCGAAAAGAGTACTGATTATATTGAAGATGGCGATTCAATTTTAACTCATTGCAATGCAGGTCCTTTAGCAACAATTGACTTTGGGACAGCTTTAGCTCCTTTTTACAAGGCTAAAGAAGATGGGAAAGATATAACGGTTTATGTTGATGAAACAAGACCAAGATTGCAAGGCGCAAAAATAACTGCTTGGGAATTGGAACAAGCAGAGATTAATCATAAAATCATTCCTGACTCTGCTGCATCTTTCCTCATGTCAAAAGGCAAAATTAACAAAGTAATCTTAGGAGCTGATAGATGTTTGAAAGATGGAACAATTTCAAACAAAATAGGAACACTATCAGTAGCCGTTAATGCAAAATACTTCGATGTACCTTTCTATTCATCATTTCCATGGTCAACTATAGATCTTGAATCAGATTCTATTGAAGATTTCAAAATTGAGTACAGAGATGAGAAAGAAGTAAAATACGTAACAAGTTATGAAGATGAAATGTTAATAGCAAATCCTAAATCTAACGCTTTAAACCCAGCATTCGATATAACTCCTCCAGAACTCATAACTAGTTATTTTACACCAGATGGAGTATTATCTCTCAATGAATTGAAAAATAAAATAGAAAGTATAGATAAAAAATAAAAAAAGAAAAAAGGATTATTTTCTTCGTTTAATGATAACTACTATTGCCGCTACACTCAAGAAACCAAGTGTAGTATAAAGTACTCCAGGCGCATCGATTGAAACAGTGTTACTTGGTGTTTCAGGATCGGTTGGATCTTCAGTATCATTTATTCCGTCATCTGGAATAACATATACTTCTATGATATCGTAAGCACCGTTACCATATATATCAAACGCAACTATTTCGAAAATCCAGTAACCGACAGTTAGGTGACCTAAATCTAAAACAAAGACTTCATTTGGGTCAGTATCATAAACAAATGTTAATTCTGTATCGTTTTGCCACACTGTGTAATTTGCTAGATTATCATCGTATATAGTCCATTTGAGAGTAACATTTTGGCCCTCTTCCATGTTTATCGGTGTTCCAGTGTGAGTAAGTGTAGGTGCATATACATCTACAGTTCCTGAACCATCTGCATGTATCATGAAGTGGATATAGTTTTCATGACCCATTGTGTCATTAGCCATAATACTGAACTCATAATCACCAACTGCGAAAATGTGCTCTTTTGGTTTGAATGAAATAATTTTGCCATCTGTATATACTCCTGACTCTATGATTGTTCCATCAAATTTGACCTCATAATTGGTTGGATCTACATCAAATAGTTGCCAATAGAATGTTATATCGTCTCCAATCCAATACCAATAATCTCCGGATGGTCCAGCAATCGTTGGAGTGTCAGGAGATAGAACTTCGACTGTTACATAAAGATCAATTATTACTCCTTCATTGTCTTCAAATACAAGTAGGTAATCATGTATTCCTTCTGGTAATCCATAATCATATAACCAAATGGTACCATTTTGATATCCTTCCCAGTAATTTTGATAACTATAAACAAATCCATCCCATTTGTAGGTTTGAACTGTCCAGTTTGTGTCAGAATAAATATTAAATGGACTATCAAGATCATATCCTATAAGCGCAATATAATCTGGTCCTTCAATCCACGAGGGTTCCCAAGTTGGAATGACTGTTCTTTCTTCATCAAGGTAGAATTCCCAAGTTGAGTTTAAATTATGATTAAAGTCATCATATAAAACAAATTTTATCCAATGTCCACTATATGGTCCATCGTAAGATATATCGTCTACGAAAATATCGTATTCATTATAACCAGAGGAGACGGAATTAATAGTCTCTCGCAGTGAATTATCCAAATACACTTCTACTGTAACTGATGGTCCAGCATTTAAGATATCAAATGGAATTGTCATCCAAGTAGTATTGAATATTCTATTGTCAAAGGCATAAGGCAATAATGCAGGAATTTCTGCATCTGGTACTCCACCATAAGCTGCGGTGGAACCAACAAGTTTCCATACTTGAGAGTAAGTATACTTGGTGTTATCATGACCTGATAGATCTGTTCCTAGGTCCGCACTGAAACCTCCAAAAGTTCCATAATCATCATAGATTGTAAATTGCTTTAATTCTAACATATAACCTGTTGCAGGATCAATATAAGCGGTAAAGTAAGATGTAAAATCTTCGTACATTGTATAACTCACATCATAGTGATAGCTTGTCCAACTATTACTTGAAGTGTAGAAATAGGAATAAACATCAACTGTTGTTGGTGTTGATACACCGTTTATTGTATAAGATACAGTTGTTGTTGTATTATATACAGAAGCACTGTAAATATATGCTGGATCAAAATTCAATATAGGTGCATAAGTGTCATATGTGCTACCAGAATAGAAATTGCTATAGTTGTAATTCGAGTTATAGAAATGATCGTGAGAACCCACAAGTTCCCAAGATGTCATCGGATAATTATATTTATAGTCAATTCCCGTATAATGATTTATTCCATCATAAAATGAACTTACTTCATCAGCTGTTGCTGTGCTGGATGTATTTCCAGTTACGAAATAGCTTCGTAATTCTGTTTGTGTATATGTATCGTCATAAATATACCAATGCGAATTTTCATAGTAGGGATCAAAGTTTGGTTCAATATCATACCAAACTTGAAAATCACCTTCATATCGATCAATATAGTTAATCTCGTAGAGAAGTTGTTCATCGGGTACAACATCCTGATAAGCGGTTGCGGTACTGCTGCCAAATCCTCCTATTAATATAGATAGTATTATTATTGTACAAATAAAATAACTTGAACCCCTTTTCAAGTTAATCACCCATTATATTATATCCTTTCTAACTATTTAAACGGAATGTTAAAGGAAAGCGTGAAAGTAAGCCAGAATCAATTTTTGCTATACAGTAAAAATAAAAAAAGGATGAAAAAAAATGGGTTATTTTCTTTTTCTAGCTACGATAACTACCAATCCAATTGCGACAAAAGAAACTATTACACCAACAAAGGGGAAAGGTAAGAAGAAAGCTGATTTTATTACTACTTCAATAGGTTGGAATTCCATTTGTGTACTTCCTAAAGTATCTTTTTCTAATGATCTAATTAGTAAACCAGATTTCAATTCATAGTGAGTATCAACTTCACCAACGTCAGTTAAACCAAAGATGGCTGTGTTGACATATTCGATATTCATACAATCATAAGCATCTCCTTGAGTTGTAGTAATTGGTTCAAATTCGTCCACAACACCATTTGAAGGCTCAAAACTGACTGTATCAGCTACGTTACCATGAGGATTAACTGCGTACGGAGTAAATGCATTATATGATAATAAGACAGCATTAATTATCGCAAACGAGAATATCATCCCAAAGTAATCGAGATAATCGGTTTCAGATCCATCCATATCTTTCCAAATATAAGATACACCATTAAGAGTAATGTTAGCATTGTCGAAATCCATCATTTTGTCAGTATCTTTTAGATAGAGAACGTCTGCTGAAGCTTCCCAAGTAGCGTTTCTCATCATAAATGTTGCCGCAGGAAGGAAAGTTGATCTATTATGTTCAAAAACAGCAGCTGTTATTTCCATAATGGTCATATCATCAGCCCCTAGAGGATTTTCTCCATCTGGTTGAAATTCATACAGAACCTTGAAATTAACAAGATTGAGAAGAGTGTTTGTATCGTTCCATATTTCGTCTACTGAAAGTGTTACATACGCCATCAAAACGTCATTGTGAGTTGAATTTGTATAAAGGTACTTTCCTTTAACATAACTACCTTCAGTTACTACTAACTGGTCGGATAAAAGTGCTCCTTGAGATAGAGCTGAAAAATAAATAGATGCGACCAGTAACCCCAATAATAAAATTGTAAATGATTTGACTTTTCTATTCATTGTAAGCAAATATAATTAATTTCCCCATTATATAGTTTTTGTTAAAGAAAAATAGAAGAACTAAAATCCGCATTTAAAGTGGGGTCTACTTCATTTTAATATTAGTGTGTTTTGGCTAGTTTTGTTTTCTTCATATAAGATTCAAGCTGTTGATAGTTCTGGGAAACATCCATATCGAGACCAAAGCCAAGGTCTTCAATAAGTACCGTTCCCATTTTCATTTTGAATGCTCGTTCCAAGACTATGACTGCATCCTTAAGCTTTGCACGTCTAAGAACAAGCTTAAGGAGCTTGGTCCAGGTTGCAGGACGTCGGAAGACATACCAAGCTACAGACCAGAATGTTCGCTTTCTTCGAAGTCTACTTATGTCAGCTATAATCTGTTCACCTTCAAGTATTGCTTTTTTACTCAGCGTAAACATTTCTCCTGGAAAGATCTGACAATCTGTAAAATCTCCTGTTACTCTCCCTGCATATGGAAATTCCTTTTTGCAGAGTTCATAAGGAACCAAAGAAAGGATGAAATCATATTCTTCCATCTCCATAATTGCCTCGAGGAATTCATCTATTTTTTCTACAGTTATGGCTGGTGTATCTGCCATACATATAACATATTCATCAAATGATTTTCCTCTAGATTTCAAATATTCGTAACCTGCGACATATTTTTCACTTAAATCTGCAAAAAAATCCACAGGTATGTATTCAACGGCATCACCAAAATCCAAATCATCTTTCGATATACCTAAACTATATATTCCTTCAACATGTTTTGATTGTACTAATTCATCAACTACCCATTGTGCAACAGGCTTTCCTAGGAAGGGTAAGAGACACTTTCCTTTGTATTTTTCATCTGGATCTAAAACTTGCATAATCTCTCTTCTGATGTTTTTATCTCGACCAGACATTAAGAAAATAGGGAATTTTTTGGTCAATTAACCTTTCACCACAAAGAATAGCTGTTTAGCATGTAATATATAAAGGATTGGTTGAAACATTTAATAGAAACATCCATTTTCTCTCGAAATGTTTATAACTTTGAAATGTTTGCACACTTTGCAATGGTAATGGATGGTTTAGTCTCATTAATATTCTTCGGAATAGAACTTGCAATATTAATAGTAGTCATCATCTTCAACAGAGATCATCCGCATTTCTGGTTGATAGTTGCACTACTAGCTTTATTACAATTATATCAGCTATCGGAATTTCTCATATGTATAGGAGTGAATGTAGGGTTCATAACACGAATGGGTTTCGTGGTCTTAACGTTTCTTCCACCTGTAGGATACCTTCTTTGTACAAGGATTGTAAAATGGAAATTCCCTGACTATTGGTTAGGATTTGCTTTAGCCTTAGGATTCTCTGTTTACTTTATTGTTGATACGGCCTCAATAGCGTTTGTAGAATGTAATCCTTTCTTTGCAACATATCAATCAACTGGAGTAATAAGTATAAGTCCAACGTATGACCTACCTATAAGTGCAATGTATGGCGCCTTTTATCACAGTTCTCTCTTATACAGCATTTGGTTCCTCGTTGAACATCTTATCTGGGGGAAAGATAAGATTGAGAACAAATATGCAGTTGTTATGCTCATAGGATTTCTTGCCTTTATGGTTCCTATGCTTTTGATGGTTATTATCTTTCCACAGTATGCTGTCGCTATTGCTAGTATACTGTGTAAGTATGCCCTCATCTTAGCGGTAACGTTATTGTTATTCTCTTTCATGAAAGGTAAGAAACCTCTCAAAAATGCGGCTAAGATTTAAAATTCTTTTATTCTACTTTTTTTATTTTCTTTACATATTTTTCTAATTTTTCATAATCTCCTGGTAGATCCATATCCATTCCAATTCCTGGATCGTCAAGAAGAACAACATCCGCTTTACAATCAAATGCTCTTTCAAAGCCTACTACCGCATCCTCCAAAGTTGCAATTTTAAGAAAAACCTTCAGAAGTTTTGACCAAGATTTAGGTTTTTTAGCAATAAATTTCAAAATTTGTCTGAAAGAGCGTTTTTTACGCAAATTTGAGAAACTTATGATAGCATCTTTACCTTCATCTATCACTCTTGGACTAAGAAATAGAACATCTCCTTGAACTAAGAAATGTTTTCCTATTTGTGCTACAGCTCTTTCTGAATTTGGTATTGCTTTCTCTATTATATCAGCTGGAACAGCTCCTAGAACAAAATCATATCCTACTTTATCTTGTAACGCTTCCATGAATTTGTTAAATCCTTCGAGCGTCATACCTGGAATATCAGAAAATGTTATGATTATATTAGCAGGGTTGATGTTTTTACTTCTGAGATGCTTTAATCCTGCTTTATATTTAGAATAAAGAGAACCTTTGCTTCGGACAGGTACAAACTCAAGGTTCCCTCTCAAATTTGCATCAGATTCATCTAAACCAAGAACATAGATTTTGTCAACATATTCAGATTGGTCTAAGACATCAATTACCCACTGAACAAGTGGTTTTCCAAGAAATGGAAGTAAACTTTTAGCTTTATATTGCTCATCTGGATCAAGATGGACAAGTAAATCTCTTCGAACCTCATCTCTTCCTGCAAATAAGAAAACCGGAAATTTTCTCATACTAAAATGAGTATAGTTTAAGTAATTTATAATTATTGCACTGCAACAGTAGATTATTACTCAAAGTCAGCTAATATTGTTCTAACTTATCCCCTCAGTGAAGGGAACGTTTTTTGTTTTGCTAACAAATTTCTTTACTTTCTCATAATCTTCTGGTAAATCAATATCCATACCTGATGCACCATCATGAGAGAGTACTGCTTTCACGTTAAGTTTACTGATAATAGATATTAATTTTTCAGCTCCTTTGAGTTCTAACTTTCCTCGTATAAATTTTATAACAATAAACCAAGTTTTCGGTCTTTTTAAAACCATTCGAATTATTGGTGTCAAAGCACTAGTCTTTTTTGATCTTTCTCTTCTTTTAATTAAACGACGCCTTCGACCAAACTCATCAATCAGTTTGGAACAAGAATTTATTGCTTTCTCGTTGACTGCAAATAGCTCTCCTGGGAAGACGTTTATATCAGTAAACCTTCCTACAACACGTTCATGGTCAGGAAAAATTGCTTTTACAGATTCTTCAGAAATTACAGCTTGAATATAATCATATTCCTCATTTTTTTCTACTGCTTCGAAGAACTCATTTATTGCATCAACTGTTATACAGGGAGTGTCTGATGAAGAAACAATAAATTTCTCAAAATTCTTACCTTGTGCTCGAACGAAGTTTAAACCTGCTATTAGCTTTTCTCCATAATTAGATGTAGCAGAGATAGGTACATAATTGACATGAAAATCAAAATTAGCTTGCTCCTCTGTGACACCTAGAAGATATAATTCTTCCACATAAGGTGATTTGATAAGTTCTTCTATCTGCCAATCCATCATACGTTTACCAAGAAATGGCACCAAACCTTTCACACCATACTTTTCATCAGGATCTATGAATTTCAATAAATCTCGTTTTTTCTTATCACTACCACAGAGTACCAAAACAGGATATTTAGAAACCAAATCAATTACCGAGATATTAGTTCTCTGTTCCTTTAAAAATTATTGCGTGAAATTTATTCCATATCTAACATTTTTATTGTTAATTTATTTTTATTAATGAAACAACTTTAAATAAAGGTATGACATAATTATACTAGTCTTTGAAAGATTAATACTTCTCAAAATGGGTGATAATAATGGCATTAAAAGATGGAGACTGCTTAAAATTTGTTAAGGGAAAATATGAAGAAACATTGGATTTCCAAAAAAGTGAACAGACTGAGATCTTAAATTGGAAACAGGAGAAATTAACTCTTGGCTTGCAATACCGGGATTCAAAACTAGAAAAGGTAAATGAGTGGAAAGATAACCAGAAACAATCATGTATAACCTGGTGGGTTGGAGTAAAATGGATTTGCATCGCTTATACTTTCACCGTTTTTGGTGTTTGGTTTGCATTTGAATGGGTTAAACATATAATTGCTCTATGTTATGCATATGAGATATTTGCTTATTCTTTTGCCTGGAATTGGATTAGTACAAGTTTGAAATTAATTTGGTATACAATTGTAACTTTCATCTGTATGGTTCTTATATGGATGTGGAAACCTCTAAGACCAGCACATAGAGTTTAAACCTTATGACATGAATTTTGTACCAGTACTTGAACGCCTATTTTGTCGGTAATACAAAGAGAAAATAGAGGTGTATAGGGCTTGTAAGTATGAACA
>JAUWPI010000152.1 GCA_030611665.1 Candidatus Heimdallarchaeota archaeon | reverse complement strand
AAGTAGTAATTGTCGAGGCATGCAGAACACCCTACGGCAGGTCCGGAGGCGCCTTGAAAGGTCTTACCGCCGTGGAGTTTCTGCTAATTCTTTGTAGTGTTTAACGATGGGATCAGAGAGTATTCCTTGATCATCTGACCAATAAGAAGTAGTTGCTGATCTAACAAATCGATTCTTAACATGTAAATTTCCAATTTTGAAAGGAGTAAAAAGTTTAGACATAGATTAATCTCTTTTGGGTAATAAAAAAACATTACCCATCGTTTAACTATTCTTCGAGCTCTACACCACAATTTTCACAATATTGTCTTTTAGTAAATAGTTTAGCTCCACAATTATAACAGAAGCTTACCTCTAATTCACTATTAGTGTTTGTGACATCAATAATTTCATGAGATTGGGGTGATGTAGTATTTGGAGAAATAGAAGGATCTTTGAAACCTGTTTGTACTTGTATAACTGATGTTGCAGATACTGGTATTTCTTTTATCAAAAGAGCATCTTTACTTAATCTAAAAAAGCCTATAGTAACACAAGTCAAACCTCCCACTGCGATTACACCAGCGATGATGACAGGTGTTAAAGTTATATTAATTCCAGTAAACAGAATTGGAGCAATTGAAAGAATAGAAACTATTTGACCATAGAACATCAATCTACTCTCCTTCTTGGGAAATAATCCCAACTCATGTAAGATTTTGAAGATACTACTAATGAAAAAATAACTAACAGTCATTAAGGCTGCAGAAGCTATATACATGAAATAGGAGATATAAATAGTAATTTCTGGATTAATAAAAGTCACTAATACACCTACAATTGGGAGAATGATACTTATTCGAAGGAAATTGCTCGTACGTTTTGCTACTTCTCCTACCTTTGGTTCTACATTACCCAATTTGGCAATACTTGAACTAAGTTGTAAGAAGGAAAATAGATAAATTATACTTACGATAAACATGAAAAAACCCATGAACATTACAATTGTCAACGGACCTAAATACACTGACAATGTTGATTCGAGGTAGTTGGTTAACGCATCAGGATCTTCCAATACACTTTGAGGGATTTTGAGGAGTTCAATTATGAGTTGGTAAAGCACAACTCCCACAATAATCGCACATAGAAAGAGAAATATTTGTGTAATTGCAACTCTCTTTGCGCTCTTACTCATCTTTTCTTTAATCTGACTCATAGGTAAATAATTGTTTGAATAAATACAAATCTCCTCCTAAGCAATTCTCTGTATGTTTTTTACAACTATTTTATATAAATATAGCTAATTAATAGAAATCATTCTTCAACTTGCTTTGAAACTTTGTCTTTAATATTTCTCAATTCATTTAGAATTTCTCCATAAAGAGTTCTAATAGGTAAAGGTGAAGAAGAGATCAAATTATGTTTTCTTAGAAATTTAGGAGAATCTAAAAGCCTTACTAGATTCGTTATTTCTTCAAGTAATTTATGGGGATAATAAATGCCAATAATTTTTCCTTCTGGTCTGGTTACTTTACCTTCTCCAGCAGTTTGAATAATTAAAGTGGATGTACCAAAATATCTATCTAACGGTCCTCTTCTGACCAACAAATTTGTTATAGTTCTGAACGGGATTATAGT
This sequence comes from Candidatus Heimdallarchaeota archaeon, assembly GCA_030611665.1. Taxonomy (GTDB): domain Archaea; phylum Asgardarchaeota; class Heimdallarchaeia; order Heimdallarchaeales; family Heimdallarchaeaceae; genus UBA460. The sequence goes on along the minus strand of JAUWPI010000152.1, from coordinate 5,338 downwards.
TTTAGTTTCAGTTATTACTCCTTTATGTATCATTATTTCTGTATCCAGCAATTCATATTTTAGACTTCGAAAATAGATCTTTGAAATAAGCATTGCAACAAAAGAAACTATTAGTAAAACTGAAACACCAATTGCAATTTTAGCGAAAATTGCCCAGAACTCTTCGGCTTCAAGGAGCAAATTTGGAAATAAAGATTCAACAAAGATACATATCAAAGACCAAATCAACGAAGCAAGGAATAGTATGACTAAAATTTGTATACGCCAATTCTTCAATATTTCATTTGCAGGTTCAAATATTTTTATTGGTAAATTATCAATAGATGATTTAAGTACAGTTATTTCTTGCTTATCTTCCTCTAAATCTTCTAATTGTTGAAGTAAATCCAAAGATTTATTTCCTATTGAAGTTAAAATATAGGATTTCTCATCTTTTTTTTCTATTAATCCTGTTAATTGTCGTAAATGAAAATTTAGTTTACCTGTAGAAAGTTTGAGTTCACGAAGAAGATCAGAATAAATCATAAAATCATAATTATTGATTAGATGTAATATTTTTCTTCGTATTTGATTTGTTATAGCTTTAAGAACCCATTCAGATTCAAAAGCAAGTTCTGGGACTAACATATTAATATCACTTCGAACAGTATTGATAAGATACTAAGTTTGATGATTAATACTTTATCTGATTTAACATCGATTTACTATTATTTTAAGAGTTTGACAACTTTTCTTTTCAAAATTGTTTATAATTATCCAAACAAAAGATTCCATGGACAAAAATGAATGACCAAAGTTTGAATTTAGGAAAAATTGGCAAACATAAAGTACTCGAAGAGTTCACACCTGAACAGAAAACATTATTCACAATCTGGTCAGTTGAGTTGTTATTAATCTATATTATTAATATAACTATTGCCAGTTTGTTGATGTTATTGATTAGTATAGCAGAAGGAAATTATACTTATGTTGAAATTGTGACAATGGTCTATCCATGGTTTTTTGGTTTTACTGCACCTTTTTTTATGTTAGGATTGATATTTGCCAGTATATATATCAGAGCAATCAATTACACACTCACAACTCATGAAATAATTGTTGAAAAAGGTATCATAACTAAAAGTCGAAAAATAGTACCTTATCGAAATATAACTAACTTCAATCAAAGGAGAGGACCTTTTGACAGATTATTTGGCGGATCACTCTTTGGTTCTATTGGCATTGAAACAGCAGGAATGAGTGGAGGTTCAAATCAACAGACTCGACCAGAACAGAAATTAGTAGGAATAAAGAATACTCACGAATATACTGAAAAGATACGCAGCATTCTCTCTAGAATGAAAGGTCAAGCAGCAGTAACAGCTGATAATGAAATCGCTTCATCATTAAATGAAGAAGATATACTCAAAGAGATGCTAAGCACACTAAAAGTGATTGCTGAGAAAATATAATCGTTTATCTAAAAATTGCTTTTTTCTTTTTTCTATTTTTCACTTCAAGTGAAACAAATTTAATAAAGTAAAGATTAAACTATTATTGTTCAATATTGATATGGAGTGACGTCAATGAATGAAAAACATAATTCTTCCAACAAACCTCTTGATAATGAGTTAAAAGATAAAGAAACATTGGAATCAGAATCTGAAGATATCTATCGCTCAATGTTTAAGAATTCAATTGATGCGATGTTCATAACTAATACTGAAGGAAAGATAATTGATGGAAATCAAGCTTTTCTAGATACGTCAGGATACAACAAGGAAGAAATACTCAACCTAAATGCAATGGATTTATACGATAGTCCTGAAACAAGAGAGAAATTTCTTGAAGATATTATGAGAGCAAAATCAGTTAGAAATTATGAAATAAAGTACAAAAGAAAAGATGGGACAATTACAACAAATCTTCTAACAGCTACGCAGAGAATATCTAAATCAGGTAAATTTTTGGGTTTTCAAGGAACAATTCGTGACGTAACACAACAAAGAATAATGGAAAAAGCCTTAAAGGAATCACAATTTCAGTACCAAGTCCTTTTTGAAAATTCTGGATCCTCGATGGTAATAGTAGAAGCCGATACAACAGTTTCCTTAATGAACACTCAATTCGAGAAAGTTTCAGGTTATTCAAAGGAAGAGATAGTTGGTGAAAGTTTCTTGAAGCACTTACCTGAGATTGAACGAGAAAGAATCATCCAATACCATCAACAAAGAAGAATCGATCCAGATTCTGTTCCCAGAATTGTAGAACTAAAACTTATCGCAAAATCAGGAGAAAAAAGAGATTTCGTTTATACAGTAGCATTGATTCCTGGAACAAATAGAAGTCTTGTAAGTCTTATGGATGTTACAATATTAAAAAAGACAGAAACCGCACTACATGAAAGTATTGAAAATTACAAAACCCTAGTTGGAATTTCTCCAGATGCTATAATAAAAACTGATCTAAAATTGAATGTATTAATGGCAAATCAGCAAACAGTTGTCTTTCTAGGTTTTAAGAAAGAAGAGGAGCTAATTGGTAAGAACCTTCTAGAATTTATTGGTGAAGATTTTGGACAAAAAGTCTTGTCACTTGCTGATGAAATAAACAGAGAAGGACGTTACATAAATCTTGATTTTGACATGCCTAACCCTGATGGATATGTAATTAATTTGAGTGCAAGTATTTCTGTTATTTATGAGAATAAACAACCTCAAGCATATATTGTTCAAGTTAGAAATGTCACTAGCTACAAAGAGCTAGAAAATCAGCTGACTGAATACACACATAGATTAGAAGAGATGGTAGAAGACAAAGCTGCACAATTAATGGATCAAGAAAGGGCTGTTATGCTTGGAAGATTAGCCGGTAGTATAGGCCATGATATTAATAACCCCTTACAGTATGTACTCGGCAATGCAGAACTCTTAGGAGTATTGTTACAAGAAGGAAAAGTGGATATGAGTAAACTTATTTCACTAAATGAAAGACTGATAGAAGGATGTTATAGAATAGGAGATGTCTCCAAAAGACTTCGAAGAGTTTCAAGGAAAGGAGAGTTAACAGTTTTCAACATTTATGATGCGCTTGAAACGGCAATAACCATGACCAGAGGTAAATGGAGATATAAGTGTGAAAATCTTGATATCAGTTATATTGCTCAAAGCCCAACCATGATCAAAGGTGTAGAAAATGATATCTCACACGTTCTTATGAATCTTCTTGTAAACGCTTCTCAAGCGATTGAGGTTGAAGGAAAAATAAAAATTGATGTTTTCACGGATGAAAATAAAGACAACGTGATAATTGAAATTGAAGATACTGGAGTTGGAGTGTCTTCTGATGTTATAGATAAGATTGGCAAGGAAAGCTTTACAACAAAATCCATAGAGGAAGGTACAGGGCTAGGACTATTATGGGTGTACGAAATAATGGAACAACACTTCAGTAAGATATCATTTGAATCAGAAGTGAACAAGGGAACAAAATTCAAGCTTACTTTTCCCATAGAAAAAGAAAAAGAAATGTGATATCAGTACTCTCTTCTTACTTTCTTTTTTCAAAAACTACTTTTATTTTTTCATAGCTAGTATTATTAAAAGGACACACCTTGATACAAATCGTGCAAGCATAATTTTCTGCAAAATAGGGGAAGCATTTCTCGTTATCAATATGTGTAACCCTACCAGTATTATGTTTTATTGGATCTTTCAAGATTGCTTGTGGAGGGCATTCTTTTATACACTTAAGACATGTTTTACAAAACTCCCCTATCCAAGAATGTTCATTTTCACCAGTTATTGGAAGATTTTGAATGCTTGTAAAAACTGCTGCTAAACGCACAGTAGACCCGTTTACAGGCGTTATTAATAATCCTGCTTTACCAAAAGAACCTAATCCTGCCTTTTCTGCTAGTCGAGGGTATAAAACTATCCCACCCAAAGGATGAGATGCTTGAGATGAATAACCTCTTTGTCTCAGAAATTTAGCAATTTTCATCGTTGCTCTACCTAGATAATCGTATGTATACCAAATATTCTTGAGCGCTTTTTTACTGGGAGCAGTATTTATCAGCTGATTATCCATTTTCATGACTAGAACAATTGCATTATCATAAAGTAACGATTTATTTTGGAAAATCAATTCATGAGGAACCTTTGTAAACCCAAGATCATATACACCTACTGATTCAGCAATTTTCTTAAGATCAGCTAAATCTTTGCTACTAATTTCTACTTTTGGTTTTGCAGGATTATGTTGAAGATCTTTGAATGACTTTCGCATATTCTTCGCGCTAGATAAAATGTGAGGTAAGATTCTTGGAGTTATGAATAAGTTTACGCCCTTACGTTTACTAGCTTCAATTGGAATATCAAATCTTGGAGCAGATTTTGATGAAAAACCAAGCACCCCATCTTCTTCAATAAGAGCATTTTCGATTTCAATAATTTTCTCAAATTCTGGTATACCTATTTTTTCAAACATGAAATCCATAATTTTTGTTATAAGAGACATAAAACAATTCGTGATATCCTTTTTTATTATCTTTATATCCTTTTTTATTATATTTATATCCTTTTTGTATTAATGAGATTAAAAGGTTAATTTTCATACAAAGGAAAGAAGATATCAACTTGTGTAAACTCTCCTTTAGTGCTCTTTAAGTTTATATAACCGTTATATTGTCTGGTTAAACCATAAACCTGAGATAAGCCTAAACCACTTCCTTCTCCTGTAGATTTTGTAGTATAAAATGGTTCAAAAACTTTGTTTAACTCTTGTTTAGTAATTCCTTCTCCATTATCGAATACACGTATATTTACAAAATTAGTGTCTGGCATTGGTATATTTATTGATTCAAAGTCTTTCACTTCAGATGAATGAATTAACTGGGTTGAAATTTGAATTTTCCCACCTTGTTTAAGAGCATCTTTTGAATTTACAATCAAGTTCAAAAAAATTTGTTGCATTTTCTATAGCTATTATTTTGCGGAAAATGAAAAGAGAAAAACCGCGTTAGACAATAAGCTCACCATACATCCTCTGTTTTTTGTTTTCTTTCAAATTAAGTAGGAATGTAGATCATTTTTGTGTTTGCTCAATATTTACAGTGTCCTTTCTCACAAGGTACTTGATATAAATGAGTGTAAGAAGGATTAGAAATATTAGTATTAAAGATACAATCATAAACCAAAATGTAAATGATAAGACATATTTTTCATCTGATAAGAGCTGATCATACTTTGCAGCAGAATAATTAGCTCCATCAACTATTGAATAAAATATCATAAGAGTAAAAATTATACCAGGGATTGTGAGATTTCCTTCCATTTCAGGATTTGATGAAGGAATTATT
>JAUWPI010000151.1 GCA_030611665.1 Candidatus Heimdallarchaeota archaeon | reverse complement strand
GATTTAGAAGACATAGAAGAATGAAAATTACTAGGAATGAGGTTATTCCTCAGTTCCTTCTTCACTCTCGTCTTGACAATACAAATCTCCAGATCCCATCAGATGCCCATCATCCGACTTTGTACTTAGATACTTTACGTTATAAACATTCGGTTTGATTGCGACTGGTATTCTATCTGTAACATCAATACCTGCTTCACAGAGCCCAGCAACTTTCTTTGGGTTATTCGTCATCAATTTAACAGATTGGATTTTTAATGCCTTTAATGCATCAATAGCTACTAAATATGACCTTTCATCCTTATTGAATCCTAGTAATTCGTTAGCTTCATTAGTATCATATCCCATTTCTTGTAATGTGTAGGTTTTCAATTTGTTAAACAACCCAATTCCTCTCCCTTCTTGTCTTAAATATATAAGAATGCCATATCTCTCTTTTGCAAGATAATCCATAGCAAATTCTAACTGTTCTCTGCAATCGCATCTCAGAGATGTAAAAGCATCTCCTGTCAGACATTCAGAATGGATTCTCATAGGAACATTTTCTTTTCCTATGGGATTTCCTCTTATGATAATTGTGTGATCTTTCATATCTCTCAAACTTAAAAAACCAATAATGTCAAATTCACCATGTTGTGTAGGTAATTTTGCAATTGACCCAAAATGAACCAGTTCTGTGTCCTTTAAACCTAGTTTGACAATTTTCTCTCTGATAATACGTTCAATATCGCCTGTCATTTTTTTCGTCTCGTTATTTAATATTATTTGCTTTTTGAATATTGAGTTTGAACTAATATATTAACTTGAACCTATTTAATTTTCCTTCCGCTTCTTTCCATTTAACATCAATATTGTAAACTTTTGAGGAGGGGGGACCTCTCTTTGCATAACCTATGAGATTGAATAGTTTCTCTTCCTTGCCTTCTGCTATTATTTCTACAGTTCCATCTCTAAGGTTTCTTACAGTACCCACTAAATTCAATTTATTAGCATAATCTCTAGTAGATGCTCTAAAAAAGACTCCTTGAACTATACCAGTAACGATAATTTCTACTCTTTTTATCGAATTATCAGCCATTGTTTTTGTACCCTCCAATATATTTCTTGATTAACAAATCAGAAAACTCTGGTAAAATAGTTTCGCAAGGTCCAAAGAAAGAGTGATCTGAAATAGCTGTAAGGGGTGTTTCTTCGATGTTAAATTCAAGAAGAACAGCATCATTTTTCTTTGCTAACCAAGGTAATGATGCAACAGGATGAACAACTCCCGATGTACCTATAATCAAAACAATATTTGCTTGATTAATCCATTGAACTGCTTCCTGCCATTTGATTTGATCTAAAGGTTCTCCAAACCAGACTACATCAGGTCGAAGTAAGTTATTTTTGCATTTTGGACATTTGGGAATGATATCTTTCTGCTCTGCAAATTCCTTGTTGTCCCATCTTTGAATATAGTCACAAACTTGACATCGAGCATACCTTATTCTACCGTGTACTTCCACTATCTTCTTGGTTTTTGCTATTTCGTGCAACCCATCTACATTCTGTGTAATAACACCTATTAATAGTCCAGCCTCTTCCAATTTCGTTAAAGCTTCATGTGCTGGATTTGGTTGTGCTTCCAATAGGATTCTCATACGTGCTCTATACCACTCCCATACTAAATTTGGATTGTTGTTAAATGCATAGGGAGTAGCTAAATCTTGGGCGTGATATTGATTCCAAAGACCATCTTCTCCTCTGAAAGTAGGCATTCCGGAAGCTTTGGATATTCCTGCTCCTACGAGAGCAACAATTTTTGGTCCCAGTTCTAGTAAACTGTCAGTTATGGAATCAATACTCATAATTACTGAATCTCACTTTAACATAAAAAAGTAATGTGTGATGAATCAAAGTACCAATTATATTTTGGAAAAATTGAAAACAGAAAAGCCATTACCTAGCTTTCCAATTTATTTAAATTCCAAACTTTCTTTTCTTTCCAGTGACATCCTGGTATAGTGTATCTATTTTTGAAGCATATTCGGGATATCTTGTATAGGCAATCTGGAAAGCCATATCGATTTCAGATTCTCCTAATCTAGAAAATTGTTGTTTTGGATTTGTAGTTAGAGCATAATACTGAGAAATAACACTTGTTCCAGAATATCTTATGATTTTAATAACTTCTCCTTCTAATTTGAGTATAGATGACTCAATGATTCTCTTATGATCATGTCCACCTGCTTCAACATCTTCCTGCAATTTCTTGAGGATTTCTTTGCTGAACTCACTTTCTTCTCCTCCTTTAGCTTTACCAACAGTTAAATCGCAAATTACACTATTTGGATAATTTGAAATCAAATCAGGAGTGGTGAATAGAACATCGAATTGATCAGGAGATACATAACCGGATGGAAATAAGGATACTAGCAGTTCTCTCCTTGGTTGAAAAGCTTGTAATGAAGATAAGAATGGTTTGACCATCTCATTAGAACAGACAACAGCTATTGGTTTTCCGTTAACAAGAGAATGAACTACCCTATCTTGCCCTTTGCTCACTAAACGCATAAAAAAGTAAGGTGAGGCAGTTGTTCTATCAATCTCGACAGTTTGAACACCAGAATCATCCTCTGGTTTTGACTCTAGAACGGATTTGATATTTTCGCCCCACTTAGTGATTCTTGCTCTTAAGGAATCATCCATCTCATAACTTGGCTCGTAAAGTAACAAACCAGATATTTGTTTAGAAACATTTGAGCTGTTATAATTGAAAACAGGAACTTTTGTGTAAAGCTGTGATTGTAAATCTTCAGGAATGATATAAGTTAAACAGGCCATGGTAATGGGAGAGCGTTTACTTTTACATGGGACCCCAAAGAAAAACGAATAAGCAACTCCACCTATATCATGCAAAGGCATAACGGCACTTGATTCTTTAAGAAAATCTGTAGCAGCAGCACCCATAAGCATTCGAATAGAAACTTTTTGAGCCTCTTCTTCGGTTAAATTCTCGTAATGAACGGCTCTGGTTCCTACTGTGTCATCAAAAACACTAAAACATACTTTGTGAACCATTTGAAAATATAGTTTTGCGGTTTCTATTAAATGTATTGTTGAGGGAAACGCTGATACTTGTAAATGGACAATAGAATCACCAGAATGCCTGTAGAAATATGCGGATAATTTTTATATTAATATTCTAATTAAGATTTACCGAATCCGGTGGTAATGAGTGATAAATGCCACAGAAGAATTAGAAGAAATAGTGGAACGGTTAGGTAAAACTAAACGCCTTATCCTCATCGAACTGTCAAAGGGAGCGGTTGGATACAAGAAACTATCAAAGAAACTACAAATAGGCTTGGACACCATACGTTCTCATGTAAAGACTGGAAAACATTCCAAGTCACTCAATCAAATAGGACTAATCAAACAAGAGGAAAGGGGTTGGTCACTAACCGAATTAGGTGTAAATGTGTTGGAATTAGTGAAAAGAGATCCTGAATATTCTCCTTTCTTTGTAGAACCTCAAACAAAGGAAGAATAAGGAGAATTGAAAAGCTACTTTCACATTCCTTTTTTTTTCTTTTTCCAAAGTGTTTCAGTTTTAATAACAATCTAGAGCTTTTTCTAGGATTCTTATTACCTCATCTTTTCCTAAAGCATCAATTAACGTTCCAGCTCTTGGTCCAGATTTTCTACCTAAGATGATTCTATATATTGCTCTGAAGAATAGCGTTGGCTTAAGATCAACCTCTTTTGCAGAATTATAAAGGTCTTGAGTGATATCGTCACCATGATATCCTTCTGGTATCTCTTTGATTGCACTAAGTAGTTGTTCCAATATTTCCTTCTCAACTATTTTTACATCATCACATCTAGGGTCATCAACTATTTTGAATTTCAGATTTTCGTTTGCATAATTTTCTATCCAATATTTTGCTTTCTCATATCTTTCGTTGAATAAATCCATATCCTGACTCGAGATATCTTTTGGTAATATCTTCCCTTTGGTTAACTTTTGAATTACTTGTTCTTTGTCAAACAAACAGACTTGCATTACAGTAACTAAGTGACCATAATCAACCCTTATTGGTTTTGTAGAAGGTTTTTGATGTATCTTTGCTAACTCATATGCCTTAACGGTTTTTTCTCTTGTTTTTTGATGTTCGATTTCTACTTCCTCATAAAATAGTTCCTCAGCAGTGTCATACTCACTTGCAATACTAGGAACATCAAAATCGACTCTGAAATCAAAATCTGTTCTGAGGTTATGTCTATAGATTTTATATAGAAATGTTTCAGGTTCTAAGATTTTCGGGAACTCTGATACTGGCATCCCACTTCCACTACTGCCACTTAGCTTTTTACCTCCAAAAGTTAGAAAACCATGTTGAATAAGTAAAGGTAATTTTTTCTTTTTGAAGATATCTTTATGTATGGTCAATGATGAATCTATAGAACCCCCTGCAACACCATGATCTTTCCCTGAAGATTCTACTGTTACTCCAAGGAAATCTTGTCTAGCTGCCCAATCCAATCTCCATTTTATCTTCCACAGTGTATCCCCTAAGATTAGAGATGATTTTTGTCCGCACCCCCGTTTCTCTTTTTGACACAACAGGTCAACTTTGATTTTATTATCAATAAACTCATAATCAATTATTTTTGGAGATGCTAGATTCTTACATTCAGGACACTGAATAAGAAAGAAATCTTCCATTCGCGATCCTGTTATTCTTTCAGTTAATTCGTACATTTCTTCTTTTTTCTCAAGAAATAGTTTTGCGTACTTATCATATCTCCCCTCTAAATACAATTTAGAAGTATAGAATGGCTCTGGGTTAACATCAAAATCATTCATTATGGCTAAAGCGTCAGTAATGAAGTGATCTGCGTAGGAGTCATGACACCCTAATGGATCTGGTACTTCGTTTATTGCATGTCCTAAGTATGGAGCTAACAATTTTTCATAATCTTTCTTGAAGAATGCAGGTATTTTATCAAATGGATCTAAGTCATCTATGTTAAGTAGATATTTGGAATTTGCTCCTAAGTTGATTAATTCTCTTTGGATAGCTCTACAAGTCACAGCTTCTTTGAAGTTTCCTACATGATAATGTCCAGAAGGTGCCCAACCTGTTGCAACAACTTGTTTATTTCCAAATCTTTCTACAGCTTCTTCACTTACAACTGTTGCCCAGTGTTTGAAAGCATATTCTTCATTTTCTTCAATATGATTCATTATCGTTTTTTTCCTTTAATTTAACTTAAGAATTATGGTTTGAGAGTTTATTACTAAATGAAAGGGTGTGAATTAGTTTAACTTTTCATATAACTTCTCTATTTTTGCCACCCATTCTCCAAACTGATCTGGTGTTTCAGGGTACTCATCACACAATTTTGCTACAGCTTTGTTTACGTCAATTGTCCTTTTAATTAAGACTAACAAACCTATTTTTGGTAAACAACGTATTGCCCTTTTTAGAAGAGAAGATAATGAACTCTTCTTCAATATGCCTTCTGAAGTTAAATCTGCTTGCGTTATTACCTTTCTCTTAAGGAGAAATTCAAGATTTTCTGCTCCTAGTTTTTCCAATGTTAATGTTAAAATTCTACTACGAGCATTTTCTGAACCGAAACTGGAAAAGATATGTCTGTTATACTTCCATAGAGCTTGTGTAGAATATTCATTTTTCTCAATTACTTCCTTCGCTATTTCACCTGCATAATACCCTGCTAATAAAGCGGGACCGTGACCTTCTGCTGTCAAAGGGTCTGCGTGAAAAGCTGCGTCCCCCGCTATTAATACCCCAGGAGCAACAGCGTTCCATAAAGGTGGACGAATAGGTACGTTTCCCCCTCTCCCATCTAAAACAGTATATGCTTCCGGAGGATAGTATTTTGCCATAGCAGCAAAGTAGACTGATTTTACACTTTTGTCTTTATTTTTTCCTTCTTTGATGAATCCTGTCCCACAATTCAACCTTTTTTTGCCATCAGCAAAAAACCAGATATAACCTGGTGCAGGTATATCTTTTTCATACTTGAGAACAATTTTTCCATCTAAATCATGTTCTTTGTTTAATTCAATTATTTCTCTATAACATGAAGCGTAATCTGATTTTGTTAGTTTGTTGTATAGAAATGGTTCAACAGATTCATCTACTGTCGTTCTAACTATACCCCTTACTCCACTACAATCAATAACTAGTTTTGAATGAAGTTCCTCCTCTTCCTTATTCAGTGGTTTAATTACTATTCCACTGACTTTCTTCTCTTTTATTATAGCTCTAATTACTTTTGTTTGGTCTAGTAATTTAACTCCTCTCTCTAATGCATTATGTAGTAATCTTTGACCATATTTGTGCCGGTCTACCATATAACCAATTGCAGGTAAAGCAATATGATCTTCATCTATTGCTGTTTGAAGAACCAATTCTTTTACATTAGCGTTTATTTCTTCTCCATGAGGATATTGCACTTTTAATAAATCTGAAGCTGTATGTGATGTTTCTTTTGAGATAGCTTCTCCACATACTTTGTCGCCTATTTTTCCCTTCTTTTTTGAATCCACTAAAACTATATTCAATCCGTTGTTAATACAAGATATTGCCGCACTAACACCAGCTGGACCCGCTCCTACTACTATAACATCAAAGTGATTTTTCATGCTCGAAATAATACTATTAGCAGTCATAAATAAATTCTGTGGAGACAGACACATCGAAATTCCGTTTAACTTATTACATTAAATCATTAAACTCAGTAAGACAGATAAAGAAAATTATGGGGATTTAACCATCTCTCTTCTAACTGTTGTCTCTTTTTCTAATACGACTTTTTCCGCTTTATCTCCTATGAAAACCTTAAACATTTCAAATAATGGGGGTGTATCACCTGACACTAAAACTTTCAGAATTGTGCTTTTTCTAATTCGAGGCGTTTCTACAATCCATGTGATAATTTTATCTCCATCATCATCAATTTGCTCC
>JAUWPI010000073.1 GCA_030611665.1 Candidatus Heimdallarchaeota archaeon | reverse complement strand
TCTTGACACACTTAATTTACCAGTTTATTACATTCATGGAAATCATGAATTTTCTCCATCTAACCTTGTACCTGACAATTTAGTAGAAAACTGGTATAATTATCTAGGACCACTTCGATATCAAAACTTCTCTTATCTAGATTGGAATTTTGTTGGATTTGGTTCTTCCTTTGAGGGGTTAAATTCAGCAGAAATACAACAGTTAAGAATTATTTTGAGTGAAAATAGTGCAACCGCAAATGTACTTTATTATCATTACGACTTTAATAGTAATGCTGCGGGTTTTATCAAATCATTCCCAATAGAATTTGCAGCTTATGGACATGAACATAGTGATGATCTCTATAAGATAGGTTACACGGTATATCATAGACAAGCCCCCCTCTTTTTCAGAAGTTTTGAAACAATAACTATAACTAATTCAACAAGTCTAACAGTTGAGTCAGAGTCCTATAATTTTGATTTAACGTATAGGCCAGTTGCAAAAACGGACGAAACAAATGCATATACTTTCTTAGCTGTAATCCCTACACTGCTTATCATAGTTATCATTATAAGGAAAAAGAAGGTATTTTCCTAATTTTTTCTTCTCTTTTTTGTTTTTATCGGTCAAACTTATATTAGCAAGCGTTATTTGTGTTTTGTTAGAATGAGGGTTCGATATGCTTGAAATAAGTAGATATGAAACATCAATGAAGAATGTGTTTTCAGAACAAAAGAAGTTTGAACTTCAACTCCTTGTTGAGAAAGAATTGGCATATGCAAATTATAAAATTGGTAAAATACCAGAAACCGCTTTTACAGTAATCAAAGAGAAATGTTCACCTAAAACCGTAAAACTTGAAAGAGTTAAAGAAATAGAAAAAGAAATTCATCATGATTTAATGAGTGTAGTGCTTGCAATATCAGAGCAATGCGGAGATGCTGGAGGGTATGTTCATTTAGGTGCTACTTCTTATGATATACAAGATACAGTCAGAGGTTTACAACTACTTGAAGCAAAGAAGATGATTCTTGAATCAATTACTGAAACTATGAAAACTACAACTAAGTTGGCTTTGAAACACAAAGATTTAGCTTGTATAGGGAGAACACATGGTATTCATGCTGTTCCTACAACCTACGGGATGAAATTCACCAATTTCTTAAATGAATTATATTTAGCAAAAAAAACATTGGAAAACTCCGCTATTAACTTTGGAAAGATGTCCGGAGCTGTTGGTAATTACGCCTCATTCCGAACTATGGAAGTTGAAAGAATAGTTTTAGAACGATTAGGTCTAACACGTTTACCTATCACAACACAAGTTGTTACTAGAGTAGTATACTCAAATTTCATTTATTCACTAGGTCTTATCGCAACTGTTCTAGATCATTTTGCTAGAGAAATTAGAAATTTACAAAGAACTGAGATTGATGAGGTTAGGGAATCTTTCACTAAAACTCAAGTGGGATCTTCAACAATGCCACAAAAGAGGAATCCGGAAAAAAGTGAAAGGATTTGTGGATTAGCACGTGTTATTCGAGGCAATATTCAAACAGGACTTGATAACATTTGTTTAGAGCATGAAAGAGATTTAACTAACTCTAGTTCAGAAAGAGTTATTTTGGCCGAAACATCCATCTTAACTCACTATATTCTTCTTCAAATGAATGGCGTTCTGAAAACTTTACATCTAAACTTAGACAAAATAGAAGCAAATCTCTATCTGCGTAAAGGAGCTCAATGTGCTGAGAATCTCATGATAGAATTAGCTAGTAAACTCGGAAGGCAGCGAGCTCATGAAATGTTGAAACAACTATCAAACGAAGAAAACTTTGTTGAAGCTGTAAAAAACAATGCTATTATTATGGAATTTTTCAGCGAAAAAGAAATAGATAGAATTCTTGATCCAAAAAACTATATTGGTTTATCTTCTCAAGTGGTTGAACAAGCTCTTGAAAATTTAAAATAAGAGTTTTTGTTATTTTGAAGATTCTTCTTTCAGCATACTTTCCAGAAAGTTTTTTTCGGTTTCTAGTATTTTTTCAATTAACATAGCTCTAGTAGAATCTTTCAAGAATTCTAAAAATGCTTCTTCTTGTGAAGCATATTTTTTTGTTATTCCAAGTATCTCTTTTAATCTTAAATCCTCTTGATCTTCCCATAATCCAATATTGTATTGTAGAACTAGAAGTTTGCTTCCAAATGTTTCTATACCAGTACTTGCATAGTATTCTGAAGCCTGCACTAGAATCTCATTGTAATTTTTATCTCCCTTTTCTATAACTCTCCACAATAATTCAACAAGAAAACCTAAACCTTTTAAATAAAAATAATTGAATTCCTGTGTAATTCCGCTGATGTAACCGAAGTAATTATTTATTTCTTCTGCAACAAAACTTTCCGTAAGATTATTAGTATTTAATTTGACTATTACAAAAATCAAATTGAACAATACACTTACAGAGATTAGTTGCGCATTTTCGAATGTTTTTTGTAATACGTCTGTTAAGTATGAATAAGCTTCGTTAAATTGTTCCATTTTAATATGCTTAACAGCATAAAGGAACTTATGTGTTAGTTCAACTTCATCCTTGTCTTCAAATTGCTCTTTAATCTGGATGAGTGTCTCCTCAAATAATTCAAAATTACCGCTATAAATATGAAGTAAGCTCTTTTCAACAAGAACCTCATTAAGAACCTCTTTAATATTGTGTTCAATTAAGTAGCTTTCAGCGACTTTGTAAGATTCCAAAGATTCTAAGAATTTCTCTTCATATAAGTAAATTCTAGCTTTATTTAGATTGATTATTACATTTTCAGTTAGGTTCTCAGTATCTCCTATCATCCCTTCTACTTTCTTATATCTGCTGATACTCTCTCGGAAGTCTCCCTTAATTGCTAGAATATCTGCAACTTTTCTTAGACATCTAACTCTTCTATTTCGATCAAATATGTCAGAATAATGACTGTACGCTGATCGGAGCTTCACAAGAGCTTCATCAAATCTACCTTCATCTAAATCAAAAGAGGATTGTAATTCTTTAATCTCAGCAATTTTCAAGCTTTCTGATATCTTGAGATAGAAATTCTTTGCATTCTCTAAATGTGAAGCAGCTTCATTTATATTACCCAATCGAGTATTTGCTTCTGCAATTAAGATATCGCAATTTGCATTGCTTTCCTCGTCTCCAACTTCCAGATATAGAATTTGACAAGCTTTGAGAATGAAAATCTGTTTCTTAATGTCTTCATTTAAACTTATAGAAATTTGAGCTCTTAATCTAAGGGCATCTGTTTTACCTTTTTGATACAGAATTTCTTCAGAAAGTGTTTCAATCTGGTTAACTCTTGTTATTGCACTCTGGATATTTCCTTGACGAAAGTCTCCAACAGCAATTTGTACCAATGCTTTAGCGAACTGTCTTTTATTTGCAATATTGACAATTTGGTTGTAAGCTTTATCGTATAATTCTTGAGCTTTCTCTCTTTCATTTATTGAAATATAGTTATCAGCGGTTGCAATTAGAGAAAGAAACGCTCTATTATAATCTCGATATTGTTTTGCTAAAGAATAAGATGTATTAAAATTATTTCTAGCCATTTGATGATGACCTAATTTTGCTAAGATCCTACCTTTAGCAAAATGAGCTTTTCCAAGATGATACTGTGACATACCTTGTAATCTGTCAATTGTCTGGGCAGATAAGATGTTTCCAACTTTGAGTTCCCCTTTAAGATAATGGACATGGATTAACCCTACTTCAGCGGCACTAGTAAGAGAAATATTAGAAAGATTAGTTCCAAGAAGTTTTGCTCTTGAATAGATTTTTTCAGAGGAAATATAATCAGACGAATCTAATGTTTGTTCTCCAAGAGTAAGAAGGGCTAACAATTGCCAATACTGATCAGATACCGCTTCTCTTTCATCCAGAAAGTCTTCAATGCTCTTTAAACCTGAAATATTATTAGCAGATTGTAGCTCAATAATTCCTTCAATAAAATCTTTAATTTGATGAAGGTGTTGAGGTAATAGTCTAATATTCCTTTCAGTAAAAATTTCATTCAATCTATTTTTGTAAGATTCAAGGTTTTCTGTATCTCCTATTTGATATTTGATGTATACTATCCAGAAAATGGCTTCTATCAAAGGTAAGAAGTCAGTATTCTCATTTTCAATAATATCTTGTAAATTACTAAATGCTTGATCTATTTCACCAATCTCAAAAAGAGCAACACTACCCCATACTTTAGTTCCAACAATGGAATCAGTTAAACATTTTATTGCCAAATCATATTGACCAACCATTACTCCAATCTTGCTCGCAAGATATTTTAATTCTTCATCTCCCTCGTAAACAGGATCATCAACAATATGCCATAGTGTCCTACCTAATTGTATGGATGCATCTGTTGTAAATGATCCTTGTAGGGTTTCAATGAAAAATTCACGTATTTCTGGACTGATTCTGTTTTGGTGAGCTAAGATTTCTGCAGGAAGAGTTTTTGGCATTTGTAGTGTCCTCAGTTAATAACAATAGAAAGAATAATAGAATAAAAAAACTTTATGTAAGTCTTTTTAGGTTTGCATCGCTTCTAAGTTGACATTGACAACTTGTTTGACGCCAGGAACACGTTCCTTTAGAACTTTTTCGACATAACCGGTAAGTGTTAGTTGACTATAAGGACAACCTCTACATGCACCTTGAAGTTCAACACGAACTGTTCCTGTTTCCTCATCAACATCTTTAAGCTCAATATCTCCACCATCTTGTTGTAGAGCTACTCGAATTTCGTTTAAAGTTGCTTGCACTTTGTCTTTCATGATATCACTCATCTATATTTGTTTGAGCATTGTATATAACATTTATAAAATGTGCTTTTTATACAAAATTGCAATTTTTTTTGTATTCAAGTGTTGGTTGCTCTTTCAATCCTTCTAAAAGTTGAATTTACAAATGGAACTAAGGCTAGTATAACATCTCGTTTAAAGACATCTTTTCTCATAATTCTATTATCAGTAAATATTGCTGTACTTCCACCTTTCTGCTTTATATTGTTCTCTCCAATTAGTTCATCCATTATTTCACCAAGCTCTCTTTCGGGATTATTGATGAGAGTATCATAAATAACTGCTGGTATAGCCATCCTACCTCCGCCTGAAATAGATTCCTTCTCTCTATTATTACTTACACAAATGTACCATGTGAGAAAAGATCCATACGCATCCCTGCCTAATCCTCCTTCAAGACTCACATAATAATCCGATTCTTCTAATGTTCTTGCGATTTTTAATCTACTTAAAGCTGATTTTAGAGTTTCTTCAGATGACATAGGTTGGTTTGAAACACCTTCATATTGACTCAAATCTAGAGTTTTGTACTCAATTTCTAAGAAGTGAGATTCAAAAGCTTCCTTAACTGCTTGAATTTTCACAGGGTTTTTTGAACAAATGGTAATTTTATGCATAATTATATATCTGCAAAAGATTATCTTTTTTAAGGATAACCTCTTTTCTATCTTAAGAAAGGTGAATTATATGGTAGAATGTCATTACTGTAAAAACCCTGTTCAATCTCAATGGAATTTTTGTCGAAAATGTGGCGCAAGATTAGTTCACAAAGAAGATTCAGAGGAGTTTATTGTAAAGGACGAAGTAGTTGAAATAGCCACTGAAGATCCTGAATCGCCTACTGGAATGCTTTATGAGCCATTAGAAGTGGAAGAAATCAAAATCGAAGAAGAAGAAGAGAAGAAAGAACTAACAGATGACGAGCTAGTAGAGCGTATTGCTGATGTCATTGTTAAAAGAGAAGATTATAATGCTCTTCTTAAAAACAAGGTCGATTTAAATGACGAAATCAATAAACTACTTGATCGTGTCAAAAACAAACTCATTCCTAGAAATGAAGCCTTACCCAGAATAAAAGAATTGAAGGAAGAGGTTGAAGCTATTTCTGCTTTAGAAGATAAATTTGAGAACTTTTCAGCTATTTTACCCATAGAAGAAATTATAGAAGATAGAAATAATGAGAAGAAGAAACTCAAAAAACTAAGTGGTCTTAAGGGAGATAAAGCAGTAAGTAGAGCTACACTAGAAGAAATGGAAACTAAGTTCAAGAAAAACATCAAAAATCTAGAACTTAAGCTTAATGTTGAATTAGCAAAGATGAGAAAGACCTTTGACGCTTTGGAGAACAAAATGAAAACTTTACAGAGAGATCTAGAAATTCTTTATGTCAATTCACAAACTGGTGAGATTTCTGAAAAAGAATATGGAAAATATAAACAAGAGAAATCAGTGGAAATTGATAGAATGAAGAAAGTGAGTAAAACCGTTGCAAATATCCTTGCAGAAGCAAGATAAAAGGTGTTTATTATGATAAGAGACTCTATACACGATATCAATGAAAGATTAACAGTAGTTGAAGGACCATCGGGAGATGGGGGAGAAAAAAACCGAGGATATATAGTTGGAAAGAATTCTTTTGCAATCATAAATACTGGAAAACGTGGTACAATTGAAACTGATTTCCAAGAAGCTATCTTTAACAAAGGTAAGGATGTAAAAGATGTAAAATACCTCTTCTTGACACATGCATATCCCGATATAATGGGTGGTGTTTACAAACTAAAGAAAATTTTTCCAAATGCTCAAGTTGCTATACATGAAAAATTAAAGCGCGTAATGGAAGATCCTAAGGATGAATTAAGGGCAATTAATTTCAAGTTTTCAAGAAAAGAACGTCTTTATTTTGCAGTAAAAAAAGATCCTTTTGATGATTTGGATAAATTTAAACCTGACATCTATTTCAAAGATGGAGATAAATTTGATATTGGAGATACTAAAATAATGGTTGTAAATTTTGATGGGACATGCTCTGGACATAGTATGTTTTTCTCTACAACTGAACGCACCATGTTTACTGGAGATGCTTTGAATATCTATCCTGCCCTTCCAAGTAGTTACATCATAGATTATACTGGAAACTATAAAAGATGGTTCAAGAATATTGAATTCCTTGAAAAGGCAAAAATTTCCGTTTTATGTCCAGCTCATGATGGTTATCAAGAAGCTAGACACATCTCACCATACATCCGTGATGTTAAAGAATCATTCATGCAGTTTGAGAGTCAGCTCTTAATGGCTATGACTGAGCAAAAATATCTTACTCAAGATGAGTTAATAGAAAGAGTGCATGATTCTCAAGGAATAGTATGGTATCATCCTTATATGATGATGGCTCCAAAAGTGAATATGGAAGCACATCTCAATAAACTAATTGATGATAAGAAAGTTCAGAAAAACGAGAAATCAGATCCAGTTACTTATACATATGTGGGTCCGAAAGACGATTACTATTAACTAAACATTGTTAGAACCTCTTTAACTAAACTAAGAGGATCTTCAATATTTTTTGCATTAACTTGGGCAAAGCCTTTGTTTCCACCTCCCTTTGAACCTGTCTTTTCAATTATTAGGTCATTGATTTCTTTTGCGCTTAGCTCCCCATCAGTTGATATGAAGTAAAGAATATCATTTCTACCTAAAACCACAGTGAGAAATCCTTTTTCTAATTCTCTAGCTGCTGACTGTAGAACTTGTCTATCGATTTCAGGCAGGTTCAGAAGCACTACTTTTTTATCATTTATTTCTTGACACCTATAATCTATCTTGGCGAAAATCATTTTGAGGAGTCTAAGATTTCCTTCCTGCAGGATTCTACCTTCATTTAATTTATTTATTAACATCTCAACAAGTTTTTCTCCCTTTTTTGCTGTAGCTTCTTCGAGATATATCATTAGAATCCTTTGTTTATTCACTGAATCAATTCCATGTTTATCTATGTAGAATTTTAGTGAATTACCTTTGAAAGTATCAAGGAATATTCCGTTAATTTCTGAAAGATTTTTAACATGAACTCCTCCACAACAAGTTAAATCGAATCCCTCTCCTTCTCCAAGTTGTATTAATCTCACAATATTTTCATTTGAGATTTTTCCTCTTGCATCATCTCTATATTTTCTCTTATATTCATCTTTATCCACAATGATAGAGATAACCTCAGCCCCCTCGTTTATTAATCTATTAGACTCTTGTAATACTTCTAATATCTCTGCCTCAGATAAGCTTCTTGAAATTTCAATATCTATTTTTTCATCGTCAAAGTTGGCTTTTAGCGTTTCAACATCAAATAATCGTTTCAAAACATGTGAAATAAGATGCTGAGAAGAATGAGATTTCATAAAAGAATATCTTCTATCCCAATCTAGTTGGAGTAAAACCTCTACTCCTTCTTCTAAAATTGAATCTCCAACAGAATCGATCTGAAGCCAATTTCCATCCTCTCTTTTCAATATACCTACTACTTTGATCTCTTGCTGTTGGTAAACAATTATTCCAAGATCTGACAGTTGCCCTCCTCCACTAGGATAGAATAGTGTTTTATCAACCTTAACTTCATTTTTGTTTTTGCCTATTATCTTCGCTTCCACTTCTCTTTGATAAGAAGAACTCCAGTAGATAGGAGAAAAGTTATTCAGATTCATGAGTTGAATTAAAGAAATAACGATAAAAAAATTATGTTCTAAACAAAAAATAAAAAATATAAATAGTGATGCTTACAATTTTGCACCACAATTTGTACAGAATTTATCTCCACCAGGATTACTTACATTACAATTCTTGCATACTATAGCCGTAGATCCTTGCGGTTTTGCTGGGGTTACTGGTTGATAAGCATCTTGTGATGGAACATATGTTTGACCTGGACTAGCAGTGAATTTCTTATCCTTTTTATCCTTCCATACAGCCTCGCCAATTGCAGATCCAATTGCAGTAACCCCTATGAATATCCCTCCAATTACAACACTTCCTACCATAAATACTATTGCCAGTACTATCAATATTACGGCAAAGATGGGACCAATTAGAGCTGTTAAAATGTCTTCTACGAAACCTTCAAGAAAAGTTGAGGCACCAATAATTAGTATAACACCAAGTATTATACTACCAACTATTATTATTCCCCAGAATATTGCAGCAATTTTTACACCATCGTTTCTATAACTGAAGAAACCTAAAAGAAGTGCTCCTCCAAGAAGACCAAATATGCTTAATATAATTGCTGTTTCATTTGTTTGGATACTACTAAAGAATATTAATAAACCAGTAGTTCCAAAACCTATGACAGTTCCTAGTAAATCAAATAATAACCTATTTCTAGCCATGTTTCTGTATTGAACATATAATTATTTAATTGTTTGGAAACCAGAAAGTTGTTTCTAAGAACATTTATTGAGCATTATTGCAAATATTTTTATTACTTTCCACTCTATGACCACTGATAATAATGACTGCAAGGCTTGAGAATTTCTTCAATATAAAGTCCTTCTGTGTTGTGGGAGCATCCACAACCCCCAACAAACCTGGAAATGTAGTAGCATATAATTTCGTTAACTCTTTCCCAGGAAAAACCTTTCTGGTTAATCCTCGAGGAGGAGAGTTGTATGGAAATAAATTGTATCAATCTGTTTTAGACGTTGAAGATGATATTGATGCAGCTTGTATAATAGTACCTGCAAAATATGCTCCACAAGCATTAGAGCAATGTGGAGAAAAAGGCATCAAAAATATCATTGTTACAACTGGGGGCTTTAGTGAAATCGGAGAGGAAGGGATTATTTTACAGAATCAGATGTATGAGATAATGAAAAAGTATAATCTCAATGTGATCGGTCCTAATTGTCTTGGCATTTATTCTCCTGCTCTTGGAATTGATACAATGTTCTTACCTGATTCAAAATTAAAGCGTCCAAAAAGTGGTCCTGTTTCAATATTTACACAAAGTGGCGCATTTGGTGCAGCCTTTATTGATCAACTCTCAGGTTTGGGAACTGGTCAGTGGGTTTCTAAGTTCGTATCATATGGAAATGCTAGCGATATCAACGAAACAGATTCTCTAGAATATATTGGGGGGGATTCTGACACAAAAATGATTATCATTTATTTGGAAGACTTCAAAAACGGTAGGAAATTTATGGAAACGGCTAGAAAAGTTTCTTTGAAAAAACCAATTATGGGAATAAAGGCAAATCGAACTGAAACCGGAGCGAAAGCAGGGGCCTCGCATACAGCTGCTCTATCATCCAACGATGCAATAGTCGATGATCTCTTGGATGAAGCTGGAATCCTTCGAGTAATTACCTGGGATGAATTAGCAGATTGTGTTTTGGCTTTTGGTACCCAACCACTTCCACTAGGAGACAGAGTTGCAATCATCACAGATGGTGGTGGGGCCGGTGTCATGGCATCCGATATGGTTTCAGATTGTAATTTGAAATTAGCAGAATTCTCAACCGATGTTCAGAAAAAACTTGATGAAACTTTTCCAATTTTCTATTCTACTGGTAATCCCGTTGATCTCACTGGAAGTGCAACTGCTGAAGATTATCGGGATGCATTTGAAGCAGTTTATAATGATCCAAATGTAGATGCTATTGTTAATCTAAACATTCCTTGTATCCCTGATTTAGATATTAATGATTATGTCAAATATACAAGCGAGTTTGCGCAGAAGAAGAAAAAACCATTTGTAACTGCCTTAATAGGTGGTGAAGAAGGAACTAAAGCTACAAATAAATTACTTGCTAAAGACATACCAGTTTTCCCAAGTCCTGGACGAGCAGTTAGAGCACTAGGGATGCTTGTTGATTATACGAAATATCTCAGAAAACATGGAGTAGATCCAAAATCAATACATCTGGAGGATTAATAATGAATAATAGAGAGTTATTTGAAAAAACAAAGCAAGAAAATAGAAGTTGGTTGTTGGAGCATGAAGCTAAACAAGTTTTACAAAACATGAATATACTTATTCCTCCATCAAAACTAGTTTTGAAAGAAGTAGAAGCAATAGAATCTGCAAAAGAATTTGGCTTTCCAGTTGTACTAAAACTTATGTCAAAGGATGTTATGCACAAAACTGATTCCGGTGCTGTTGTAATAAGCTTATCAAATGAACAAGAAGTTAAAGAAACATATGTTGATTTTATGAGAAGGTTTGACAATGTTGACATCGCTGGTGTGCTTGTTGAAAAAATGGTCAAGAAAGGGCTTGAATTAATTATTGGTACCAGCACTGATTCAACATTTGGTCCTGTAATTCTCTTTGGTGTGGGTGGTGTTCTTGTAGAAGCTATAAAAGACGTTGTTTTTAGAATGTGTCCTGTTACAAAAGAACAAGCTCTAGGCGCAATTGAAGAGATTAAAGCAAAAATTCTACTTGAAGGATTTAGAGGGCAACCAAAGGTTAACAAAGATCAGTTATCTGATTTATTAGTCAAGATTTCTCAATTAGCTTGGGAAAATAAAGACTTCATAGCAGAAATGGACATCAATCCGATTATAGCTAATGAAGATGGAATCTTTCCTGTAGATGCTAGGATAATTCTAAAATAATTATTAGAACTCAGAAACTAAAGCAACTACATCTGGTCCAGTATGTGCAGAAATAGTAACTCCTGTACACTTTATCGTTATTTTTGCATCTTTAATATGTTTTTTAACTGCCTTTTCCATAAGCTCAGCATTCTCAAGATTATTACCATGAATAATACAAACCTGTTTTGGGAATCTACTGAAATTTTCTGTTGTTAGTTCAATAATTTTATGAATCCCCTCATCTGTCTCTTTTACTGTGGCAGCTACTTCATTTTTACCTTCACTATTTACAATAGTTATTGGTCTCTTTTTCAGTAATGTACCAAGAATATATTTGGTAACAGAAATTCTTCCACCTTTACGCAAATATTTCAAAGATGGCAAGAGTATGAATGTTTTGATATTCTTTGTATGATCTCTCAATAAGTTAGCAATATCATCTCCAGACTTTCCTTCATCTCTCAATCTGATTCCTTCCTCTAATAGGAAAACTTCAGAGTAGGAAGCATTTAGTGCGTCAACAAGATGAATTTTTATGGAATCATCTTTCTTTTTGAGCATGTTAGCACCTAAGCGTGCGCTGTTTATTGTTGCACTTAAACCTGAGCTCAAAGTAACAACAATGATTTCCTTAGCATCCTCATCAGCAAGTTCCTGATAAACATTAAAAAACGCTCCTGGGTTGGGTTGTGCAGTTTTTGCAGAGAAATCGTCATCTATTATATATTTCTTGTAATATGATTCTAAATCAAATTTTCTGTCTTCAAAATGCACAACATCCTCAGCGTCACTGAATGTCACACTTAAAGGAACAATCTTGACACCTAGTTTATCGGCATAATCAAAATCGATATCAGAACCACTATCTGTAACAAATCTAATCTTCATTATATCATTGGTCATTCACTGATTTATAAGCAATTCTCTGAAACAAAGGAAACTAAGTATTAATAAAATAGAGACTCCATGCTTCTGAAAATCAACATTAAATCTCTTCCAGACCTATTTCCTCCTCCTCTTCTAGCTTTGAGGAAAAGACTTGATCTAGTATGGAAATTGTCTCTCTCAGTGTTTGCAGTACTTGAGCATCGTCCTCGTAGTGTTGTGAATCAATTACTCTTTTGTATAGTTCTTCGTGGATATCTACAGTATATCGTAAACCATATGCTATTGCATTTCTTACTCGTGGTTCTGTATCATTTTCTAAGAGAATGATAATTCTTTCTAGGATATTTTCTTCATTCAGGTAAAGGAAACATAACGCTGCAGTAGCTCGCTCCAAAGGAAAACTGCTTGTTAAAGAAGTTTCAAGATTCTTCAATGTTGGTTCTCTTTTTCCGCGTTTTGATAAAAGTAAGGCTAACCAGTTTCTGAAAATTGTTGGTGATTTATAGAAAGTTTTCTCTAAAACATCAAAGTTTACATCTTTTCTAATAAGTAGCTTCTTCAATGCTTTATGTTTATTTTCTCCAGCAATGGAAAGAAGTAGTGTTCCAACCTTTTCCTTTCTGATTAGCGGGATGATAATGAATGGTACATAAACCAAAGCTATCAATGGATAAATTCCTAAGGAATTGTATACTAACCCGTAATTTGCATAGAAGAAATATGAGACCGTTCCTAGAAGAAGTAGCACTTTAATTGGATAACTGAAATATCCTTTTATTAATGGATCTCTTAGGAAAAAGAAAACAGTTGTAAACGACATTACTGCAATTGAAATCGGTACTGCTGTGAATAAGAAAATGGTAGTAGCCACTGGTGTTACATTAGTTATTGCGGTTGTAATATACATTATTAAGAAGTAAATCGCAACTGGAATGGTGGTTCCCAAAATAATATTTACTCCTTCTCTTCTCCTTGTTTTACGCTCAAGGAATTTTACTTGTTTCTTTATGTCTGGGATAATGGGCTCAGACATTTGTAAAGTTTGTTTTGTCATTTGCTTCATAAGGCTTGTGTAACTTTGTTTTCCATATCTGGCAGAAATAAACATATTAACTAAGAAAACGAGAACTATGAATATTATCAGAGAGATGAAAATGCTTCCAATTAAATTGAACAAAGCCTGAATAATTAACTCAATTACAAAAACTACTAAGGTGAAAACTAATAATGTAAGTCCCTGTTTCTTTAAAGTTATCCAAAATTCCTTAAAAAATTTAGCTGTGTCCCGATAGAAAATAAACGGATAGATTACTATACCGAACACTCCAGCATATTCAATTCCTTCCACTGTACGCGCTAAGATATCAGCAGTTGTTGTAATTCCATCTGAGAAGTTTGGAAATCCCCATTTAAGTGCAATTATTTGAAGAACTACGTTTGAAGGGGCACCATATCCAAATGTATACCCGATAAAGAGCAGAAGAGCTGAGAGTTCAATTCTTCTACTTAAGTGATAAACTAAAATTGTGATAAATGAAACTAGTAAATAGTAGAATAGATCAGTAAGAAAAACTAATAGTAAAGTATACGATTTCGTAGAAAATGCTTCTAATATGTAAGATTGAATCGAACCTTGAGAAAGTAGATAGAAGGTTAATAAAATTGTTGATGAAAAAATCGCCACACCTATTTTTGTATTAACCTTTACGTTGATAGCATACATAATACCTGCATAAAGTAAAGCAAAAACTGCAACAGTTAACATTATTGATATTAGAAGAAATATATACTGATTGGTAGTTTTAAAGTCAACATAAACCCCCGGCGTTGGTTCTGTACCTGGTTCTCCTGTTGTAGGTTCAACTGTTATTCCTGCAATCTTATGAACTGCTGGAACAAGGGCAGAATTATAAAGAAAAGCCAAAGCAAAAATAAATGAAAGACCAAGAAAAGCTATTTTCAATATATTTAGTTTTTTTCTTGCTATTTTTTTTGGAGTATTTATTTTTATTCCCATTTTTTGTATATAGAACACACTCAATGCTAGAACTGCAAGTATTGTTCCAATTTGAATGGCAAGATAAGCTGAAAATTCTATCGAATCAGAATCTCCAAAACCAAATAGAACACCCATTTGAGCTCCAAAAAGGAAACCTAGTATAACCCCAAGTAAAAGACCTAATAATTGACCTCCAAATTGAATGGTCCAATCCATGAAAATTAAATCACGTGCCAAAAGAACGCTGAAAGGTGTGAATTCTTCCTCAGTTACTTCTTTATTAGTGTCTTGATCATCATCAGGATTGGTGGCCATTTTGTTAAACCTCTATGTCACTCAGAATAACATCAAAGCGGGATTTATTTTTTCTACGCTGTTTAATTATT
>JAUWPI010000104.1 GCA_030611665.1 Candidatus Heimdallarchaeota archaeon | reverse complement strand
TGGAGACAGTCTTGTTTCAAATGTTGAGTTTGTTGAAGTTATTGAAGAAACTTCTACAGGGATTTTTGCTTCACTTGAACTTGGTGAGTTACTAATCTTTGCTGGAATTGTTCTAGGATTGCAATTGATATTTTTCTTACTAACTATTACTCTTATCAATAGCAAAATTCAATCTACAGCTAAACCCAAAGCAAGGAAGAAGTAACTCTTCTTTTTTCATTTTTCTTTTTGTCTACAATATAAACTAATGCTATTCACTCTAATCTTTGAATGATTTTCTCCTGATGATCTGATTTTGATTTTCTAATGGAATTTTATCCTCAAAGTTTTGCAGAATACTTATAGATAAAGACTGCAAATGTGCTATTTGGTGAACTCTATTGAAAGTAAAAAGAAATGCTTCTGTTCTTGTGATTGTGATAGTAATGATAATTCCTATTTCTTCGCTAACAAATTCAATAGTTTATGAAAATATAACAGAGCAATCTGTAAATGATAAAGATTTATCTTCATGGTGGTGGGAACCATTAGAACTACTTACTTCTGAATTTGATACAGCTAATTATATTTCAAATCTAGCCATAGATAAAGATAACAATGTCCATATAATCACATATAGTTCAGAAGATATACTATTAGCTGGAACAGATATAGACGTTTTTTATAAAAGGTATGATTACTCAACTAAAACCTGGGGTGAACTGGAGCTTGTTTCTACAGAAAGTACCTCTCATTCGTCGCGTCCATTTATAGCGGTTGATTCTGAAAATACTGCCCACGTAGCTTGGTATGATACAACCAACATCCTTGCTTCTGGTGCTGATGCTGATATTTTCTATAAACAAAGGACTTCTTCGGGATGGGGAGCAGTTGAACTTGTTTCGACTGAAAGTAGTGCTAGTTCATATCTCCCATCAATGGTTGTTGATTCTAATGGAGTAATCCATGTTTCATGGGAAGATTCGACAGATTATCTAAGTTGTGGTGTAGACAGTGACATATTCTACAAGTATAGATCTTCAAGTGGTGTTTGGTCTACCTCGCAAGTTGTATCTGATTCTAGCACAGCCCAATCTACAGAATCCATTGTTGCTCTCGATGAACAAGGGTCTATACTCTTTGTTTGGGAAGATGATACAGACTATGCTGGAGCTGGTATTGATCAAGATATTTTCTTCAGAAGATTGAATAATGACTTTGTAACTTGGTCTCCGGTGAGTGTAGTAAGTTCAGAATCCACAGCTGATTCTTACTCACCAGTTATATCAAATGAGGCAGGGGGGTTATATCATGTTGTTTGGTACGATATAACAAATTATAATGGAGCTGGGACCGATCAAGACATTTTTTACAAGAGCTGTAATCCAAACTCAAATACTTGGAGTATAACTGAAATTGTATCTACAGAAAGCCCAGAAACTTCCATTAATTGTGATCTAGTTGTAGATGAAGAAGGCGATCATGTATATGTTGTTTGGAGAGATAGCATGAGTATTGGTGGTGTGGGTGATTCTGATAACACCTTCTTCAAGTATCTTGATTTAAATACAAAAATTTGGTCACCATACACTGTTTTAACGTATGATCACGATAGTTATGTTAGTCGACCAAAAATAGATATTGACACTTTAAGCCATATACATGTTATTTGGGTAGATTCAACTGATCACTTGTTAGGTTCAGGTACTGACACTGATCTATTTTATAAGAAATTTGTTGGTGTTCCAATGACCCCTGTGTTGTTCGATGTCTTGCCTAATCCAAGAAATATTGGGGCTCTCTCGTTAAGCTGGACACAAGTACAAGACGCTACCCATTATGAAATCTATAAAAATACTTCATTTATATCTTCGATTTCCGGATTAACAGCTTTAGATACTTCTAATACTACATCTTATGTTGATACAGTTAGTGTAACAGGAAACTATTACTATGCTATAGTAGCGGTAAATGAATATGGTAAAAGTCTTGTCTCAAATATTCAATTTGTTGAAGTTACAGGGATCTTTGCTTCACTTGAAATTGGTGAGTTACTAATCTTTGCTGGAATTGTTTTAGGATTACAACTGATATTTTTCTTGCTAACTATTACTCTTATTAATAGCAAAATTCAATCTACAGCTAAACCCAAAGCTAGGAAGAAGAAGTAACTCTTCCATTTATTTCTCTTTTTTAATCCAAACGGAAATGATATATTACATGATTTAAAAAGTACAATATGTTCAATCCTTTGAGATTCCTGTGGAGAGTGAATAATCGATTTAAGAGTTGGGAAGAAGCGGATATTAAGAAATATCAGGGAAAACAAATTGATAAATTGATAAAATTCGCAGTGAAGAAATCAAAGTTTTACTCTACTTTCTATAATGGTTTTGATTTGACAAATTTCAGTAATTTACCTTTTATGAATAAACAGCTTTTCATGGATAATTTCACTCAATTGAATACAGTTGGATTGACTAAAGAAGAATGTATTAATCATTGTCTAGAAATAGAACAAAGCCGTGATTTTAGTGAATATTACAAAGGATATTTAGTTGGGATGTCAACTGGTACGAGTGGTAATAGGGGAATCGAGTTTGTATCTAAAATGGAAGCTTTCTTGATGCAATTGTTGGTTTTCTTCAGATTTCCTTTCCCTAAAACTAGAAAAATTCATCTAGCCTTTATTCTACGTGTTTTCTCTCCTGGTTTTGGACATAATGGGAGGAAAATCCGTATAACTTACGTTAGTCCTCTAGATACTATTGAAGCTATTGTTGAAGAACTAAATAGGCTTAATCCAAATTTGATTTCAGGACCACCTTCTGTTTTGCATGTTTTAGCAAGAGCAAAGGATGAAGGATCATTGAAAGTTTCTCCATTGTTGATAATCTCCTATGGTGAAGTACTCTCTTCAAATGTAAAGAAAATCATTGAGACAGATTTCAGCTGTTCAGTTGTGGAAGTATACAAATCATCAGAAAGTTTTATTGCTTTACCTTGTAAGGATGGAAAATTACATATTAATGAAGACACAACATTAGTCGAAGTTCTAGATAAAAATAATGAACCTGTTAAAGCCGGGAAACCTGGTTTTGTAGTTGTAACTGATTTCATTAAACGCAAAACTCCAATTATTAGATACAAGCTTAACGATTTGATAACTGTCGACCCAGAACCTTGTTCTTGTGGCTCTAAATTCCGTGTAATCAAAGAGGTTCATGGTCGAGCAGATGATATAATTCTTGGTAGAAAAACCAATAGTGACGAACTACAGTTTATTTTACCTGATTATATTCGTAGATCGATAATTAGTTCTTCAGACTATATTGAGGAGTATAATGCAATCCAGACTTCACCTTTGAATCTAACAATAAAACTTCAATTAGGTGCAAATGTAGAAAAACAGGCTATGAAAGAAATTGAAAGAACTATACAGAAAAGTTTGGAGAAGATTTTTACTATTCATGCAAGTGAAGTACCTAAAATAAACTTTCAGTATGTATCTCTCAAACAAGATTTTGATAAAAAACTAAGAAGAGTACAAAGAACCTTCGAGGAAGATTTTTTAAATTAGTCACTCATAATTTTCTTTGTTTCACATGGAATTAGAGCAGAATTCAAGTACTACTATCCCATTAGAAAGTGATTTGTCAGAACTTCCTGAAAGAAAATCCAAAAGATGGCTCGTTTTTGATTATATCCGTGCTATAGGTATTATTTTGGTAATCTTCCTTCATGGCACAGTATACCATTATGGATTGTTAACAACAATCAACATAGAAGATTTGAGTATTTTTCTACTAATAATGTATGTTGTCTTAAATTGGGCAGGATTATTTGCGCTAATTTCTGCTGTGGTCAATACTTACTCAAGTTTTCTACGATTAGAGCAGAATTTTAAGAAGGATATAAAATACCCCGCGTGGAAAGCTTTTGGAAGAAGATGGTGTTTCTTAGGAGTTTTCTTTTTGCTCCTTAATTTTCTTTATACATATCTAGTTAGCCCCCTAACCATGAATTTTGAGACGCATTCTCTCAGTCATTCTTTCCTAGCCGGTGTTATTAGGACAGGTGGTTTTTATTCAGTTTCAGCTGAAAAAATGCTTCATGGTTCTGTTTTCACCATGTTGGGTTGGAATCTGATAATAATGGGATTGGTATTTACATTCATCTTTAGAAAAGCTGCAAATTACAAGAAAAAAGATCGAAGGATGAATGTAGAGGAAATTAAAGCTATAGTTCTAATACTTGGAATAATAATTGTTCTTGTATCTTTTTTGCGAATCTATCTTTACGATGATTTTAATAACGCAATTCAAAATGGAAATTACTTTGTTGCTTATCTAATTGACATGTTAGCAGGAAACTATTTTCCTATATTACCATATCTAGGATTTGGTTTTATAGGAGCTTATTTTGGGATGGTTTTAGCTGATAATCCCACTAAAAAGAAAATAAGCAGATTGATTTGGATAGGTGTTGGATGGCTTCTTGCAGCTGTTACTGCCTTCTTAATTCCTGATTCCATTTACGAGAGTGTAGGTTTGCTAGACGATATTCTCTTTGATTACATAATGGTGATGTTCGAAATTGGTTTCTTTATCGTTGTAGGATCAATATTAATGATAGTAATGTTTGATAGAAGAATAGATAAAAGTGAATTTGTTGAGAGTAACAGTAAGAATAAATTTTCTACAATTTTTCTAAGATTTAGTAGAAACTCACTTACTTTCTTCTTTCTTGAAAGACCAATATCGGAATTAATAGCATGGTTACTGAATACAATTATACCTGGTTGGAATAATTACATTTGGACAAGTATACTTTTCGGATTGTTTATGGTTTTATTCTGGTTTCTTATTGCATTTCTATGGAATATGGTTGATTTTAAAGGATCATTCGAATGGTTACTCACTAAATTCTTTAAAATAACCCGATTTCAAACAGATAAGAAATATTAGTATCAAAATAGAATACTTGATTAAAAATAGAAAGGAGTAAATCCTTCAATAAGGAAACTCTCGGGGTTTTGGGATCCTTTGGATAGTCTATCCGATTTATCCCTTTTAGATAGTCTATCCGATTTATCCCTTTTAGATAGTCTATAATTGCTTCTAAGATGTTTTCCTCTACTTCATCAAGAAATATCTTCATTGTATCATAGCTCATGGAGAAAAAGAAATTGAAGAAAATGCAAGGATAACTTCTTCATTGTGAAAATCTGTCGTGTAGTAATGTTTTAGAACTATTTGTGTAACACCTTTGTAAAGATAGAATGTGTAGCTAATTGTTTAATTAAATAGCAATTTAGAAAGTTCAATAAATTAGAAAGGTGAGCAAAATAGCAGCAATAGCAAGTCAGATAATAATCTCTTTATGCTTTTTCGTGGTTATCTTTCTTATTTTCTCTGACAAATTGAATAGAGCGGTTGCTTCTCTTACTTCAGCTGTAGTTACTTATTTTGTTTTAATATTTATTGAAGGACACGATTTTTCTGTTATCGTTGATCTATTATTTGGGACACAAGCAGATGGTTTTGTCAATCTTCATTCCTTGATACTTATTCTTGGAATGATGTTTATTGTACAAATTTCTGCTGAAGTAGGTTTATTTCAGTTTCTA
This sequence comes from Candidatus Heimdallarchaeota archaeon, assembly GCA_030611665.1. Lineage (GTDB taxonomy): Archaea > Asgardarchaeota > Heimdallarchaeia > Heimdallarchaeales > Heimdallarchaeaceae > UBA460. The sequence goes on along the minus strand of JAUWPI010000104.1, from coordinate 5,102 downwards.
GGTGTTTTAGCGATAAAAATCTCAAAAGGTAGACCTATTGCCCTTATGTCGATTCTCTGTACAATCTCAGTGTTGTTCTCTGCTGTTATTAACAACATATTGACCGTTATGATAATGATTCCACTTACTATCACTATCTCTCGTATTCTAAAAATAGATCCAACACCATATATTTTGACTGAAGCAATATTGGTAAATATAGGAGGAACATTCTTCTCAATATCGTCCATTCCAAACATACTCATTACTACATCTGCAGAAATTACTTTTGCTGATTACTTCCTCAACGTAGGTTTGTTCTCTCTTGCTATTGCGGGGATAACAATCTTATTTTTCATTTTTATGTATAGAAAGGATTTCAATGATCCCGGTAAAAAATTAGCTTATACTTTGGATGAATTCAATGTCTGGAACTTTGTGCAAAGTAAAAGACTTCTATATGCGTCAATGGCTAGTATAGGGGTTTTGATGATAGGATTCATTCTTATCGGACCTGTGATTCCAGCAGCTGCGGTTCCTCCAGATATTTTTGCTTTTACCGTTGCAATGACACTCACTATCTTTAGTGCAATACTTGGACTCAAACCGAAGGAGATCATAAAAAGCTTTGATCTAGAGCTGATACTCTATTTACTTGGAATATTCGTTCTAGCTGGAGCTTTAGAAACTGTTGGAATTATCCAACTCCTAGGTGATCTGCTTAAAGGCTTTGGTTCTAGTAATCCTACATTTCAAATTTTACTATTGATTTGGATATCTGCAGTTCTCAGTTCTTTAATAGATAATATCCCTATAACCAAGGTTCTAATACCTGTAGTCAATATTATGTCAACTGATGTCCGTTATTTCTATGCACTTTCAATGGGGGCAAATTGGGGAGATAACCTTACTCCACTCGGTGATAATATTCTAGTACTCAATATTGCAGAACAACATAATCGTCCAATAAAAATGAAAACATTTTGGAAACTAGGATTTACAACTACACTTTTTCAATTATACTTGGGTACAGCATATTTTACTTTCTTTTCAATAGATACATATTACATTGGATTGATTATGATTTTCGCAGTAATTATAACAGTTGGAATACTTTTTATAATTTCAAAATATGGTACTGATAAGGCAAAATCGAATATCAATCGAGGGATAAATAGATTCAGAACTTTAATTATTTCATAATGTGAAAAAAATGATACAAAAAACATTAGATAGAATAAGAATAGCACTCCCAGAAGTTGAACATATAGCTATGTTTTTCGACGATGGAACTGTTTTTCAAACCACTTTCGAACAATTTGAAGAATCGGTAAACATACCAAAATTAGGTGATGATTTAGCTGATATTCTCTCTAGCTTCAGAAAACTCTATGAAATTTGTAATTATGATTTCAAAAATTATAATCAGCTATTATTCGATACTGAAAGTGTTGACGTTCTTATTCTAAAACTTGGTGAAAACTCTAATTTGGCATTGTTTTTTAGAAAACTTGTTGTTGATGGAGAACTTCAAATCAATACCATCCAGAAGTATATCACAAAAATTGAGAAATTAATGGATATAGGTCAAATGGATTTGATTGAACGAGATATTCGAAGGAAGGAGAGAGACTTAAAACATCTCTACGAACATATGGGTGAGAAATTAGAGAAACAAAAAGAACTCCAAGCACTATTAGGCGCATCCAATTCCGATATACCCGATATAGAAAAAATAGATCTGGAAATTCGTGAATTAACCGAGATTATCAAACAATTAGAAATTGAAAAAGAACAATCAGTAGAAGAAATATCACAGATTAAAGATAAACTTGTTCTTGAAGAGGAAAGAATTGAGCTAGTCTCTAAAGAGGTTAAAATCAAACAAGATACTGTTAAGGATTTAAAAAGAAGTTTACGTGAAAATAACAAAAAGAGACCAACATTAGAAAACGCTCCTGAAGAAGAAAAGGATGAATCTAAACTACAAGATCTAATTAGAGAAACTGAGGAAATTGCAGAGAAATCCGAGATTGCAGAACAAAATGTATTAGATATAAAAACAGAACTTGATAGCCTTAAGCATAAGCTAGAATCTGACAAAAGCAGGATCACAAGTGTTGAGATTGAAACCCAATCTAAAAATCTTCAAATACAAGAGAAATATAAGGAGTTAGAAGTTAAGCTAGAAAAAGAAAAGAATCTAAAAGAAATTGTAGACATCAAAGACGATTTTGACAAATTCTCACAAATTGAAGAGGAAATAAATGCTCTAAATAGGAAAATCGAAGAGATAAAATTAACATCTGAAGATAAGGATAAAGAGTTAAAGGAATTTGAGAAGAAAATCGAGAATATAGATAAAGACATTGAGAAATATACTAAAACTGAGAAAAAATACAAAGAAAATATTGACGAATTAAAAGCAGAAATCTCTACAAAAGAGCGAGAAATGAAAGAGATAAAAACTTTCCTAACAACAGAAACTGACGAGAAGAAAATAAAGAAATATGATAAAGAGCTAGAAAAAATTGCTGAAGACATTGATACTTGTAAGGATGATAAATTAAACAACAAAGCAGATCTCGAAAAATGTCGCGGTGATCTTCTTGAACTTATTAAGAAATCTAAGAAAGAGAGAGGAAGGTTAGAGAGAACTCAGGAAGAAATTGTTCTAAAGGATAAGCAATTAGAGACTTTGTATAAAGAATTAGAAACTGAACTAAGTATACAACAAACTATGCTGAGTCAAATTGAATCCGAAGATGATTTTAAGAAAGCGAGCAGAATAACTAAAGAGATTCAAGATTTAGATAATGAGATGGATAATTTAAAGGAAAATATAACTGATCTGAAAAATGAATTAAAGGAACTTAAAGATAAGATTCAAGAAGAAGATGATGAGGACTAACCTAGTATTCTTCTTTCATTCTATCTCTAATTTTTACATTTCCTAAATGAAAAATCACTAAATACAACTAAGAAATCATACGATATTTTCTAATTTAACTGTAAAACACTTATCAGTTAAATATCTCCTAAAACCCATTCGTTCATTAATTGAAATCATAGGTGCATTAACCTCAGCATTACCAGTATGTATCAAGATAACTTCAGGTAACTTTTCTTGGATGAAGAATAACATCTCAGTTTTCAACCATTTTCCCAGTCCTCTACCTCTAAATTCTAGTTTAACACCTGTTAACCATTGATGAACCCAATAATCATCCTTAGGATTATAGAGGATTTCTGTTAATCCACTTATTTTTCCGTCTTTTTCTTTGGTGATAATTGTGTATCATTTTTTTCCCATCTTTGCTTGTCTTTCTTCCTTGATTCTTCTATATTCTGGCGTCGCTTCATCTTTTCCAGAATGAGGTTCAATATCCACAATTTCGAAGGACATGATGTAGGCTCTCTTTCCAAATTCATAAATTATTTGGTATCATTCCTCTAAAGAAAGTTAGGGATATGTTTTCCATTTCTTGAAGAGCAAATTTTTTGAAAGAGTGTGTAACTTAGAATTATAATGAGTATAATTCGGGTCATAACTTTTGCTAATATTAAGAAAATAATCGGCAAAAAACAGTTCACTATGGAAGCTGAATCTGTGGAAGATTTACTGGATAAACTTCTTGAGGAATATGGAAAAGAGTTGAGGGATGAATTATTTGATGAATTAGGGAAAATAAAATCTTTCTACCGAATCATTGTTAATGGAAGAAACATCAATCTACTGAACGGGTTTCAAACAAAATTAAAAGATGACGACATGTTTGTACTAATGCCAGCAATAGCTGGTGGGTAGAACAATTATTTTTCTCTATGGTATTGGGGAATGCTTTGGAATTCGACCTGCTTCAATGTTTTCTTTTTCTTTCTTCTTAAATTCAGCAAATTCTTTAGCTGTCATATAATGTAAAGCTTCTTCAGGGCAGTATTTCACACATTGGGGGTCGCCATCGCATAGATCACAAGTCATTGCAATATTAGAAGCTGGGTGCATGTGCATAACTCCAAAAGGACAAGCTTTCACACACTCTTCACAACCTGTACATTTCTGTTCATCAATTTGTATAGCCCCTGTTTTCTCTGATTTTGATATTGCACCTTCTGGGCATGATTCAATGCACTTATAGCATAACCTACAGGTTTCAGGGAGGGTTGTTCCTTCTATTTCTACTTTTATTATTCTAATTCTAGAACGTGATGGGGCATATAGTTTTTCATGATAAAATGAGCATCTCAATTCACATATTCGACATCCATTACATTTTTCCTTTTGAGCAAAGATACGCCTCTTGACAAGTTGGTCAGTCATTATTTATTCCCCCTTGAAACTAAATTATATTTTTCTGCTTGTTCTAATAATCCAAGTTCTAGCAATTTCTCTTTTGTTGGATATCCTGTTTCCCAATCCCATCCTCGGAGTTTATAATAGTCAGGTAACATTTTGTCCAGTTCTACAACTTGTCCTTTAGCTGGTCCTTCTGGTAGTGGTTCATCAGTAAATCTTTTTGGTAACGTATCTTGATCTTTTCCTATTCCTTCTCTTAGATTGAATAATCTCTCTAAATTGTAGATTCGTTCTCCAGTCCTCATAAGAACTTCAGCATTCATATCCATCCCTGTGCCGTATTCAATAAATCTAGCCATATCTTCTGGTTTCACTGCATATGCTGAGAAACATGTGTATTTACACATTTCAGCTGAGTCTACAATAGCACCTAGATTTTCATGCCAAACAACCATTCGAGGTTTACTTTCCCACGCATGGGGGTCAACTGCTTTTTCTGAACCGAACCATTCAACCCCAATTTCAGGCTCATAACCGAGTAGTTCGAAATTTGGCAAAGCTGCTAGATGATCTGCGCCTCTAGTTGCTGTAGCCCAACCCAATCCAAAAGCTTTGGCTGTTCTTACATCATATGCTGGAGGTTCCATCCCCTTTACGTTATGAGCATAATACTCAGAACCTTTGTTGAGTTTCGCTGCTGCCCTCTTGGATCCTTCAGCTAGTAAATCACCTATTCCCTCTCTATGAGTGATTTTCTTTATCAGTTCTATCATAGCATCCTCATTTCCCCATTCAAGTTCCAATCCATCAGTATCTTCTTTTGTTA
>JAUWPI010000106.1 GCA_030611665.1 Candidatus Heimdallarchaeota archaeon | reverse complement strand
GCTTGACGATTAGTGTTACCTTTTGAAGCTCACCTATGTATTGTTTTTGGTTCTCTTACAATTCTTATATTCTTTTACTTGATTCTACATTTTACTATTATAGAAAATTATCTGGATAAAAAAGCTCGGAGGAAAAGAGCTAGTGACTAAATCAGATCTTAAATTGAGCAAGGTTTCTAGAGTTTTTGGTTCTAAGAAAACTTCCTATGATGATCTAACTAAAGATGAAAAATGTTTAGTCAACAATTGTTATCCTATTCGATATTCTTCTCATTCTTGTTCTTACTGTCGTTTTAGTGCTATTTGCGAGAATAAATAATCTTTTTTGAGTAACCCTACTGATTTATTAAGTCTCTTACCAATTTTTAAGTAACTAAACAATTTTATATTGTTTTAGATAAAAAAAGGGAAATAAAATGAAAAAAAACAAAATTTTTTCTAGTATAATTATGCTAACAATACTTTGTAGTTTTTTAGGGGCATTTGCTCCACAAAGTGTTGTTGGTAGTGCTGGAGCAAGTTTTTGGTTAACAGGCGGTGAAGTCACGATCACAGGTGATAGGCCCACTGGTTCAGGAGCAGGTAATATCAGAATGGATATTGTAGCTCCTCTTTCTGTAACCATACCTAACGCTACCCAAGTGATAATTTTAGACAATCACGCTTGGAACGCAGATGTTGAACTTGCTCCTAATGACTTAGCGACAACTGGTATAACACGAGCTTATTCTAGTTCTTATGCTGCTTGTGTTTCACGAATCGAAGGGGCTGCTGGAATTTTCAGTACTTTACGTATTCTCAATGAAGATAATTTCACTGAGCACACAACTGACAAAGATGTTGATGTTCTTACATTATACAGTCTTGAACCTATTTATACAACTGTTAATACTGCAATGACAGCTTACGGATTAACCGTTGCTAATTTCACTCCATATACCGTCAAAGTTCAGTTGAGTTTCGATAAATCGCTTGTTGATACCTTCTTCACAAACGTTGCAGGAGATGCAAACTTTGCTGATATAGCTGAAAACCATTTCACTGATACAGCTTTAATTGCTAACCTGATAGAAGATTATTTCGCAGTAACAATGCTCGATCTTGTTTATGGTAATATCAATATGACTGACTATGCAACAGCATGGACAATCGGAGCTGAAGTTGAAAGTGTTCTAGGTGGAAATGCCACTGATGTTTCTGTAGATTATGCTTTAGAGCTTGGTTCTATACGTAACGCAGCCATCGGGTTTATAGGTTTACATTTAGCCGATTTATCTTCAGCTGGTATTCCTCAATCAGTTATGCCTGAACTTCCTTCAGAAGATTACTTCTCTGCTTTTGCTCAAACAGATGATGAGTATCTACTAGATTTCAGCATTATAAGCGACTTTGTTAGTTCTAATGCTTTGATAGCTGGTTTAGGTGTCCTCTTATCACAAATGTTCCCCCATGTCGCAACTGCTAGTGGTGGTGTAGCATTTCCGTTGTATGTACATTTGATAGTGATAGGTGTAGTAGGTCTAATCGCTGGTGTTATTGCTTACTTTGTGAGTGGTAAGGACAAGAAAGCATTCTGGAAAGCATTCGGTATCGCTGCTGCTGTTACAGCATTAGTGATGTTCTTAGGTTTCCCCGTTAGTTCGATATTCTAACGTTTTTCTTTTTCTTTATAGGATAAGGTGAAAGAAAATGGCAAGAACCAACTCAGTAAAAACGATGATTATCGCTTTTCTACTGATCCTCATCTGTGTTGATATCTACCTCTTTTTTGGTGTAGGTGTAGGCATGGGATTAGTAGGCTTAGTCGTTGTTATCATACTGGGTTTAGTACTTCTCTCCTTCACAGGTGGAGGAGACTCAGGAGGAAAATGAAAATGGGAAAAATAAAAGAAAACCCTAATTTGTTTGTTGTGGCTATAATCATAGTTATTGTTCTATTTGTTCTTAGTAACTTTCTAGGGCAATGGGTAGGATTCTGGCTTACTGCAACGATTTGGGGCGTAGTTGTAGCTGGTTTGATAGGCTATTTGATATATAGAAAGGTGAGGCCTCGATGAATCCTATGGATATGATAGTTGGCTTTGTATTCAAAATTATCTTTGGGTTTGTGTTGGGCTTTGTTGGTATCTTCATCGCAACATGGATAATTGGTAGTGCAGGAGCTGGAATTGTAGCAATCTTCGGTGGAACTTGGGAAGCTTTCACAGTTGCTCAGACATCTCTTGTTCTAGGTGCTGCATTTGACTTTATGTCAGAATGGTTTCCTTATGCTTGGTACATCTTCCAGTGGATCATTTGGCTGCTTATCGGTTCATGGACTGGCTGGTTTGTTCAACCTGTTGCTCCCTGGTTGTGATATCAGATGGCTCTCGGACAAAAGATTTTTTGGGGAATAGCCTTCCCCATTCTTTTTCTCGTTATGCTAGATTTCATAGCTATGTTAGCACTTGATCAGAATAGCGTGATTATCTGGGGTATAATCCAGGTGTTTTTTTGGGTTTTATCGTTTTTAATCGGTATATTAAAATTACTCATTTCAGGTATCTTTATTCTTCCTTTAAGTTTATTAATTGATTCCGTTCCAAATCCTTTCGTTGATCCCGATACTGGAGTTGATTTAGGATTCTTTACAGTTTTCATTGCTTTCATTTGGGATTTACTTAAATCGTTCTTTGGTTTGATTTCCTATTTACTCTCTGCTGGGCTACTTACTGGCGGTAATTTCTTCTTTACACTTGTTTGTTTTATTGTTAATATATTTATAATTGATCCTACTCGCAAAATAGCTTCTGATGCTGTAGAAATCGTTGCGTATAATATCGGATACGGCACTTCACTAACTGGTATTATTGGCGGTGTTACTCTCTTATCTTCAGACTGGTTCAAGTTTGCTGAAGGTTGGATTTCTTATATTCTTAGCACAGTTAAACCTCCCTCTGTTATCTTTTGGGAAGATGTCTTGTGTGCTGTTGCTCCTGATTGGACAGAGTGGTTTAATCCTCCTGCAACACCTGGAGTCTTTCAGTATAACAGAATTTGTATTTATGCTGAAGGTCGAGAGTATTGCTACTGGGAGGTTGAGCTTCCTTATGGAGATTATTGTTGGCCTACAAGTTAATAATTAGGTGAAAAATTATGGTTAGTTTACGTGGAATGTCGGATTGGTCGAAAAAGAAGAAAATAGGTATAGGTTCAGCTGTTGTCATAGGTGTGCTTTACCCTATTCTTTTGATAGTTTTTAGTGTAGCTGCAGGTAATCTTCTCATGGGAGTTATTTATGCTGCTTTCGTTATATTATTGATTTTTCTAGCTAAGAAAGGCTGGAACTTTGGATCTAAAAGAGGAGATAAGAAAAATGGGTAAGCTTACTTCAGGAGCTAAAACTGTTGGTAAGAATATCTACTTCTATGCTCTGCTTTATTGTGTGGGAATAATAGGTATTTTAGTTGTTACCGTGATTCGCTATGAGATTATCGTTGAAAAACTAGCTATAGTGAATTGGGGAGAAGTTGTACTCTTACTTGGGATGTTATATTCTCTACCTGTTCTCGCTCTAACGTTTATTTCTAAACTCAACAGAACTTTAGCTATTATGCTAGCTGGTATTGTTGCCATGATAGTCTTTATCATCTATTGGATTTCTGCAACTTCAGCTTCTAACATGATAGAAATAATACGCTCTTCGTTAATACCAGTTATGGGGATATTCTTTCTTGTTTCAGCTTTTCTAGCTCTACCAGGTGTATTTAGATCAAAATTGAAATGAAATAGGTGAAAAAATGATGAAAAATAGTACTAAAACACTAAACAAATTTACAGCAATACTGATTATGACATTGTTCTTAGGATCAATGTTTTATTTTAATCCTGAAAACACTTTAACTGATATTCTAGAAGAAAGTCAGGTTACTGAACAAATACCTGATACTAAAGTTCTAGATGATTCTTTTGTTAAAGTTCCAACAAGATCGGTTATCGACTACAACACTTGGTATGAAGGAGAAACAATAAAGATTGATTCTTCCCTTCCGAGTTCATTTCCTGATATGACATCATGGACTAAGTGGACTATTTCAGCAAACACACTTACATATACTAGTGGTTCTTTTATTGATGTTTTTGCAGACGATATTAGCTGGTTACGATATGATGCAGATTATAATGATATGTTTGGTTCATATTTTGAATTTTATATAGATACTCCAATAAGTAATAGTACATTTCAATACGTTATAGGGATTAAGAAACTGAAATCGTCTACAGAATGGGTTGAATACTCTGATGATGTAGTTTTTGAAAACACAGGTTCAATAACATTTGTTAGAATAAGGCTTGAAAGTAATTGGATTTATGGTTCACAATATGACCAAGCATTAAATATTAAATACACTGATAGAGATGGTATTATTCAAACAGCTGTAGATATTTATGATGATACATTTTCAGATGGAGCAACAGGCTATAAATCTGCAGTTTATTTTGATTTACTTAGAATCATTCCTGTTTCTATAACTGAACACATAAGGACACACTACAAATATACAACAGCAACTACGTTAATTCATGAAGTTAAATCAATAGTTTATTATTCTTCTACAACCATGACAATATTTAAACCAGAAAATTGGAATTATTTAAGTGTCAGTCCTGTAGTTGAAGTATTAGATAGTTCAAATGTTATTTGTAATGCTTTGCCATTAGGAACATATATTTTTCATTTTGCTTCTTCTTGCAATAATTTTCTAGCAATTGAAGATGTTTCTCATCAATATTTTACGGACATAGGTTTTGAAGGTGGAACAACGGATACTTATATTAATTTGGTAACTAATCCTTTTGAAACCTTTGAAACATCGACTGAACAATCCTTTGCTGGTTATTCAAGCTTAAAAACTGTTCAAAATGCTGGTACAGATGGTATAGCTTATGTTGCTTTACCTAACGATTATTATTATGTCGATTGTTGGGCTTATATCGCTTCTATTACAGGAGGAGCTGAAACAGTTTCAATAACTTGGTGGAATGGTACGGCTTGGAACTATGAATACTTTGATCCTGCAATAATTGATAGATGGCAAAACTTACAATTTTACATGCAAATTATTGATGACGACTCTGGAAGAAACTTTCAATTCTATGTTTCAGCTACAACAGCTACAGTATATTTCGATTATGAATCGATACTTTTTCAAACTTCAACTACTATTCAAACAACACAATCAAGTGAGTATGAAATTAGTTCTACTCTCATAAGTTGGGATGGTTACAAGAATCCTCTCCTGGAAGGACAACAAACACTCAATACAACAATACTAGAAAGAAGTAGTCAAACAGTTGAATATACCACTAATCTCACAAGCACTACTGGAATCTTTGAGCTATTATATGATCAAGCTTTAGAACAAAAAGAGTATGAAATCTGGACTTACAGTTATTCTTCAGGAGAGTTTAATAATTGTAGTTTTTATTTCACTCCCTCTGAATCTACACATACTGATTACGCTGAAACAGAATTACTAGATGCTTGGGATTTCACCGAAGGAGACAAAGAAGGTTGGACTCCTTATTCTTCTGTTTCGGATGTTGTTGAAAACGGATATTGGGAAAAAGACTCTACGACAGCATACAGCAAATATTACATTCAAAACATCGAGGCTTTTGATGAAACATATTATACTCTTATAGAATTTCAAATCTGGTCTAATGTAAGTCAAACAATATCTTTTCTACAAAAAACAGGTGGTTTATGGGGAACTGTGAGGCGTCAAACAAACCATGCTCTAATAGCGGATACTTGGACTATCATTACCGTTGTAGGTATTACAACTTATGATATTGATTGTTTTATTATTAATACAGATGTAAATACAAACTCTAAAAAGGTTAGACTTGATTATGTTGTTCTTGTTCACGTTGATTCTCCTGTTCTAATTGAAACCGATACAACTTTTTATCTTTCAAGCACAAATAATGACTATTCTTATGAGATCTATTCTGATGAAACTTATCTAGGTGTTTATACCGATCTGCAAACTATTTTAAAAAATAACACTGTTGGAAATCATAATCTTACTTATGTTCTTTTCAGCGCAGGAGAAGAAACAGCTTATCTCAGTTCTTCTTACGAATATCTTTATACTGTTGCAGCTGCTTCCTTCACTGTTTCTTTGGAATCTTTCTATCTCTCTGATCTATACGTTAATACTTTTGTAACGAGCAATTATGATGGAACTTATATTGTCTATGAGGATGGAACTCCTGAAGATTCTGGAACTCTTTACAAAGATGGAACGACAATAATCACTTCGAGAGATGTAACACCAGGAGCTAGTATTAATTACACTATTGCTTTTACTTATGGTTCTGAGATGGTTGCTTTCCAAACCTACTACAACAATCCTAATAGTGATTTCTTTGTTACTTCTTATTCTGTTGATATAGATACAACAATTACTATTACTTGGGGAACTTCCAAGAGTAGCACAGATTCTCTTACGGTTCTAGAAAATGGTGTTGAGAAAGTAACTGATGATCCAGCTTCAACAACTACCTGGACAAAAGCTACTGCCGAAGGAACTTATATTGTCACATTGATTTTTGAAGCCACAGATTACACTGATATTCTCTATTCTTTCAGTTATACTGTTGCAGGAATAGAATCTTTTTCTGTTAGTGTTGAGAGTTTCTATCTTTCTGACACCTACGTTAATGCTTATGTCACAAGCAATTACGATGGTGATTATTATGTTTATCAAGATAATACTCCTGATGGCTCTGGTTCTCTTTCAGCTATTGGCACAACTATTTCTTCAGCTAGAGATACGACAGCAGGAGCAACAATAGAATATGCTATAAAATTCGTTAATGGTTCGACAGTTATCTGGTTCAACACCACTTATAGTAATGTCTTTGAAGCTTTTGCAGTAGAAAGCTATTTTATTGATCTATCTTCTACCATAACTATCACTTGGGATACTACTAAAGATTCTACTGATTCTTTAACAGTTTATGAAGATGATGTCTTAAAAGTTAATGCTGATCTTACTTCTACTTCTAGCTGGTCTAAAAGTTCTGTTGTTGGAGAGCATTACGTTACGCTTATCTTTAGTGCAACTAATTTCTTAGATATTATCTATTCTTTCACTTACACTGTTGCAGCAACAGAAGATTTTCAGGTTAATATTGAGTCTTTCTATGTATCTGATGATTTTCTGAATATCTACTGTACAAGTAATTATGATTACAGTTATGAAGCTTATACGAATAATTCTCTCTCTGGTAGTGGTAGCGGTCTAAGTGTAGGCACGTTTATCATCATTCCCAAGCAAACAACAGCAGGAATTTTCAACCTCACCGTAGCATTCGTCAATGGTAGCGAGACTGTTCTTTTTATGACTTGGTACAGTAATCTACTTCTACCTCCTACACCCATTAACGATATTTATCGTGCTGAATCAGAAGGTTATTACAACATCTCCTTTATGACTAATTTAGATACTTTCTGGATAGATATTTATCACGACAATGTTCTGATCTATGATGATTCTACTCTAACAGATTTCAGTATTCTCAAAGATACTCTTGTAGGTTGGCATAATGTTTCTTTGGTACTAATTTACAATTGTTCAACAGATGCGGAAGGATATCCAGTTCCAGAATATAATCAAACTGTAACTTACCCAGTATTCTATTATGAGACTGTTCTATTCTATGATTGTCAAATTCGTTATACTGAAAGAATTTACGGAATAGCTATTCCTGAGATTACTGTTGATAGTGTTTTAACTTATCTCGATGGAGTTCTAGTTGATACACTCAATTATACAAGCGTAATTCAAGACCATTCTAATTATAGTTATATTTTGAATAATCGACTTTGGATTCATAATTCAGCTAGAACTCACCGACTTGTTGTTCGAGATCTCTTTGATAATCTCATTTACAATACTACTATTGATATCGGAATTATTCACAGCATGACTATTGAATTACCTCTAGAAAAACTCTATATTATCAATCTAGATGATGAGGATAGATTAATCAAGATTCGACCTTATCTTAGTGGTCTTGATTGGGATGCTGATTCTGATGATCTCATAACTATGATTCTCGGTCAATATGAAGTAAAAAGCTATTGGTTGATTGATGCAACTTATGAATCACGAATTTTCAAGAAATATGCTAATGTTACTGATGGTGTCACTCTCTGGTATTGGGTACATGATCCTATAGCTCCTCCTCCTGAAAGAGTTCCCTTTTCTATTACCATTCCTTTAGTAACCGATGATGATGACGATTCAGATGATACCTGGTGGGATAAAGTTGTTAATTTCTTCAAGCAATACTGGTTTTACATTGCAGCAGTTCTTCTCTTAATTATAGTTGTGATAGCTTACAATGCTATCGGAAATGCTATTGTGAAAAAGCAAGAGAAAAAGCTCAAACAGAATAAGAAGGTAGGCTTGATGGTTCAAACAGTTCTTCAGTTGCTTTGGGCAACCAAATATGAACGATTGAAAGGTTATGAAAGAGGCAAACAAAAATGAAAAAGAAATCTAGCTTAATTATTGTTTTGTTATCTATTATTTTTGTATCATCTCTCACTTCCGCCATTATCCTTGAAGTTCCTTTGGATTACGGAGATGGGGGGGTTTTTGACTATCAAGAAATATTCTTCAATGAACGTGGAGTGCTTTCGGCCACTACTGTTGGTTTCTTCAACGGTTCTGGTGTCGGAATAGCTGAGATGATCATAACAGCTAACAGTTTCGATAATGTCACTTTTAGGTTGAAAATATTTGATTCTGAAACAGGGGCTTATGTTGACACAACTAATGAACTTGGGCTACTCACTAAAACAAGAAAAGTTATTGTCTCACCTAACCCTGACACCATTGGAGCGATGTTCTGTATTATTTCTGTCACAAATGAAGGCGGAGACATTACTTATGCTTCAATCTATTTAGAATATTATTATTCTGAAGAATCAGGGTATGTTCCTCCCTGGGAAGAAGAGGATTATGTTAGTTGGGAAGATCATCAGAAAGCTCTTAACAAACTCTACTGGGCTATTGCTCAAATAATTCTTGGGGCGATCGGTGGAGGATTATTGATCTATTTTATAGCTCGTAAGAAATATCAAAGGAAGGATGAATGATGAATAGCGCTTTGCGTAATCTTGCTTTAACTTCTGAAGAAATAGATGGAATGAATGAAGATGGAATAAAAATTCATATAAAAGAAAACATCACTTCTGCAATGCCTTGGTGGTTAGATTGGTTAGGTTCTAACAAGCTGAAAGTGTTCTTGTGGACTTTAGGTTTTGCTGTTGTTATTTTCGTGATTATTTTGGCTAATACTCAAAATTGGCAATTAGCTTTAATAGCTTTTTTTGGTGGTTTTGGCTCATTCATTATTGGTTTCGTTTCTTACACTTGGGTAATTATTCTTTCTGTTTTCAGTGTAGTGATTGCAGGATTACTTATTCTGGATTATTTCATGCCGAAAGATATCGTAGAATTATACGATAAAACAAACGATAATCATAAAGAGTATGAATTTATTACAACTTCTTCAGGTAATGCACTCAAGGTAAAAAGAAAATCCTCTTTTGGTCAGTTATTTTTTGGTTCCGCTAAGGTCTATATTGATGGCGTTACCTGGGATTATATTCTCCAAAATGCTCGAACACACATCTATAAACGTGTAAAAGGAAAAGATATTCGCACAAGAGTACTTCCTTTACTTCCTACTCATTATCGCCTTGGTAGAATTTTCCTTAGAGATAAAGAAACCAAGGATTTGATACTTAACGCTGGTTGTTTGATACCTCAAAGCGATTTAGATGAATTAGACGAGGTTAATCGAGGGAAAACACAGGTTGAAAAAACAATCAATGAAAAAATAGTTTTCAAAGCTGTTAGCCGAGCTCATCTTGCTCGTAAGAAAGTCATCAAATTACAAACTCATATTGACAACGTTGGTGATGATGTTCTATTAGAATTTGCTAATGAACGCTGTCCTAGTTTTACTGATAGTTATTTTGATACTCAAAAATTCTATGAAGGTTTATTCAAAGAACGTGCTGATAGTACTGATAGTCAAAAGGACCTATTAACTCTTAGCGAGGATCAAAAAGGTGATGAGGAATGAAAAAACTTGATGATTCGGTTTTAGAGATCCTTGAACCTCTTGTATATAGTGATTTTAAACTCGCTGCTTTGATGGGTGGCAATACTTTTCACAAATGCCAAGGATTGTTATTCGACTGGCAAAACTGGCTAGAAAGGAAATGGTCTCTTGAAGAAAATCTAGGAAAAGAAGATTATCCTATCGGTCATTGTTGTTTTCAGTATAATATTTGGTCCAAAAGAATCATTCTCAAGTATGGTTTGCAGGGCTTACAGTATTGGGCAAACCTTCAACGAAAAGACATTCATGGATTGCGACTTTTAGCTATTGCAGCACATAAAATTGAAAGTTCCCCTAAATT
>JAUWPI010000042.1 GCA_030611665.1 Candidatus Heimdallarchaeota archaeon | reverse complement strand
GAATGAAATTTGATAAAATGATAATTTTCTTAACTTTCTTACAATAGAAGGGAGCTTCATTAGTTATCTCTTACAATAGTGTCTTAAATATTCTTCGTCAAAGGCTGTACAACAAAGACCAAAATAGTTGAAATTTCAGTTTCCTGGGAATATACCTAATATCCTTCTAAAGCCTGAAGGAACAAGAATCTCTGAAACAACTATTGCACCTTCTGTTGAAATATCTATTAGATTGAAACTATTCTCAATTGATGCTGTTTTCTGAGATGAAATTGTGTTGCAATTAACAAAAGCAGTTTTTTCCACCCGAGTACAGAATGCCCTTCCAAGATGTCCCGACAGAACTAGATTAACTTCTGTATCTGTCAACATTCTCAATACATCTCCTGCATCTTCCAAAGCTGAAGTTTCTATTGTATTTGGTATCGGTATCAAATGGTGATGCATCACAACAGTATGGAATTTATCCTTTGTTTGCATTTTGGTATGATAGACATATCTGACAAGCCTATTCTGCGTAGTTCTACCTACAACACCTATTTCTGTTTCTGGTGCAGAGGTATTTAGCACATAGAAACTTGATTCATCTTTCTCAATTGTGTTTTCTGTGTCAAAATATTTGTGTAATAGAATTTCTCCATACCCTCGTAAATCGTTTGGTCCAGGGCAGAAAATTAATTTATCTGAATAAGGAGCGAATGCTTGAACAGCAGCTTCATAGTCAACTGATCTCCCCCTTTCAGTAAGATTTCCACAGTGTATAATCACGTCAGGATTTGTTGATTCAACAAGTTCCATGCCTTTCTTAAACAAATCAGACTGGTCATTGTTGGATGCTCCAAAATCAGTGCCAGATAGCTGAGCCATTCTGAGCCATTTACCTCCTGTTGAATCAACCATACGGAAACGTCTAGTGATGGTTTTTAACTCAGTTCTGATTTCTTCTCCTGTTGTATCTTGGATTTTTACCTTAATCTCTTTTTCTGGAGTAATTTCTACATAATTAAACGAGCGCTTACCTCCGCTTCGAGTCTTATAACTTGAAGTACTTCCAGCAGATATGATGATAGTATCCTCAACTTTGTAAACATTAGGATGATGTTTATGTCCTGTAAAAACCGCATCAACACCATTATCAAGTAGAATTGAAAGCATGTTTCCTGCATCTACCGCATTTGATCTTTCTCTTCCAGTTTTAGGAATTGGTAGTAAATGATGGTGAAATCCAACAAGTTTTAGTTTTGCATCGCGGTACTTGGATAAAACTTTTTTAGTGTAATCAAGAGCTTCTCTACCAAAACGACCATCATCTCTATCAGGGATACAAGAATCTAATCCGATAAACAATATATCATCTGTAAAATCATGAAACTCTCGTGGACCTATCATCTTTTCCCAAACCTCGAAACCTCCACTTCTGCTATCGTGGTTTCCTATAATCCAGTACATTTTGGGAGAAATAATTTTCTTTCTCATCTTACTTGCTAATTCGAACTCTTCAGCTAAACCGTCTTGAGTTAAATCTCCTGAAAAAATTGTAAAATCATGAGGAGTAATATTTATTGCGTTTACAGCATTATTGAAGTCCTTAACCATGAATTGTGGCCTAGGTGTAATATGTGTATCACTAAAATGAATTATTTTGATAGGTTCATCCATTGTGATATGTAAAAGGTTTAACTAATTATTTCTTCCGTTATGGATAACATTCATTTTAGTGAGAACTTTCGAAATATTTAACTTTGAAATAAGTCTAGATAATATTAATGACTTTAAGAACCTATGAAATGGACGATCCTGTTTCTAGTGTAATGACAAAAGGAATATTGTATATAGATTCCAAGAAAGCTTTAGATGAAGCAATACAGATAATGTCTGATTTTGACGTGGGATCACTAGTTGTAGCTGAAAAGAATGATGCTGTAGGCATTCTTACGAGTAAGGATATAATCAAGGTAATTGCAAAGGGAAAGGAGCTCAAGAGCATTAAAGCAAAAGACATAATGCAAGGTCCTCTTATTAGAATATCTGGTTATGAAACAATCTCATCAGCTTTATTAAAAATGAAAGAACAGAAGATTAATCACCTCATAGTTGTAGATGGAGAAAAAATAATTGGAATGATTAACCCATTAAATCTATTAATTTAGATGTTAATTTATTACATTATCGTTAAAGAAATTCAAGAGTAGGATCAAACTGAGCAATCAAGAAGAAAACCCATCTGCAGATGCTGTAAGAAGAAAACAGAAGCTAAAAACAATACTAGCTACAATAGGTGAGGGGTTGCAGGAGATATTCAAAACTCATATTCTTGAAAAAACTGGAGAAAAAGCAAGTCATATATCAATAGATAATGTGTCTTCAACAGAAAAAGGTACTTCAAAATCAAAAGTTCAGTTCGTAACGTACTCTCTAAATTCTGATGTTGGAAAACATCTTGTAAACGTTGTCGTGAAATTTTCTTCAGACGAGATAAGATTTGAGAAAGAAATTAGGAATCACTCAAAAATTGCAAACATTTCTGAGGTTTTCAGTGGTGTTCATGTGCCAAAGATACTCTATAAAAGCTCGCTAAACAAATGTATTATCTATGAAGGCATCGATGGGTTGAGCTTTCGTGATGCGAAACTTGCTTTGAAGGATAAGGATTTACTAGCTGGACAAGCTTTAGCAGCTATCCATGGAATTGAAACAGGAAAATTAGAAGTAGATTCTTATAAAAAACTAGTTCTATACCTTCTTTCAGTTTTGGAGGACCCTCAATTGGAAGAAGAAATTCTGGATTTGATGCTACCTTATTTTAAAGCAATGGAAAAATCAAAAGGAGCAACAAGGATTCATGGAGATTACCACCAAGGAAATCTCTTATTTTCATCAGAGGATATAGAATTAGTACAAAAAGGCTCAGATATAGCAAACACAACTGTGAAAGTATATGTTATTGATCCTGAATTTATCATGGAAGGTAGAGATAGAAATGAAGACATTGGAACATTCTTTGCAAAGCCATGTATACAAGAATTTCAAAAAACAGGTAACATTGGAAACTCAAAAAGCAAAATCAAATCGTTTATTGAAGGTTACAACAATATTCTAAGAAGGATAGGATCTGAACAATTGTTAAGTGACATATATCCTACAGGTTTAACTATAGATTTTCACATAGCTTCTTATGTTCTTTATGACCTTGTAGATAAAATTCTAAGCAATCAATTAACAACTTTTTCTGAAGAAATAAAGGATAAAGTGAAATTATTGAAAATTATATTGAAAGAAGGACCTTTTCAAAATAATTAGATAATCTATTTGATGAAAGTTTTAGATAAAGCCCATTTAGTTCTAATGAAATTGAGAAGCTCAAAATAAAGTCTACTTTCTGAGGTTGAGATTAATTCTAGACCACTTGTTCCCGGATTATAAGAAACAACAACAAAGTAGTTCTCACTTTTATAACTTATCTCAACTAATGCTGTGATTCCTTCAATAACTGATAAATCACCAAAAACAACTGAGATATTGTGTAACGTATTGATAATTTCTAGCATGTCTCTGCCTATAATCTGTTCTAAAATCACCATATCAGATTTTAATTTTCCAATACCAGTTGCATCTTTGAAAATAGCCTCTAGCTCTGCTTTGTGGCTTTCTGAAACAAATTCAAACTCAATTTGGATGGTTTGTACGTTCCCTAAGTAATTGATTCTTTGCAATTGATTTGCTAAATGGTAGATTTCAGGGGAACTTTCACCTGTATGGGTCACTATTAAATCACTCTGGAAAACATAATAAGTATTAATCATTATTAAATTTTCTACTAGTACTCACCATAAATTAGATATGTATCTGTATAACATGAGAAAAATATCTAACCATAAAAGCAAAATTGGTATTTTGTTATCGCGGATAGATTATCTAGGTTTTATATAGCAATGGCGGATGAATTTCTGAGATTGCTTTTATAAAGGTAGTACATCCGTTAATACATAAGCAAGGGGATTTGCATGACGGAAGAAGAAATACCAGTATCGGGAAAAAAACTTTTATCCATTTTGGAGAAAAAAGGACCATTAACTCAAAAACAACTAATTAAAGCTTCTGCAATTCCTGCAAGAACTGCAAGATATGCATTAAGAAGGTTAATTGAATTAGGGTTAATTGTGAAACGAAGCAACCTAAATGACATGAGATCAGTGTTTTACTTTATCGTAGACAACTGAGGAGGTCGGTTTTCTACAAACAGTAGGAAACAAAGCCCTTTTTTTCTTTTTTATTTTAATCAAATTTCAGTTTCTTTACAGATAAACTTATTTTATAGAATAACAAAACTACTCATATGAGTTTAGAGAGATGTGATATAGCCATTGTTGGTTCTGGTCTAACTGGTATGTCTGCAGCCTTAGCAGCCTATAGTCGAAACCCAAATCAAATCATTAAAATTTTCGGCATACCTTTTGATTCAAACACTGCTAAAAAAGGAGAAATTGAGAATATACCAGGCATTAACAAGGTAGTAGGAGTAGATTATGTTCAACAAGTAATTACTCAAATCGAGAATTTGAATGCAGAATTTGTAAAGGAAGATGAACCAAATAAACTCGAATTCATAAACGAAGATGTAACAGTAATAACAAAAAATGAGACACACTTTCAGTTGATTACTGATTCAAGAAACATCAAAGCAGATGCTGTCATTATTTCTACTGGTCTTCCTGAACTTAAACATACAATTAAGGGAGAAGATGATTTTGTCCATAAAGGTGTCTCCCACTGCGCTGTTTGTGATGGAGCGCTTTTTAGAGGAAAAAAAGTTGCAATTATTGGAGAAGGAAATTTTGTTGCAAGAGGAGCTTTGTTTCTTAGAAAATATTGTCGAAAGGTTACAATAATCTGTCCAAATTCCACTCTGGATTCTGATAATAGATTTCTTATAAAACTTTCAAAATCGCAAAATATATCATTTAAATATAATATTAATTTGGAATCAGTAGAAATCTTCGGATCACAACTTGTAGAAGGGGTTAGATTTCAAGAAGGTGAAGAGAACAAAGAATTAACAGTAAACGCAGTCTTTGTAGAATTGAAAGATAAACCTGATTTAACTCTTCTCAAAGATATTTCACTTGATATCACAGAAAATGGATATATCATAAAAAATGCAAAAAACGCTACAAATGTTGAAGGAATTTTTACAGCTGGTTCTATTAGTGGAGAAATGGATTATATTCCAATATTAATGGGTGATGGATATAAAGCTGGCATCTCTGTCACTGAATATTTGAAAAAATAATATTAGTGTCATGCACTTTGGAATTATTTTTATATTTCATTTTACATCCTAAAGATGTGAAGCTGGCATTTATTTTTGCACATCCAGATGATGAATCGCTTAGTACAGGCGGTACTATTGCAAAATACACCTCTACAGGCCACATAGTAAGCACTCTTTGCTTATCATCAACAGAAGATAGAGAGACTGAATATCTAGCGGCTACAGAAACGTTGGGAGTTCAAGAACCAAAAATACTAGATTACAGCAATGTGGTAGATTTTGAGAGGCAAATAAAAAAAGATGTTATCAATTTTATTCTTGAATTTCGTCCTGAGATTATTGTGACACATCTACCCGAAGACTATCACATTGATCATAGAACGACATATCATGTTGTTAAAGAAGCAATTGAATGGGCTGCACATGAAACACAATACGACAATTCACATTTAGTATCTAAATTGTATATAACAGAAACAACTATTCTTATTTCTAATCCACATATTCTTGTTGATATTTCTGCATATTATAATGTTAAAGAGAATGCTATCAAATGTTATACAACACAGCTCAGTAAAGGAGGAGAAGGGTTCTATGTTAAATTCCACAAGTATAGAACTCTCATGCGAGGAACTCAAGCATCAACCGATTATGCAGAAGCTTTTCATGAAATTCCTCTCAAAAAGAATAGTCCTTTTTTTAAAACTAAAAACTCGGAGCTTTGATATGGAAGATAACATAGTTTTTCCTGAGATTTCCCATTTTATCAATTTCTTATCTTCACAGGAATATGAATTATATAACAAATATAAGATAAATTCTCAAAGCGATTCTTTGACAACACAACATGAAATTTTAAAGAAGATTTTGGAAAACACCGATAATCCATCCAATACGCTCCTTTTCATCATTGGTAAAGTTCTTTTCCATTTGGTTGAATATGATAAGATATACAAATTATGGAACGATTATCGGTCCGAATATGTTCTATTTTGGCTAGGTTTAGTTGAATTTAGAAAAGGTAATTTTACAGAAGCTGAAAGGCATTTCACTAGAATAGTTTTCTCAGAAGATCCATTGCTTAAAATTGAAGGAAAAATTGGTTTAGCTAGAATTTCAGGTAGAAAAGGCAACAAAAAGGATGCCTCTGTTCTTTTTAAACAAGTCTGTGATGAATTGAATGAAGTCAAAGATGATAAGCGCAAGAATTTATTTTTGGATGCAAGGTTCAGAGGATTATTTAGTGAACTTTGGGTTCAGAGAACAGAAAGAAATGTTGAAGAGATGATAGAACAAGCTAAAGGAATGTTGACAGAAGCTGAAGATTACGCCGATAGAATCCACATAGGATATATACATATGTTATTAGGAATTTACTACAAGTATCTCGGAAAATGGACAATTGCCAAGAATCACTTTGAAATTTCACGTGCTCTTTTTAGAGATCTTAACAATCTTAGAGGAGAGGTGTCAGTCCTTACAAATTATTCCGAAGTTGAAAGGATGGAAGGGAAACTAGATAGCGCCTTAGGTAGGCTATTAAGTATAATCTCATTTTATAAGCAATGGGATGATAAAAGGTCACTAGCAATAGTATATTCAGCGTTAGGTCAGATTTACGCTCAAAAAAGACAATTCAAAACCGCCATTCAAGAATTTACAAAATCAAAAACGATTTTGAAAGAAATTGATGCAACCGATGAACACGTAGACTATGCTTTAGCAGAGCTACTCATTGAACAGAAAGATTGGAAAGGATTTAATGAAATTATGGCTGAAATATTGGAAAGAAGGACAGAACAGGAAGTTGCTCAAAATCCTACATTGATGTTTCTCTACGGAAAGAAAGAAATTCAAAATCTAAACCTTTCAAAAGCAAAAATGTATCTTATAACAGCTCTAAAACTAGCTGGTGAGAAAAGTCTGGATCATCTTGGAGCAAAAATTCTGATTGTATTATTACAAATTATCCTATATAATTACATTTCTCAACAAGAAG
Source organism: Candidatus Heimdallarchaeota archaeon (assembly GCA_030611665.1). Lineage (GTDB taxonomy): Archaea > Asgardarchaeota > Heimdallarchaeia > Heimdallarchaeales > Heimdallarchaeaceae > UBA460. Next base: position 12,059 of record JAUWPI010000042.1, on the reverse strand, counting down.
AACATAGTCTAATTGAAGCAAGTAAATTCTTTGAAGAATTAAGACTATTCGTCGAAGAAACTCAGAAAGATACAATCTTCACTCATTTATTAGAAGAAATAGAAAATTATAACAACAAGATTAGCCAAGAGAAAGAAAAAACAAAACAAAGAATTCTTGTTTTAGAAATGCAAAAAACGATAAAAGAGTTAGCAGATTTAATTAGTTATAGCACCATCCAAGGTAAAGAACCAGATCTTGTTTTACCAAATCAGATAGTAGTATTACATAGATCAGGCATTCCTATCAAAAGATACGTGAAATCAGAGAAAATTGTTGATGATATCCTATTATTTGGTGGAATGGTAAGAGCAGCTCAAGATATTGTCACAGAGGTTTTCACAAAAGAGGCGGGAAAAGTCATGAAAATAGACTATGGCGAAGATATTATTATCTTAACAGAGTTCGGCGACAAGGATACAGGTATTGTCGTGATTACCTCAAAAGATACTTTTCACCAGAGAAGGTCCCTACATGAAGCAATAAAAGATCTAAACAGCGTAATTTTACCTGCACAGTTTCATGGGGATATTGAAATGAAGAAAGAAGAACAAATTGATAATATTATTATCAAATGGTTTGGAGAAGGGTATAAAGGGGAAAGAGGATAAAAAAAAGATGGCGAGCCAGAGGCGATTCGAACGCCCGACCAACTGCTCCGCAGGCAGCCATTCTATCCACTGAACTACTGGCTCGTGTTTAAAGTCATTTTCAATCTTATCTAACTAATCTTTATAGTTTTCGTTCGAATGAGAGCGGAATATTTCTAATAAATTCACTATGAAAAAACAATGAAAATTCAATTTTATAAAAAAACAAAAAAAGCAGATATATTTTCATGGTGATTTGATTTGCATGTGAAGTTTTATTAATTACTTGAATGGGAGAGACTATAAGACGTACATGAAATTACATTTCATTTGAGGTGACAGAAATTACAGAAATTATCGATAACAAAAGAATCAAAGACTTACTTGCGAGAGAGAAAAATTTAGAGCGATTCAATTTGAATACATACATGCTTCCAATTGAAGGTCCATCGGGAAGAACTGTAACTGTTGGGGGAGATGAATACATAATGCTTGGATCTTACAGTTATCTTGGTCTAATAAGTCACCCTGAGATAGTCAAAGTTGCAAAAGAAGCACTTGACAAATATGGTTGTGGAGCAGGTGGGGTTAGACTACTAACAGGTACTACTGATTTACATAAAAAGTTAGAAAATAGAATATCAGAATTCAAACATACAGAAGATGCAATAACTTACAGTAGTGGTTATGTTACTAATATGTCACTCATTTCAACTTTACTTGGAAAAGATGATCTTGTCGTAATAGACAAATATGATCATCAAAGTATTTATGATGGTTGTATTCTTTCCAAAGCAGATTGGAAACGTTTCAATCATAATGATTTAGCAGATTTGGATAGGATTCTAGAAGAACACAGAAAGGACTATGAACGTGTTTTAGTAATAGTCGATGGCGTCTATAGCATGGATGGAGATATTGCTCCCATGCCTGATATAGTTGAAATAGCTAAGAAACATGACTCTTTCACCATGGTTGATGAAGCTCATGGGTTGGGAGCAATAGGACCAAATGGTAAAGGAATAGATGACTACTATGATATGAAACCTGGTTCTATTGATATAATGATGGGTACTCTAAGTAAAGCTATTCCATCAGTTGGAGGATACATTGCTGGAAATAAAAAGATGATAACCTTTCTAAGGTACACATCTAATGCTTTCGTCTTTAGCGCAGCGCTACCCCCAGTTATGATTGCAGTTGCATTAAAAGCTCTAGATATAATAGAAACTGAAAAGGATCGCATTCATGCTTTACAGAAGAATATTGCTACATTTATCACTCGAGTCAAAGAAATGGGTTTTGATACACTCAAAAGCAAAGATACACCAATAATTCCAGTAATCATAGGAGATGATATTAAGACCTTTAGATTCGCAAAGAAAATGAAAAAAGAAGGGATACTAGTTCCACCAATTGTTTATCCTGCTGTTCCTAGAGAAGGAGGAAGATTACGTTGTTGCGTTATGGCGACTCATACAGAAGAGGACATGGAAAAGATTCTTAGTACAATTGAGAAAGTTGGCAAAAGTATGAAAGTCATCTAAATTCATTCTTTTTTTATTTATCGTAGACAGTTACTTTTATTTGCTTTTGTAAGTAATAGTAGTTGAACGAGGCGAAAAGGCAACTTCGGCTTTGGCTGAGGAACCTCCTGACTCCACTAAAGAGATGTAGATGTAAATCTACCACGCGAGAGTGTGGCTCTTGGAACAGAAACGACACGCCCTTTATTCAGAGACAATGATGCGATATCGAATGTGGTGACACAAATCGAGATAATTTGCTGAGGAGGATAAAGGATACGATGAAACGGTCAATCATCTTGGAGCAAACTTGAATAGGGTTCTTATGAACCGGGTAAAGTGCTTAGATGAATGTTGCCGGGAAGGTCCTTGACGGCTTCCTAACAAAATCAGGGGTATTTTCGCGACGTTCATTTTTTTTAAGTATGTAAATTGGGTTATTTGTTTTATACAGAAATTATTACATACTCGGTAAGTTTATTAAATTAAGGAAGGAGTCGTATGAAGAATAGAAAAGAAGTGTTTGCATGTCAAGGAGAATACTGTACAGTAGAATGTCGGTTGCTTGTGTCTCAATTATTTTCTTGATAGCAATGTTTGTTTCCTCATCTTCTATCCAGACTCCTATAGCTCAAAAATCTCAAAACGAATCAGAAATCACCAGTTTTCTGGATCTTGAAAATTCCACTTTTATCTGTTATTTGAGTACTGACAACATAACTAGAGGGGAAAATGATTTAGTAATATTCTTCCGGTTCACTTATGAAGACGGCAGTTATATACCGGATTCTGACATTTATTACAATATATCAAATTCTTTAGATGAAAAAATCTATGAGAACAATCTAACTGTAAACACATCACAGATATTTAATGACACAGTTATTTGGTCAACTTTTAACAGCCAAGCAGCTGGAAATTTTACCGTTACAGCAGTTGCTAATAGCACATCAACTGTTTTAGTAACTTCAATCAATTATTTCGAATTAGCGGTGCTACCTTTCGGTAAAGTAAGAATGTCTTTTCCTTCAAATCCAGCTCTCCTTGCAAGAAATCAAAATAATGATGTTGCGTGTACAATTACCAACACAGGTGGAACAACTATCACAAATGTTACTGTTACAAGTGAGATTCATAAAACTGGTACATCGGGTTCAGTAACAAGATCACATGCGATACCAGAATTGACGCTGGAAGAGGGTGTTCAGTACCATGGATACATAAGTTTCTTTCCAGATACTTATCTTTACCAAAAACATTCATTTTCTATCACATATAGAACTATTGATGAACCTGAGCAAGAAAGGACACATCTTAGTGACCCCCTTGAAATAATTGTGATGCCCAATATAACGATTAATGAGTACGAAATCCCAGTTAATGCAACCGTAGGGGAAACGTACAGAATTACTTATAGTATTACAAATTATGAGGGTGTAAATCTAAACATTCGTCCTTATGCAAGAACTCAGAATTCAAGTTACATGCTCTTTGATGAGAATCTTGAAGAATCAATTGAGGTTGGTCAAGGTTATCACTTCTATTCAATAGAGGGAGAACCTCAAATTCAAGGAATTCAGTTTTTGTTTTACGGAATAGAATTAGAATGGGAAACTGTTTCAGAGACTAATTGGTACTCAAACCTTCTACCAACTGTTATAACATATATCACAATCTATCCTGAAGATTCATCTGCAAACTTCTTTAATCCAATAGTAACGTATAGTCTGATATTTGGAGCGATAGGAATCGGAATCTTATATTTCTCAAGAGATATGTTTAAAAACATTGCAAAACGGGTTAGAGGATCCCCTGAACGTGCCTTTCCTGAAGTAACTTATCCATTAAACAAAGTTATTCTTGATGGGAGTAATATCGCATGGGAAGAGAAAAATAACTTAGACAAACCAAAGATAAGCAACATAGAAAATATGATAAATAGGTTAAGTAAAGTTAATTTTAACAAAATTATAACAGTTGCAGATGCAGCTCTAAGATATCAAATAGATAATCAAAAAAGATTAGACAAATTAGTTAAAGAGGGAGCAATGAAGATGTTACCAGCGAGGGTAGATGGTGATAAGTTCATCCTACGTTTAGCTGAAGAAGAGAAAGCAATGATTGTGAGTAATGATATGTTTAAGGAATTCAGAGAAATGAAAACATGGATAGATCAAAGAAGAATTCCTTACACAATTCTCGAAAATGAAGTATATCTACACCCAACAGCTGTGCAACCAATTGAGGTGGAAGAAGAGGAGGGAATATCAGACTAATAGTTTGATGTAAAGAATAGAGTTTGTTCAGTTTTTAAACCAGAATGAACATAATATTATGTGATTACAAAAACTAAAAAGCTGTCATAACTGAGTCATTATAAAGCATTTTATTTATATTATAGGTGAAGATAATGAATATGGACCATGGGTATATAGATATTCCTTATAGTAACATACCTACATTAGATGATAGTCTACCTAATGATTATTTCTATAGTAATGAGTATGATTATCTAACAATCCAAGAAGTCCAGTTACTTCTGACTCTATCTGATTCTCAGATATCTTATTCTTTTTCAGGTTTGAAAAAGAAAACATCCTTGCACCAACACAAACTGACAAAAGCAATAAGAAGGCTGCAAGATCGCAGTTTTCTTTCAAAGAAGGAAAATGGTTCTTACGAATTAACTGACAACGGAAGTGTCTATACTAGAAAACTCCTGCAAGAACTTGTTAACAAGAAAGCTGTTAGTTCAACAAAAATACCCAATGTTTCTTTAGTAAAAAAATTACGCACTATCCCTCCTTTAGAAAAAAGGAAAATTGCTGCATTATTAGAAAAACGTTGGTTTAGTAATTATCGTTTTCTTTATAGAAGAGAGATAGGTGATTATACAGAACTTTGCTGGGAAGATAATGAAAAAAATCAATGTCATATATATTTGAATTCTGAAGGTGAGATTCAAATCGAAAGTTCATCGCTTAACCAAAAATCAAATGAAACTCAATTTATTACTAAGTGGGTTAGTGAAGAGATTCAAAGTTATGCTGATGTTGATGTGTTGATAGATGAGAAGGAAATATGCACTAAGATTCCCTATAATTAACGCTTCTTGGTGATAAAACTTTAAATATAAAAAAATGAAAAAGTGAAGTGTAATGATGAATACACCAAATTTCAATGGGGTAAATGGAAATCCATTTATGGAACCCAAACATGGAACAACTACAATTGCTTTAAGAATTAAAGACGGTGTAGTTGTGGCAGCCGATAAAAGAGCTTCTATGGGCACTTTCGTCGCGTCTAAAAAAGCAGAAAAAGTACACATACTAAATGGTTTTACTGTTGCTACTATTGCTGGGCTAGTTTCAGATGCTCAATACTTAATTAATCTTACAAGAGCAAACATCAATTTATATGAATTAGCCAGAGGTTACCCTCCAACATCAAAAATGGCAGGAAATCTATTAGCATCCATTATGTATGAACAGTATCGACAATACTTCCCATATTACGTTAATATGATTGTAGCAGGTCTAGACAAAGAAGGACCACATGTATTTAACTTAGATATGGCTGGTGGTATAACCGATGAAGATTTTGCATCGACTGGTTCAGGATCGTTAGTAGCAATCGGTGTCTTAGAATCTACATGGAAAGCAGACCTACTTGAAAAGGATGGAATCGCAATAGCTATCAAAGCACTTTCAACTGCTATTAGTAGAGATACCGCTACTGGTGATGGTATGGATGTAGCCGTTGTCAATAAGAAAGGGGTTAAGAGGTTAAAACCCGAAGAAGTTAAAACTATTTTGGAGGCATTATAAATGTTAGGACCACAATCTATGGGATATGATAGATCACCTCTAATGTATTCTCCTGAAGGTCGTATTATACAGACTGAATATGCAAGAGAATCAGTAAGAAGAGGTAGTATTGGAATAGGTATTAAAAGCAAAAACGGTGTTGTACTAGCAGGTTTGCTTCGTGTTGTTGATTTAAACGAGCCTGATCATAAGATACACAAAATAGGAGAAAACATTCAAGCTATATTTGCTGGAGTAGCAGCTGATGGTCGCATTCTTATAAGTCGAGCTAGACTTGAATCTGAAATATTCAAACTCACTTATATTGACTCAATTGATATCCGTGAACTTGCTATAAAAATAGGTGACTACGTTCAACTATTTACCCAACAAGGCGGTCTTCGTCCTTTTGGCGTAGGAATGCTTTTTGGCGGACTCGATCAGACTGGTCCAAGTTTACAATTTGTTGATCCAGGTGGTGGAGTGGTTTCATGTAAAGCTAAAGCAATGGGTGAAGGTGATTCTGAAGCAATTGCTTATCTTAAAGAAAAATACAATGAAGAACTAACCACAGATGAAATGGTTGTGATAGCTAAAGAAGCAATCAAAAAAGCATCTAGAGACGTAGAACTACAAGATGAAAACATCGTCATAGAGATTATGCCATATAAGGCTTAATCCATTTCTTTTCTTTTTACGAATTGGTTTTGTTTTACTTCTTATATTTTTGAATAAGTATTTAAGAAAGAATCTTTTACATTTTAAAGAAGATAATGAGAGTTTATTTATCAAAAGCAATTAGAATTAAAGGGAAGGAGTGGAGTATTGCTTGTGATAGTACAAATTCAAAATTCTATCCTTTAGTTTTTTATAGTCATGCACATTCTGATCATGTTCCGAGAAAGTTACCAGCTACTGATATAATAAGCTCATCAGAAACTAAATCGTTATTAAAAAATTTCACGTCCAATTTTTCAGAAGGACGGTTTTATGATGATTACAAAATAGGTGAAACAAGTTTCAAACAACATTCAGCTGGTCATATCATTGGTTCGACAGCACTAAAAATCGAATCAAATGAAGGTACTCTAATTTATACTGGTGATGTTTCGATAAGAAAAAAAGGGTTCATAGAGCCTTTTAAACCTGAAAAATGTGACACATTAATTATTGAAAGCACATTTGGTTTGTCGCAATATGAGTTTCCTGAATACGATCAAGTTATCAAAGAAACCCAAGATTCAATAGCTCAGAATCTAGATAATAACACACCAGTTGTTTTGATGGGTTATGCGTTAGGGAAAGCTCAGATGCTTTATCATGCTTTTTCTCATTTGTCAGAAAATATAATATTGCATGGAGCTAACTACAAAATCAATTCCTTACTCAAGTCTGAAGGAATTGATGCGGTAGTTGATTGTATTTCCTATCAACAAGCAAAGGAAAAAGGTTTGATGGAAAAAGAAAAAAATTGGATATTGTTTGCACCCTTAAAATCTGGTAGAGATGATTTTTATTCCTATTTAAAAAATAAATTTGGTGCAGTTCTCTATGCTTTTAGTGGGTGGTGCATATCATCCAATTACAAATACCGAATGAATGTTGATTATAGTATCCCCATAAGTGATCATGCTGATTTCTCAGAACTTATAGAGATATGCGAATCTTGTAATCCAGATAGAATATATACAATTTATGGGTCAAATATAGCTTTTGCTGCTGAATTAAGACGTCGTGGATTTAATGCGAATCCATTGTCAAAGCAGACTCTACTAGACTCTTTTTTTTAGGTTAGTAACTAACAATCAAATCTTCAATCCGAGTTTCTTTGTTCAGGATTTCATTAAGATGAACTACCTGTATCGGAATATTTCTCCTCGCAAGGAAGTCACGTGCATTCCCGCTAATCGCATTACATATTAAAATTAGTTTTTTGAGATTAAGTGAATTAATCAATTGTTCAAGTTGGAGTAATTTATTTGTAGGGATACTTCTTCTCCAATTCATAATTATAATGCCTATTTGAGGACCTTGAAGGTAAAAATCTAAAACATATTTTGTTCGTTCTAACTTGAAAGTTGCATTTTCTTGAATCTTGAATTTTCTTTGAGACAGTTCTTGTCTAAGTACAATATTTACCACGGACTCTTGTTCATTCATTAAAGATGAATCATTGGATTCTATTAAAAACAAACATTATTACCAACATAATATGCTGAAAACATGGGAAAAAACCCTAGTTCTGACAAAAATCGTGAGGTGGATGAATTTTAAGCTTTTCACATTTTAGCTTAGTGTTGAGAAAAAGAAGGAAAAGTTAACCGAAAATATATTTCATCTCTTTTCGGTTTGAAAGTCGTAAAAGTAGTCTATCTGCAAATGAAACATGGCTTTTCACCATTATTTTAGGAATATCGTTGAAAACATAAATGTAATCTATGTTCTTTCTTTCTTCATCGAACTCTGTATCTTTTATTTTGTACAGAACTTTCTCTTCATCCACACCAATTAATTGACATGCAATCCCAACTTCTATTTCTGCTTTAGTATAAAGAATAACAGACTTTTCAATCAATGTTTGTAATGTGACTGTTTGCTTTGCTATTTTATCTTTAGAAAATCTGAGAAGAACAGGAGGTAATTCAATAAGCAAATCTTTACCAACATAAGATATTTCTTCTATCTTACCTGCTTTGTCAACTTCAAATATAAATGAAGATTCAGAAAATGTTTTCCCTAACTCCAAAGATCTTATTGTTGCTCCTCTATCAACTCCATCCACATAGAAGAAAATTTCTTTGTCAATGAAACTTTCGATGTACGAAACAGGTTTTCCTGTATATTTGTTCGTATAGATTTCTTCTTCATTGTTCAAAGATTTAAAAGTGAAAATCGGTTTATTGCTCTTTTCTGTGGTTTCGTAAGATACTAGTAGTCCAGTCTTTCCATTTTTAGAAATATATGTTTCATTGATTTCGGCATCATGTATTGAGAAATCAGAGACTTGAATATTTTCTAAATTGTTATCTTTAGTTTTGATACTCAACGATAGAGGTCGGCAAATTAATTCATTTATAACAACACTTTCAGCGTTTCCGACAATTAGTATATCTTCTATGTGGTCATATGCAACAATATCTCGTCCCACTATCCTGGAAACTAGTTCGTGCATTCTAGTTATTTCAAGGAAGGTTTTCACTCCATCTTTTCCATAATATTCAATATATCTCGAAGAAATTAAATTAGTGAAATCGTCTCTTTTTCGTGCAAACTTCTTTATTGTTTTACCCCTAATAAAATTTGGTAAAATAAGCCAATAAGGGAGTAAAGCTCCTTTAATTGGAGATAACTCATCATCAACCATAGCTTGTATTCTATAAGCTGATCTTGGATGAGACATGAAAATATTTGCTATCATATCCCATCTACCTGGACGATAAACATGTTGATACAATCGAATTGCGGCTTCACCCAGGAATCTTTGTTTTTCCTCTTCTGTGAATTCCTTTCCAGTTAGTAACTGGACATTTACACCAAAATCACCAGCTACTCCTTGATAGAAACCCTCAAGCCTATACAACGCTTGAGCTAGTTCTCTACCGTACCCAGCTTTCTTTGTTTGGTTGTCTGCATCACCTTCAAGTATCCTTACGAAGATGTAAAGGAAGGCTAGTATACCATAATTGATTAAGAAATAAACACCAAAAGAAACTTCCAAATCTCGATATGCTGAGTAGTCTAAAGTTGTTGCAGGAAGTAAAAATGCTTTTTTGATAATCATCTCAGTAGCTGCAATTCCTTGTAGAATAACTACGTGTAATCTCTTATTGTGAGCTAGTTCATGCGCCACTATCCCCCTTATATCATCATCATTGAATTCTGCTAAATTTCTACAAACTATAGTTATTCTTTGATCAAACCAAGGACCAAAAGCCATAGCATTAAGAATAGGGGCTTCAACAAAACCTACTTTCAATTTCCTCTTGATACCCATTTTTACTCTTACTTCTTCTACTAAGGCCAATATTCTTTCATCCTTAATTGGTTTAATTCCTAATAGTTTTGTTAAAAGTGGTCCAGAAATGAAATACATACCAAGAGCTGCAAAAATCAACAACTCATATGGACCTAGAGATAAGAAAACGATTCTTTCTGCATAATTGATACTTTCAGGTCCCAAATAAAACCAAGAAAGGTTTGAAACCGTTTCTGCGGAAATAACTTCAATATTTATTAAGATATCAATGACAATGTACAATGTCACATAAATTAGTCCAAAGAGTACTAAATACAACACCTGAGGAGACATTAATCTACTAACTAAAATAAATTTCTTACCAAAGAAAATCAGAGCCATTATTATGAATACGAAAATCATGATATTGTAAGCCCAGGCTTTGAATAAATCACCAGGTTCACCAGTTACATACTCATAAACAATATCCCCAATTGTACCTACAAGAAACACTAAGTAAGTTGTAAGTGAAATAATCATAAACTCTCTCCAGACTGGCGAGCGCCATAATTGAAACGTTTGATATAAAGCTAGTACAAACAGACCCAGTGCTATTGCCATTAACCAGTCTTCAAATACGATTAACACTGCTCCAAAAGTCAAGCCAATAAATGCCAGCATCAAATTTTCAGACGTAGTCCCGTGTCTTATTTTTGTGATTAATTCAGTTGTTAGAAAGAATAATCCTAGCAAAGCTATAATTACCCCAAGAATGGAATTTGTGCTTCTAGATAAATAAGTCCAAGCTATATCCAGAATTTCATTAAACGACATATTATCATTGGCATGGAATTATAGAACATTTAAAATGTTTCGTCTTTGGAAAAATAATCTACTTGCTAGAACTCTCACTGGAAAGTTTATTATCTTCGTAAGAAAGCAGTAAGTAATGATTCCTTATCCGTCTAAAGTGGAATTTAAGGCTTGTAATTTTACCCTAAATAGTGAAACAAAAATAAATATTTCTCCTGAACTTATACAAGTAGCAGACTACCTAACAGATTTAATCAACAGTTCAACTGGATTCAGTTTAGCAACCAATCTTGAAGATAACAAGAAGAATGCAATCAGTTTAGTTTTGCATGATACATCAGAAATATTGACCTCAGAGGGATATCAATTATCAATAAATCGAGATAACATAATAATCGAAGCTAAAACCCATCAAGGTATATTCTATGGTATTCAAACCCTTAGACAATTATTACCTATAGAAATTGAAAGCAGAGAAGTAATAAAAAAATTTATCTGGACTGTTCCTTGTATGTCCATAGTAGATAATCCTAGATTTAGATGGAGGGGGCTTATGTTTGATGTGGGTCGTCATTTCCACGATGTAGCTACAATAAAACGAACTCTAGATTTACTAGCACTTATGAAGATGAATGTTTTTCATTGGCATCTAACTGAAGATCAAGGATGGCGTATTGAAATAAAGAAATACCCCAAATTAATAGAAATTGGGTCAAATAGAGAAGATACAAAAATCGGTGGGTGGAAAAGTAAAAAATTCCGGGGAAAACCACACGAAGGTCACTATACTCAGGATCAGATAAAGGAAATAGTCGAATATGCTAATGAAAGATTCATAACTGTTATTCCGGAAATAGAGATACCAGGACACTCATCAGCAGCAATTGCATCATATCCTGATTTAAGTTGTGAAGGAACAAGAATCAATGTCCCAACTAAATTTGGAATCTTTGACGAGATATTGTGTCCTGGGAAGGAAACAACTTTTGAATTTCTAGAGAATGTTCTAGAAGAAGTCATAAGTTTATTTCCATCAAACATAATTCACATTGGAGGAGACGAAGCTCCCAAGAAAAAATGGAGACAATGCAAAGATTGCCAGAGAAGAATGATGGAAGAAGGTTTGAAAAATGTACAAGATCTACAACATTATACTACAAAGAGAATCGGGATGTTTTTGGCAAGAAAAGGTAAAAAGTTAATGGGATGGAATGAAATATTAACAAAAACCTCAGATAGGAAATACATTGCACAATGGTGGATGAGAGGGAAAAGGAACGTTAAAAGGCATATTAACGAAGGAGGAGAAGTAGTTGTTTCAAAGTTCTTC
>JAUWPI010000131.1 GCA_030611665.1 Candidatus Heimdallarchaeota archaeon | reverse complement strand
GCTTTTTATACTTCTTCTATTCACTCTCAGATACCTCTACCGATCTATGGATAACACTCAAGAATTCCCAGATAACCTTGTCTGTGAGCATAGTTCTTTGTGTTATAGTTTTATTGACGCTTCTTTATCGTTTTTCTCCTTATATTATTGCAGTAGATGAACATTCTTTCATCAAAAAGAAACTCTTCTTCCCCTTCTATAAGATAACCAATGTTTTACAAGTAAGTTCTGTGGATAATGAGATTATAGGTAGAGGTTTTTCAGCTTCAAAATCACACACTAATTTTTCCCAAGCCTTAGTTTCACATTTCAATTCATTTCAAATGCTCATTTCAAAACATGAATCAGCTGTAAACATTTTCTTTCTTATCTCAAAGAGAGGGTTATCTAAAAAGAAACTACTAAACAAAGTTCAGAAGGAAATAGTGTTCCTTACAAATCTATTGAGCACATATTATGGCTGTTCATCTCAACTACTATCCGTGGAACAAACAAAATCTCTCTATCAGACATTGAATAAGAAGAATTATAGTAATAATATAGATTTCTCTTCTCTAAATGAAATAGAAACTGACGCGTTGGAAATGTTCTATAGTACTTTATCAAATACAGAACATACTAACCTCTCTCTACTCTTAGAAGTGAAGCAAAAAGAAAAGAATTCATCAAACTTTATGCTGGAAATTACTTCATTTTCAGATAATACTAATGCTCTGAATCATTTTATTAATGCAACAGGGTTGAAAAGGAAAAGAAGAGTATTTCCATTTAATAAACCACAGTATGTTTCTTTAGAAGATTTACACAAATACACTCATCTTCCAGTAAATTACAAAGGAACGAAGTTCCCTCTGGGGCAAAAAATGCAAATAATAAAGAAATATGAACAATCTATTCTTCTAGGAACCAACCAATCTACTATGTCTGATGAGGAAATATTACTCGGCATTGAGGAACTACTTTTTAACACAGAGATTTATGGTATGATTGGGAGAGGGAAAACACGTTTAGTCTGTAGCATCATTGATCAACTTATCAGTTTTGAAGTTCCTTGTCTAATTTTTGATATTAAGGGAGAATATGCTTCTACGTTTGTAGATGACCCTAATGTAGATATCTACACCATCGGAGCACCTCATCCCTTAGCTATTAATATTTTTGAAACAAAAGATGAAGATGATGTTCATAGTACTCTGCTTATCATAGAAGAGATGATGCTTAATTCTAACCAAGAATTCAGTCCATCGATGAAGAATCTTTTCGAAACTGCTCTGTTTCTTACACATAAGGCTGAAGAAAGGGATTTGGAAACATTTGTAGAAATTCTGCAATCACTTACAAAACAGAAAAGTCATGTTCCCTCAGTTCAGCTTACTATGGACGCTGTTCTTAACAGATTAAATTTCATTTTCAATCCAATAAATTTTGGGATAATAGGTGTTAAAGAAACAACATTAGATTTTGAAGCACTAAATCAAGGTAGTTGTGTGATTTTAGATCTCAGCCAATTCCAACGAAGAGGGGGAAGACCTTCCGACATTTTTCTAATTTGTAATCTTATTTTGAAGTTATTCTATCGATTTGCTTCCAATAAAGAACTTACTAACAAACTTCGTTATGTTGTTGTTTTAGAAGAAGCGATAAATGTCATTCCCAATATCTATCGAACAGAAAGCTCAGCATCTTTAATCACTTCTGAAAATAACTTCTTACTTGGACGAAGTATGGGTATTGGTCACATAACCATCTCTCAGATGTGGGATAGTGTGAGTAAAGTGGTTCATGGCAATTCTTCTACTAAAATCTTTTTTCGCTCAGGGCAAGCAGTAGAGAAAATAGCTAAAGCTCTCGATTTCCAAGATGAGGAACGTAAACGTCTGCAAAAACTTCCCATCAGAAATTGTTTTGTGTGGATTGATGGACAAGAACAGTTAATAGAAATGACTACAGCTGATTTTTCCCGCGAACCTATGAAACGTGCACAATACCTTGAACTTCTTAAGAACAAATATCCTCTTTCTTCCTCTTCTAATCTTTATGATAGTTTCATCGATATGCGAACTTCCCTATTCGATAAGATGAGTAAAACCAGTAAGGGAGGCAGAAAGGAGGGTAAAAAGAAGAAAAATAAGACAATAGCTAGCCCCACACCTATTGCTAAGAAAGAGAAAAACACTTTGGAAAATAAGAGAAACAAAGACCGAATACACATTGTTCACAATGATAGAAGCAAAATAACAAAGGATGACTATTGCAAAACTTTCTGTTCCACTATTATGAATAAGCAAGAGTGTGTGAACACTAAAATGATCTCTCAACTTGCTTGTTCTATATTGGTTAAGGAGTTCTCTGACTATGAAATTGAACAAGCCATCTTAGGTACTTTCTCTACAACCATCGAAGATCTGTTGAAGCAAATTCTTTCTTCTAAGAAGTTAGATTATAACGATAGAGTTCTTAATTGTGCACAAAGAGAGTTGGCTAATCGCTTGATGAGTAAGGACATGTCATAAAATTTCCTTGGGGTTTATAACATTAAGACTCGACTAGTTTTTGATAGGTGAGAATTACGCAATAATTCCCCCTGTGGGCTGCTAATTCCTCGCTTATCACAAAAAAAGGAAAAAGGAGTGAAGAAAAGAGGACAAATAGTTCTTTTGAGATCTTATTCGAATTCCTGAAGCAATTATACACGTTGTACTGCCAGTGGTTCCTCTACTGGTTTTAAAGAATAGACTAGAAGAGGAACCATTGGTTTAAGCCAATTCGATTATGGTTTCAGTGTTTATTAACACTTACAATTTTTAGGAGTGAAATTCATGGAAATTGAAAAAAACAATAAACAAAAAGAACTAACAAAAGAAGATGGAAAACATAAAAATGATAGAGTTATAGCACACACGTCTCAAACACCATCTGTTTCTTACTACCTTCATGTTAAGCTCAGGATAAAGACTGAACTGATGACAACTCAGAAACGTGACAGGTTGAGACTAATTACCGAACGTGACACCAGAATATGCAATGACTACTTACGAATCATCAGACACAATGAGGACAAACTGACCCAAGATACAGGTTCAATCAACAAATCTTTGTTGAACAAATTGACCCTTACAACGTCTACGAAAACGCACAATAAACTTCGGACAAAAGTCCCTCACGACTTGAAGAAGCGTTACTCTCGCTGTTCCCATGATGAATTCAATGAATGTAGAGACAAAGCTATCTGGACTTATAGCGGTTGGAAAACACTACAGAAGAATTCCAAAAAGGAGATGAGTAGACCAGTATTCAAGAAGAAAACCCCGCGAATTCAATACAGAGGTTCGAGAAGTGGTAGAAGTGACAGGTTTCACTTGATTCTCACACCTGAGAACACCGTAGCTAAACTTTGGCTAGAGTTAAGGGACTCTCTTGATACAAACCGATCTGGTAAAAGAAACCATAAGCGACTTTTGCTTCCTTTAGCATATTCCCCTTATCATGAGAAGAAGCTGAAACTGGATAACGTCAAAACGTTAGAACTGGTATATCATTCCAAAGAGCAACAGTGGTGGGCACATTTTACCCTCCAAAATACTGTGTCTCTTTATCAATCAACTAACCCTCCAGCTATGTTGGGAGTTGATTTAGGGATAAAGAAGACAGCTGTTGCAGTATTACTTACTCCTACAGGAAAAGTAATCATGGATGAAATACGCTTCATCGTCAATAAGGAGAGACAAGCTAAGATGTGGCAACTAGATAACCGGATTGGAACTATTCAAAAATTGTTGGACACAAACAACAACAATGGTCAATCTACTAAACAGTTAAATGTCAAACTTTACCAATTGCGTAACAGACTTCGTTCTATTACTGAACAAGAACTGGGCTATGCAGTTAACCAACTTGTTGATTTCATTCTCCAGTTGAAGAGACGTTATAACTTGTTTATCTCGGTTGGCTATCCTAAACATATTAGGAATCTTCGTCCTCGTGGAAGTGGTAACAAATCTCTGAGAGGTCGACTACATAAATGGAGTTTTCGCCTCTTTATTACAAAACTTCAACACAAACTTACTCAGCATGGTTTTGAATCCTATCGAGTAGTAGCTGTTGATGAAAAGTGGACTTCGAAAAGATGTTCTAGGTGTAACTCACTTAATACCACCCGTACAGGTCAAGGTCAGTTCAATTGCCACAATTGCAATTATGAACTAGATGCTGATCTGAATGGGGCAAGAAACATAGCTAAACGGTTGATACAATATGCTTTGAAACCAAAATATGGCTATACCTTAATTCGAGATACACTGACTGATGAATATCATGAGATAGTACTGTTCAATTGTTTCCAGCCCTTAGGTCAATGGCTTAAGTGATTCTGCAAAGAATCAGTCGTTTCATTTGATTCGACGAGCTAGGTCGAGAACCTATCGTCATCTTTTACTCGATAAGTTCGGTAATGAGTGCCCTTATACAAGATATGATTCCTCTGAACAGATTTACAGCATTGTATGTCTCTGTTCCAGAAAACCGGTACTGTACACTTTGTGCAGTTATATTACTTTGCCTACCCTTTGCTACGCTGGTTTAGGATGAGTCTTGAAATAATCTTCACAAAAACTGTAAAAGCTATTGAGAAGAAAATAACTCGTCATGATATCTACAAAAGCAGTTGGATATTTAGAGATTGTTCAATAGAAGTTTTTGCATCTTCAGAACTTATAGCTTTGGACTCATAAACTTCTATCCTTTCCTTTTTTCCCTATCGGGATAATGTTCTACTTTCAACTATTCTCTACTTTTTCATACTACTCATATTCTCTCTCAGAATTTGAACTAAAATGATGCCCAATGTGCATGGCAGAGGAGTTAGGTATAATTGAAACAGATGAATCTCCTATAAAAAATGGTGTTGCAACTTTTCTGTCATTTGCCGTGTTTGGTTTTGTTCCATTAATCACTTATGTAATAGCTCAATTGGTACCTTATCTTTCAACTAATCCAAACATGTCGTTTCTACTAGCTTGCATTTTAACTGGGTTAACTCTTTTTGTTCTGGGATCTTTGAAGGTCAAAGTAACAGGAAAGAACTTTGTTCGATCTGGATTGGAGATGTTATCATTAGGTGGTATTGCAGCAGCGGCAGCATATGGAATAGGTTTTGGATTAAGAGCTTTGATTAATTAGATTTGGCGTAATATACAAAGAAAAGTATGGAGCTGAGACCGGGATTTGAACCCGGGAGTCTATTGACAATAGATTAGCAATCTACCCTCATACCACTTGAGTATCTCAGCGCGCTCTTGTTTCATCTTTACAATAAAAATTTAAACATTTCGTCCGTGTAATATAACAAATCAAATTTTTCATTCAATACATATAAATTTAATTTGTCAATGTTTTTTACTAACTTTACATGCTATTTTTCATATATAATATTGAAGAAGGTGTTCAAGGTTGAATCCGAATGTTTCAAATTCTATGCTAGTTACAAATTCTTATTCCCTACCTTTGAAATTCTTAAATTTTGAACACCGTGCTGCTATAAATTTAGAGCTTTTTAAAAAAGCGGTTTTAATAGCTACAATCATTTCCAAAAGAACAGTTAAACTTGTATTAGTTGACCCAAGAAATACCAGTAGACTCCACAATAATTGTGGTGGAACCTTGAATAGAGGATCAACAAGTTATGATTATGCCCCATGTAAAAAATGCAATGCTAAGGTAAACACTCACATTAATGCAGCAAAGAACATTGTCCAGAAAGGAGAAAATATTATCAATAATAACAATTCCCCCTCAACGCATGTGAGGAGGGTGGGAGCGGTCCCTTTAAACACAGTCTAATAAGACTAGCTTCATTTCATGCGTTTGAGTATCTCAGCCTTTCAGCTAAATCTCAACAACTTTTTATAAACATTATAGCATTATTGGGTTGTGGACAAAGAAAATAAAAGATTGATTGTGAAAATACTGGAAAAAGCAATGTGGTTCCTATCTTTAGTTTGGATCTACTCTCCAGTTATTGCTGGTATACTTATTTCAATGGCTTGGTATCTGCCTATTGCCTTTGCCTCTTGGTGGATTTTCTCGTTTTTTGGAAAAACTTGGATGCTAATGTTAATACAAATACGATCGGAAATTGCTCTCATAATTCTAATAGTAATCGAAGCAATTCTGTTTATAGCTGGTTTGATATTATTTGTTTGGGGGTTAATACATCTAGCCAAAGTCAAACGAAATAATCAAGGTTTAGCTGTAGGGGGTCCCTATAAGTTCAGTAGACATCCACAACACTTGGGGTTGATTTTAATGACTTTGGCCAACTCACTCTATCTTCCATGGGCAATTCATCCCTATATACGAATAGGATCGATTTTGTCGTGGTCTCTGATAGCCGTATTTCTAATTGTTATTTCTGAACTAGAAGAAAAGACGCTTCTGAAGGAATATGGAACTACTTATCTTGATTATTTGACAAATACGGGAATGTTCCTACCAAGAATTTTTGCGAAATACAAAAAGAAAAAGGAAATTACAGAGATAAAGCATTGGAAAAGATTGCTGTTAATTACTGTGATTTATGCAATTTTCATAGGATATATACGCTTCATTGTTGAAATAGCCCGTTTCGCTCATTTTATACCAATAGATATGTGGTACGATTATTTACCTAAACAGTTTTGGTATGTTAACTTAATATTTCTAGGGATGATTCTTCTTTATTTCGGAATCAAATTAGTAAGAAAAACAATAATATCTGCTAATGCAAAAAAAGCGAGAGAGAGAACTTTGGAAGAAAAACTAGTCTGAATCTATAAATTAACCGCATTTTCAAGAACCCAATGGACATTTCGACCTCTTTGAAGTTGTTCTCTGAATTAACAAACATTTGTCGCTAATAGTAAACTTAAAAAGCAATCTATTTTCTTTGTTTTTGCCTAGTAAGGTCAGAGATACATCTGGACGCGTTCCAGATGGTCGGGAAAGTTAAGTCCTTCCACGTGTGGCTTGGTACTATGTTCCGAGAGGACTTGGGAACGGTCATAAGTTGCGATTCGTCGCGGCCATAGTGAAGGGGTAACACTCAGACTCATTCCGAACCTGAAATCCTTGCTAGGTTTTTTACGTTTACCTTACAAATATTTTTATGAATCTATTTATTTTTCTTCATTAAACACTTATTAGATGATTTTTGACGCTTCTTCCTTCCTTTTTTCTTTTATTTCAGACATAAAATTTAAAAATAGGGGGATAATCTACTACTCGGTCTGGACAGAAGGGGTTGTTATGCTTAAATCAGAACTAAATTCTAAAAACAAGGAAACAACTAAACCAATTAATCCTCCTTTTGTATTCCGTGATCCAGATTCTCCAAAGAAAATATATGGTTCTGCATGTAATCTTCAAGAGTTAGCCGAAATACTCCCATACATTCCTTATTTTTCAATAGAGTATCACCTTTATAGAGTTGAGAGTGATGATACAATTTCAAGTGATTTGGGTTTATGGATAAGATATATTGTAGGCTTAAACTCTCTTTCTGATGAAATAGAAAAGTTAGGTGCATCAGTAGAAGGTTTAGAACTAAAGGATGAATTGGTTAATATAATCAATTCTTATTCCCTACAACTATAAAACAAACTTTATCAAATCTTTTTAAATTTCAGAGCACTTGGTTCGTATATATCCCCATCATTAAGCAAATCATGGATGATTGATTCAACAGTTGTTTTATCCAATTTGGTTTCAACGATAATTTCTTCCAGCTCCACTCCTTCTTCGGAATCTGAAATCAACACCCATATTTTCTCTTTTTGTTCTTGATTGTGCTCAGGAACGGGTTGTACTTCTTTGGATATAATTAGATTCTTTTTTGTATATCGCTTTATTTTTTTAGCACGTAGGTAAAGCTCCTTATTTGAATCTTCAATCATAACCACTGATTCAGGTAAGATATACACTTCATCCTCACTTGTTCTAGGCTTTCCAATTAAATCAACATCATTACCAAGAATAAAACTATTCAGGAATTCCGCGGTTTCTTCCCAAGCTTTTATTCTGACAGTTGCTGTTCCATCGTCTAAAGTTAGTGTTGTGAATGCTTTCTTGGTTCCATCGCTTGCACTATGATATTTATCTACTATTGTACCATTAATTCTTATCTTGTAGATCTTTTCGTTATTAGTGGTTATCAATACCCAACGACCAAACTCTCCTTCTTCTTTTATCAGATGACCATCAACAATATCAATTGCATAGAGTAGTATTGGGGCTTTTTGTTCAAACTTGCTCATTTTTGTCACAATCAAGTTGCTACTTTTTCACTTTTCTTGGTTCAATCCAAAAATCTTTCTATTATCAATTGTTGATAATTTAATTCTTTTTTTATTATTTTAAGGCAGCACTTTTTTACTTAATTATCTATATGATTTCTCAATAAACAATGGGTTTTTTAAGCAAAGTGATACCTCTTTCTTAATGGATTCATCCTTGACTTTCCGTTTCTATTTGAGAAACTTTGGCTGTACACAAAACCAAGGAGAGGGCGAGAATATCCGACAGATTCTTCTAAAGTCCAACGGCGTAGAAGTTGACGATCGATATAATGCTGATGTTATTATTATCAATTCTTGTGCAGTTAAGACACCTACTGAAGATAAAGTCAT
>JAUWPI010000064.1 GCA_030611665.1 Candidatus Heimdallarchaeota archaeon | reverse complement strand
AAATGAAGCATCCTTAAGAATAAACGTCTTTTATTTAGATGTTTCCTCCAATAGTGCAGAAACTTATAGGAAAAATATCTTACTGGTTTACAAGAAAAATTTAGGTCAAAGTGAATATTTATTTGTTGAAAAGAGTTACTTGATTTATGTCATTAGTTATCTCAGTTGAATTAGACTTAGACCATAGTAAATTTGAAGAAATTGAAACTGTTACTCGTAATATCCTTTTGGAGCACGGATTTGGAGTATTAACAGAGATAGATGTTAGAGCAACATTAAAGAAAAAGATAGATGTTGACATTCGTCCTTACAAAATTCTTGGTGCGTGTAACCCACCTTTAGCACATCAAGCAGTAGAACTTATGCCTGAAATAGGAGTTCTTCTTCCATGTAACGTAATTATTTATGAAAATGAAAAAGGGAAGATAATTGTTTCAGCTATGAATCCTGATGTAGTTATGAGTATTGTAAAAACAGATGGTATTGAAGAATTAGCTAGTTCAGTAACAGAGATTCTAAGAAAGGTCGTTCGTAAGATAAAAGAATATTTTACAGAAAAATAGAGAAATATTATACTTACTCTGGGGGTCTCTCCATCAACCAAAAATCTATTTCTGTATCAGGGATAGTTATTTTGTTTAAAACCTCAAATCCATAATGAAGATACAAGTCAACATTAGACTTAATTTGAGTTTCCAGATAGCAGTGAAGTTTTTCTTGATTTAACCTGTTAAACATAGGTCGCAACAATTTACTCGCAAATCCTTTGCCTTGATGTTTCGGATCAATACCTACTGGAGCCAGATGAAGGTGAGGGAAAGTTGCATGTTTTTGATGTAAAGCAGAAGTGAAATTACCAATTTTTAGCATTCTTATAACAGCATCCTTCCCAACATTTCGGAACATGTTTAATCCTCCTGCTCTGATATTTCTCCAATTTGTCATTACAACATTTTCAGAGTAAACCCAAACAGCTAACCCCTCTAGAATAGACGATGAAGCATAAACTTCACCATAGAGCAATCCATACTTAATTCGAAATTTGAAATAATGGCATAATTTCTGTTTTCTTGTTTCTTCTTTTGGAAATATTCTCGTTGCTATAGAATCTTCAAAAAACACTTCTGAAAACAGTTCCGCTGCTGAATTTAGGTGATTTTTTCTTAAACGAAATAGATTATCAAGTGTATAATCCATAACACATGTATATTTTTGTTATTATATAAAATTATACAAAAGAAAAAGAGAAGATAAATCTAAAATTTATCTGTATCCTCTTTGGCCCACTCTTCTGGGTCATATTTTGGAGGCATACACCTCAATGGTTTATCTTCATAATAACCCAAAGCGTAACGGGCTTGTATGATTTTTTGTATTTCATTAGTGCCTTCGTAGATTGTTGCTCCTCTGACATTGCGATAATAGCGAGCTACTGGATAATCATCACAGAAACCGTAAGCACCATGTATCTGTATTGCTCTATCTGCACACCTTACAGCGGCATTAGTGGCATACCATTTTGCTAAAGAAGTTTCTCTTGTATTTACTTTACCAAGATTTTTAGTCCAACCCGCTTTCCATGTAAGTAGTTCAGCTGCTTCAATATCTGAAACACTATCAGCAATCATTCCTTGAACAAGTTGATGTTGTCCAATTTTCTTTCCGAATGTTTCACGTTCATTTGCGTACTCAACCGCTGCTTCAAGTGAAGCTTTTGCACCACCAACTGCACCTCCTGCAACAGTATATCTGCCCCAATCAAGAGCTCCCATAGCCACTTTGAATCCCTCATCTGGTAACCCAAGAAGATTTTCCTTTGGTACACGAGTCTCATTTAAGTGCATCCAGCCAGTTTCACCTGCTTTAACACCCATTTTGTGATCTATATTTCCAGAAGTTACACCACCAAAATCACGCTCTACTATAAAGGCTCTCATACCTTTATGACGAACATTTACTTCATAGGCGAATACTAGAAAGATATCAGAAGAAACTGTGTAACTAATCCACATTTTTTCTCCATTTATTACCCATTCATCACCATCAAGATAACAAGTTGTTTTAAGCCCAGCAGGATCACTTCCAGCAGATGCTTCAGTTAATCCAAATGTACTCATCTTTTCTCCTGATGCTAATATAGGCAGATATTTTTTCTTCTGGTCCATATCTCCCCATTGCCAGATTGTGGAACAAACTAGTCCATTATGGACACTCAGAATAACTCTAAAAGCAGTATCAATTCTTTCTAATTCTTCGCAAGCAATAGCAAGGGAGATATAATCGAGTCCTCCTCCACCATATTTTACGGGGATACTTAATCCTAATATTCCTTGTTCAGCCATCTTTTTCAGTATTGGCTTGTGAAAGGTATGAGATTGATCCCATTCTTTAACATATGGTGCAATCTCTGCTTCAGCAAATTCCCTTACAGATTGTTTAACCATCTTTTGTGTTTCACTTAACTCAAAATGTGGTCCTATTTCACTAAGTTGTTCATACATAAACAAACATCCAATATAATTCAACTTTGATTTGTAGTTGGGTATCTTTAAAAGTTTCTTAATGAATATGAGTTACTATAGATAAAATACAATCTGTATTATTGGAAAAAATCTATCTACGAAGTAGTTTCAGCTACTTCAAATTTTGTTCATGAGTTCCATAAAGAAATTTTCTGAGAAAACATTTATTTCTGAAGAAATTAAACTCCATTTTCCTGATTTAATAATCTGTATTACGCCAACCTCAATTAATTCGTTAATATGATGTGACACTGTGGATTGTGAGAGGCCGAGAATATGTTCTATCTCACAAGCACAACGGATTCCATTCATAATTAACCAGAGAATAAGCAATCTATTTTTATTACTTAAAGCTTTGAACAGTTTCAAAATGTTCTGAATTTTACTATCATTTTCAATTTTCAAAACCTCTTGTTCCAGAACTTCTAATTTGTTTAATCTTTTCTCTGAATCTTCAATAAAAACACCTTGCTCATAAAGAGCATCTAATTTGTTTCTCAACTCTTCAACTGAAGCATCATGATTTGAATCTTTCATAATCCATTAACATAAATTGCTTACTTCCATAAAACTTTCTATTGCGATAATCAAGGGGTAATCGATAATGAAATTTGATTCTAAAATGACACAACAATAATCTTATATATCGAAGAGTTTCGATATGAAACAGAAGTGTGAATTGTGTTTGTGTTCTGGGAAAAAGTCTTGGAAATGCTCTTAGGAGGATTATATTCCATGGCAGATTATCTGTCATTGCATGTACTCTTGTGTTTGATTCCTGCATTCTTTATAGCAGGGGCAATGATAGTTTTTGTTCCGAAAGATACAATAGTAAAATACATGGGTAAGGACACTAAAAGAATAATTGCATATCCAGTAGCTGCAATATCAGGATTATTACTTGCAGTATGTTCATGTACTGTTCTACCACTTTTCGCAGGTATAAAAAAGAAAGGAGCAGGATTAGGACCAGCAATGACATTCTTGTTTGCTGCTCCAGCAGTAAATATCCTAGCACTAACTTATACAGGCGCACTGATTGGTATGGATATAGCTATCGCAAGAGCTGTTTTAGCATTAGGTTTTGCAATACTTATTGGATTAATTATGGAATTAATTTTCAAAGATAGATCAAAGAAAAAGAATAAAAAGGAATCAGAAGAAATTAGTGAAGAAAAAATTGATCTGAAGGCAGAAAAAACACCATTAAAAGAGAAAAGCAACAAAAATATAAAAAATATTCTCTATGGTTTTCTAATAATTCTATTACTTTTAATTGGAGTTCTATTGGCTTTTCTGAATAAGAGCAATCTTCAATTAATAGGCATAATTAATCCCCCCTTAATTCAAACAATAATCTGGGGAATAGGGTTAGCATTGTTAGTTGTGTTATTCTTTGTTATTAAGAATACAAAACTCAATCTGTTTATGGGGCTTCTTTATCTTCTCTTTACTGGAACATCACAGATAAGCTACTTCTCAACAAGTGGTTCAAGCTCTGAGCCAGAGATTTCTAGATCCTTTGAATATTTCACTTCAGAAGTATTCCGAGTGGATTTGATGAATATGGGTATAAAGACTGCTCTATCTGTTGCTGTTGCGATAGCAATCATTGTCTATGTTATTAAAAAAGTTGGTAGAACAGATGGAAAGGAATGGATGAATGAAACCTGGACATTTGTTAAGCAGATATTTCCATATCTAATCTTCGGTGTCTTTCTAGCAGGTTTCCTAGCAGTGTTGATACCAGCAGATTTCATTCAAGGCTTAGTAGGACAAAACACTGTTGTTGCAAATCTTATAGGAGTGCTTTTTGGAGTTGTAGCATACTTTCCTACTTTGATGGAAGTACCTATAGCTAAATTGTTTTTGAATTTGGGCATGTCTAGAGGTGTTTTACTTGCGTATCTTCTTGCAGATCCAGAACTATCTATTCAAAGCATTTTGGTAACTCGCAAATTTATTGGCGATAAGAAAAATTTTGTTTATATACTCCTAGTAATTGTTTTTACAGTTATAGCAGGATTACTATTCGGGCTTTTAGTATCAAAAGAACCAATTGGATTTATTTAATTAGGTGATAATATGGCAGATATGAAACTAATACAAGTTGTAGGAAAAGGTTGTAAAAAGTGCGAAAAGCAGTACGAGTTAGTACTTGAAGCAATTAAAGCATTGGGAAAGGAAAATGAATACAAAATTGAACACTTCACTGATATAATTAAATTTGCAGATTTAGATGTTTTCATGACACCTGCATTGAGGATTAATGGTACTGTTGTTAGCGAAGGTAGAGTAATCGGTGTTGAAAAAATAAAAGAAATGCTTTAACTGATATGTTCTAAGAGATGAAACAACTTCCTGGAGAGCTGAAAATGGGTTTTATAAGTATTGAAACTAAGTAGAAATAATTACGAGGTTTTATTATATTTGCTCCTTTGCAAAGAATTTTATTAGATGAATTAGAAAGTAAGATTTGAGTGGGTTAATAAGTTAAGTGATAGGGAGTCTAAATCAATGGCAGATGAGATAAAGCATTATGCAACAGGTTCAGTTATCCCATTAGGAGATGGTTTCACTGGTAAATCTGTATTGTCGCGTCTTATTGTTAACCCAAAGATTTCTGATGAAGAACTTAATCATATTCTACTCAAAACAAAAAAGTCCTATAATATTGAAATTGAATTCAGTAGCGAAGAAATTATTACTGATAATCAACCTATAATAACAACTTTGCAACTGTATGTATTCCCAGGGCAAAGACAAAAAATCGCTGATAGAAGTACAACCTTTGATGAAATACTCAACATTTTTGATTGCTTTCCAGCATTGCTAAAAGTCTCAGTGTTACTATTGATTTATGATGTAACTAAAGAACACACTCTCCAATCCCTTGAGATGTGGTTGCGTTTTGCAATAGTAAAAGATTGGATATACAAAGATACCTTGATTGTATTAGTTTCAAATAAAACGGATTTAGAACCCGCTAACGATGAAACAATTAAACGTGTGAAAGAGACAATATACAGTTATATAGAAGATCATGAGTTACCTGTCGAAATGAATCAAATAATAACCATAAAAACTTCATGTGTCAAAATGGAGGGAATTGAAGAATTAAGAAGTATGTCTTTAGAATGGATTGCGGAGAGAGGAATCAGAGGAGTAGGAATAAGAGATATAGAAAAACTTGGTGAGAAAGAGGAAAAGGCATGAAATTTCACCCACCATATTAGAAGGGTAAGTCACATTCAGTTTCCGTTTGTTTTTGTTAAAAAGATCTGTTCTAGCAAGGTGGTCGTTATTGGAAGAAGGATGCTGTTGCACAGTTTTGCAATGACTTAGAAACGGATTTAGAAGTATCTTAAAAATATGTATTGGTTCTTTATTAGAGCAAAGAAAAGATAAACTGCTGAAGATAGAATTTTTATATTCAGTTTTTGCGTTTACCTTATGAATAAAACTGAATCAGAGAGGTGTTTCTATTGTAAAGAATACTATAAGGTTACACAAGAGTATCCAGTCAATACGGCAACTTATGATGTGGGTTCTTTTACTCCCCGTTGTTTTCTTCATTGGCAATATGAATGTAGCAAATGCAAAGAAATGACACATTTCAATGGCATTGCTTGGTGTTCTGATTGCAAAGTTTTCACATGTATTCGGTGTGTAGAAGAAAAAATGGTGAAAGAAGAATTCCTCATTTACAATTATTATTACAACATTCCATGTCACAATTGTAATTCCACTAATCCTGCGTTAGATTTTACAGAATTTGAAGGTACTCACCCTTTCCAAATTGGAGATCTTATTCCAAAAGAAGACATCGTAATTTGGATGCCCATCTATAAGGAGTTAAATCAACAGGAATTCCCCCACAGAGCTTGGGGATCAGAGAGAATACTTGACTTAGGAAAAGCACCCAGGCACACAAGATTGGACTCTCTTGATGAATATACTCCAAAGTCAACTTGGGATAAAATGGCAACACTCTGGGTGTCTCCTGAAACAGAAGGTGAGTATCATCATACAAATCTAATTTTACCAGAAGTATATAGGATGCTTGATGCACAAGAAAATGAAAAAATACTCGATGTTGCTTGTGGTGAAGGTACTGTTGCTAGATATCTAGCTAAACTTGGAACAAAAGTGACTGGGATTGATATTTCGAAAATGATTGATAGAGCAATGGAAAGAGAAAATAAAGATAAACTGGATATTCATTATATAAAAATGGCTGCTGAAGAACTAGACAAGGAATTTGGAAGAGATACTTTTGACAAAATTGTATGTAATATGGCTCTAATGGATATAGCAGATTATAAAAATACAATCAAAAACATCTCTAATGTTTTGAAAGGAGGTGGAATCTTTGTTTTCAGCATCACCCATCCTGCTTATGCTTGGCCTGCAACTACTTCTATGCGTGTTCCTCAAGATAGTCAGAGAAATGAGGATAAACGTAAAATCGCTTTGGACTATTTTGATGAAAGACCAACATTGATTCCTTTTGGTTTTGAAACACCATCACTTGCGTTTCCTAGACCAGTTAGCAAATATGTAAATGAATTAGTAAAAAACAATCTAGAAATTATAGAAATGAGTGAACCAAAAGCTTCTGAAGAGATAGTAGAAAAATATCCAAGACAAGCGTATCTGGATAATGATACCCTCCCAGATTTTCTTATGATAAAAACAAAGAAAAAATAGAACATTAGTTGATGAGATTTAGCCTATATTCCTACCATCACAAAGGTTGCATATACTTCGTATCCGACTTTTGAGTATACTTTGAGTGCAGGTTCATTATCAGTCACCACATGTATTATTGCTATATCTGTATGATTCATCATTGTGTGAATACTCTCATTGATCAAATATGTAGCTAATCCTTGGTTCTGATATTTGGGATGTGTAGCAGCAGTTGCTATAATGGCTGCATCCTCACCGATCCAAACTAAAGTGTAAGAAATCAATTTCTGTCCATCAAATAGTCCTGTATAAATATTATTTTCATCGAAAGTGAAAGCACTAGCTTTTATGTTACCCCAGAATTTGGGGGCTGCTTTTGCTAGAAGTTTAACTATGAGAGGAGCATCTTTTTCAGTTAGCTTTCGTTGAGTAAAGGGCTTATCTAAAGGAAATCGAGGAAGAATTTTTTCTTTATTTAGCGTCATTCTATGCATTGATATTTCATGTTTCGGATTCGGAATTAGAGTTTTTAACAATGCCTTGTACCTATATTCAAAGTTTATTTGTTTAACCGGAATCTCTTTTGGAATTGCAGTGAATAGAGTTTTCACAACGTCTTCGTTTTTACCCCGAACATGAGCAACGTGGTTTTTCCATATAAGACACAGACCAACTATGCAATCATTTTCTAATGCCATGAAGAAACGGCTTTCTTCTGGATATTGTTTTAAATCTAGTATAAAGAAGAAATTGTATGGAACATCTCTAAGAACGTAATCCCAAAATCTCTTATCTTCTCTATCTTCTAACTCTATTATTTCAACCATGTACTTTGTCGCCACACAATTATTTGAATTTTAGTTTAATACTTATAGGGCAATGATCTGATCCCATAACTTCATCCATCATTTTTGATTCCACTAGATTATCTAGCAAATCTTCAGATATGAAGAAATAATCTATTCTCCAACCAACATTTCTATATCTTGCACCAATGTTTCTCACTGACCACCAAGTATAGTTCTCTGAAGCTTGGTTGAAGTTTCTAAATGAATCTATGAAACCTGCCTTGAGTAGTCTATCAATCCATTCCCGTTCCTCTTGGAGAAATCCAGATATATTTTCATTAGCTTTAGCATGTGTTAAGTCGATTTCAGTATGAGCTGTATTGACATCTCCGCAGATTACTATTGATTTACCTTCTTCTTTCAATTTTGTTACATAATCCAGAAAGGTATCGTAAAAATCCATTTTATATTGTAATCTCTCTTTGTTTAATTTTCCATTCGGAAAGTATACATTGAACAGGACAAAATCTTCAAATTCGGTCTCCATAACTCTCCCCTCGACATCGAATTTTTCAACTCCAAGTTTTTCGTTTACTCTAATTGGTTTAATTTTGGAGTAGGTAACAACGCCACTATAACCCTTTCTTTCAGCTGAATGCCAATAACTTGTGTAACCTTGGGGGCTGATTATTTTTTCTGTGAGTTGATCAACCTGAGCTTTGATCTCTTGCATACACAAAATGTCTGGAGATAGTTTATTCAACCAATCGTTGAACTTTAGATTCTCATACACTTCTTTTTTAGATACTGCTCGAATACCATTAACATTCCAAGAAATTAATGTTATTTCACTCATATGGTAAATTAGTAGATTCATATCTTAAATGTTGTGAGTGATGTTTGATGAGCTTTAACCAATTGGTTTAATCGATTCACTTTCAAATTCAGAAATGAAATCAAATGTATTGCTAGATATAAGGAAAAGTTTACAAGTTATTCCAAGAAGTTAAACTCTTTTCTTCATTAATTAAACAAATGCTTAATAAAAAGGTTGGATATTGTAAGTTAGGTGCAAAAAAAATGGCAGCAAAAATAAAAACCGGAAAAACAGAAAAAGATTACTTATTAATAGCTAGATTAGCCAGAAAACATTCAGTTGTTGAGCAATTAACCTTAGCAGTTAAAAATGGTTATTTGGCTTACTAGCCTCTTTCTACCTTTTATTTAATAATTATTTTAAATTTTGAATTAGTCTAATAAATTAATAAATGAATTTTCCTAGTCAGTTTCCAAGGTTTTAACTTTTGATTTTTTCTTGAATAGATCGTAATCACCTAGCAACATTATTGGGAAAGCAATTATTAGAAATACTGTGACTATTGGTCCAATCCATATTAAATCAAAATTAGACCCTAGAGAAAGCAGATATCCTACTAAAATGAAACCTCCAGCTTGTGCGATATTGGTAGGAATACTTTTGAATCCTGTATAGACCCCAGACCTATTCTGCTGTGTATCTTTCTCATCCTTATCTGCAATGTCAGCAATAATAACATAAGGGAATAGAAAAGCTGCTGACATTCCAAAAACAGCAAAAAAGCCAAAAGTATAACCTTGTATAATTAAAGGAACTAAAGGTATTTTCCCAACTAATAGTGTTAATGGCATCCAGACTAAGAGAAAGCAATATGAAATTATCAATGAAATTTTTATTCCTTTCTTCTTTGACATAACTGACCATGTATAGAATCCAATGATCATTGCTACAAACATTAAAACTGCAAAAATGAAATTATCAAGCGTGGTGTTCAACCCAAGCACATTATGAACGAAATCCAACATCAAAACAGACATAAGTGTTACTCCAATACTCAGAATCGCATAACTAATAATCCAAATAACATAGTTTTTGTTCTTCAGGGTTACTTTCAGTTCTTTCCAGATATTTTTCTTCTCTGTTGCAACATGTTTCTCTTTTATAGAAACTAAAGCTGGAACAAACATGACAATTTCAACAACAGAAAAAAGTATTGCGAATGATAGTAAAATTAGTGCTGCATCTCCTACTACCCCACCGGATTCTTGAATAATACCGGCCATTAGTAAAGAAAATCCAGCTCCTACTGCACCACCAACCAGATTGGTGATATTCATAATTGCTGAAACACCTACTCTCTCTTCAGGTTTAGTAAGTTCAGGCAGCCAAGATTGATATGGGGTCAGTAGAAAACCATAGAAGAAATGAAATAATGAATTCCAGAGCAATAACCACAAAAATAATCCGGTTTGGCTACCATTTGGAATGATGAAGTGGGGAATAAAAAGCATTGTAAACGAAAGACCTAGAAATGGAGCACCTATCCAAATGAATAGCTTTCTTCGTCCATATTTAGCTGTGGAAGAGGAAAGAGAGTCAGACACAAAACCAAAGAAGAAGGATGATAGACCTATAACCAACTTTCCTACAGCATTTCCGATACCATTTAACATAGGATCCAAATCTAAAGTATTGTTATACATCCAAAAAGTTGCCAAAAATACAACGTTTAGAAGAATAGTTGTTCCAAAACGACATATTCCATAATAGATTTTTTGGCGAAATGTGAGCATGTTGTGACCTCAAGTTTCTTTCGTTCTAAAAACAACGTTGTCAGATTGTTAATAGAGTTATATAAAATTTTGCAAAAAAGAATAGTACAGTTTTGAGAAGTAAAACAGTAACTAGCAAAAATATTCTTATATGGAAATTATTCCTTTATTATTCGATATTAACAATTCCGTTGTGTTTACATGTCAAATGATGAAATCCAAAAAATAGCCAAACTATTAGAAAATAAAAATCCAGCAATGAGACAATTAGCACTAGAGCAACTATCTACTCACAAACAAGAGCATACAGCTATGAATCTGATAATTCGAACTTTACAAGATGAAGACAAAGGTGTCCGAACCTTTGCAACTGAGATATTGGGAGACATTGAAGATCGGCATGCTTTAATTGCGTTAACACACATATTAGAGGATAAAGAGTGGGAAGTTAGACAAGCAGCTATAGGCTCGTTTGGGAAACATAAGAATCCAGAAACCATTCCATTTCTCTTACAATCTTTAAGAGATGAACATCCACAAGTCAGATATTCAGCTGCAAAAGAATTGAAGCACTTCGATAGCCCTTCCATGATAGAACCTCTTTTTGAGATATTAAAAGACGACACAGATTCAGTCAGGGAAGAAGCTAAATCCACTTTATTGCATTTCCAAGTCAAGGTACCTGCATCATTAATTGCACGTTTTATCTTGGATCTCAATAATACCGTAAAAGAGGTTGCGGTTGAATTTCTTACAACCAGAGTAGAGGGGAACCCCCTTCCCCATTTGGAGAAAGCTTTAGAGGACAAAGAGTGGTCGATACGTCTTCTAGTTCTTACAGAATTAGGGAAGATAATTAAGAAAGGAGAGGTTCAGGATTCTAAAATTTGCAAAATGAATCTTCAAGTCTTAGATGATGAAAATGCTAGAGTTAGATTTGAAGGTTTAAAAAATCTTAAAGAAATCAATGATCCTTCCACGATTGATAAGCTCGGTGAAATCGCTAGAAACGACGAAGATTCCAATAATAGATTGATGGCTACTGAAACCATGACGTTTATCCAACGGTCAAAAAGATTAGAGTGAATTTCACACAATAGCACTCCCATCATTTTTTCACATCGTCTTTCCCCAAAAATTTTATAGTCAACCTATCAGTAAATCATATGAAGCCCCCAATGTGCACGATATGTTATAAAGAATTTCTAGACACTGAAGAAGGCGGTTTAGTTTATTTTAAAAAACGAAGTAGCGATGAAAGATGGATTCAAGTTATGAAAGAAGAGAGTATGCAAGGCCATCCACCCTTCGCTGAATGGTTCTGTGCTGATCATTACGAGGCTGCAAAAGAATTGAAAGAACTCACCATAGATGAAGCAATCAAAATTCTAAAGGAAAAATATCCCAAGAGTTGATTTCATGAAACCTCCAATATGTGTAATTTGTGATGTAAGGTTTAAGCCCCAAGAAGAAGGAGGAGTAGTTAATTTTGCCAAAAGAGAAGCTGATCTCGAATGGGATAAAAAGAACATAGTAGAACATCCTCCTTATGCAAACTGGTTCTGTGGGGAGCATTTTAATTATGCAGAAAGTTTATCGGGTCTTACAATCAATATCGCCATGCCAAAAATTAAAGAGAGATTTCTTTAAAAGGGAAGTATAGCGTATTTCTCCTATTACCACTGTAGCAAATTTATTATTCTATTACAGCGTATTAAATAATTGAGGCTTTTGAATCTGAGCACATATCCTTCTTCAAACTTTGATCATGTAAGGAAGCTTATTAGTGAGGGGAAGTATGAAGATGCCTTAAAAGACCTAAAAAGCATTGAAAAGAGGGGAGAGTTAGAAGAAAAGAAGCAAATAAATTGTCAGATTCTTAAAAGTGAGATATATAATAAAACTGGTAAGTATGAAAAAGCGCTAAGTTTTGCCGAAAAAGCTCTTGAGAAATGCAAAGACCCTGATGATTGTTTAGCTATTCTAGATGCTACAAATGAAACTGCCTATTCATATTGGCGATTAGGTAAACTAGAAGAAGCAAGCAAAGTACTGGATAGAAATGGACCAATTGTTCAAAAACTAAAAAATAAGAAAATTAAGGCAGTTCTAAATAGAGAAGCTAGAATTTATAGAATAAAGGGTGTAATTCAACATACTGATGGTAACTTAAACGAAGCTGAGAGAAGCTATAGAAAAAGCCTTTCTTTATGGGAACAAATTGGAGATAAGCAGGAAATAAGTTCGGTTTTAAATAACCTTGGAGTTCTTAATAGAACCAAAGGAGAACTACACAAAGCTTTAGGTTATTATCAAAAAAGCTTGTTTCTTTACAAAGAGTTTGGTAATATAGATGATATTGCTACATCTCTAAACAATATTGGGAATATATTTCGCTATCAGGAAGAATTAGATGAAGCATTACAATATTACAAACAAAGTCTTGATAGCTGGGAAGAAATAGGGTACAGCCAATTTGTTAGTTTAGCTTTTTACAATATTGGGGAAGTTTGATACAGCTATACGTTATTTTAAGCAAAGTCTTTCATTGAGAGAGGATATAGGGAATAAACAAGACATTGCTATGACACTATTCTATTTAATTTCAGCTTCTTTGGATTCAAACAACACAAAAAGTGCTCAAAGATATTTAGATAGGTTGAGATTCATAGAATCTTCTGAAAAAAACTCTTTTATCAAGCAGTTACGAAAAATTGCTGAAGCATCTCTGTTAAAGACGAGTCCTCGAATGAAACATCGAGTCGAAGCTCAAGAACTTCTTCAGAAAGTACTTGAAGAAGAAATCGTTGATCATTCATTAACGGTCATAGCATTAGTTGGCCTAAGTGAACTACTTTTAGATGAGCTCAAGATTTCAGGAGATCAAGAAGTTTTTACACTTTTACAAGCTATGGTAAGTAGTCTATTTGATATAGCAAAACATCAAGATTCTCACAATTTACTAGTGAAAACTTACTGGTTACAGAGTTAAATGGCTTTGGTTGATTTAGATTTGGAAAAGGCAAGGGAATTACTGATTAAAGCTCAAGAAATTGCAGAA
This sequence comes from Candidatus Heimdallarchaeota archaeon, assembly GCA_030611665.1. Classification (GTDB taxonomy): domain Archaea; phylum Asgardarchaeota; class Heimdallarchaeia; order Heimdallarchaeales; family Heimdallarchaeaceae; genus UBA460. The sequence continues at coordinate 2,095 of JAUWPI010000064.1, read as the reverse complement.
AGAAAAGGTTTACGCAGATTAGCTATTAGTATTTCAAGTGATCATGATTCTTTATTGAACCAATTGAGTGAATGGGAAAGTTTTATTAACAAAAAAGCAAGCTTGAAAGAACGAATAGAGTTTGCTCAGCTTGGTGGTCTTGTTATAAAACTAATTAAGAACGGAGATGCTGGTACTACAGAAATTATTAATGAAGAACCCGTTCTACTTATAATTTTATCTGAGAATGGAACACCCCTATACACAAAAAATTATGTTGAAGGCAGTCAATTTGATGGTGTCTTAATAGGAGGTTTCCTTGCAGCTATAATTAAATTCAGTCAAGAAACATTCGCAAGTGAGGGATCTATTGAAAGGATTAAACATCAAGAGTACACTTTACTAGTGAAAGCAAAGAAACCGTTTCTCTTCAGTTATATAATCAAAGGTCAAACCTATTCAGCAATGCAAAAGTTAGAGGCTCTGACCAGAATCATAGGAACGTCAACATCTATTTGGGATGATTTACTAAGAGCAATAAAGACATCAAAACCAATTTCTGCGGGTTCTAATAGTATGATTGATGAGTTAGCTAAAATGGTCTTCCCCAGCAAAGCTTAAATCTCTTGTTTTTAGTTGACGCTTTAGAAAGTTTAATTACCTAAAGTAAACTCGTATTAAACATGTCTTTAAAAGAAGAAATTCAAAGATTCACAAAAAATCCATGGGGAATTGGTGTTATAGTATCATGGGGACTACTAATCGCATTTTCACTTCATTATATGATTTGGTCATTCATTTTAGCTGCACTTCCATTCTCTGGGATAAATGTATTAATGGGACTGGTTCAATTATTAGTCTTCAGTTCCTTTGCATTATATCTATTAACATATCTCATTGAACCCAAGGTCAAATATGACAGTGTTTTATTATACAAAGTGTTTTCATTCGTGCCTTTAGGTATTATCTATTTAATAGCAGTCTTAGCAGGATATCTTACTTTCGCAACACTTCTGTGGCCATATTTTACAATGTTTCTAGCAAGCATGGGGGTTATTTTCTGTACCTTTTATTATCTAAAGAAAAAAGATGCAACACCTATAGCTACTAATAAAGAAGAAGTCAAAGTATGAATAGATGATTTAATCAAGATATAAATATAATTAGAGTTATTTTCCATTTTTTTAAACAACTTTTTTAATGTTTTAATTTGTATTATATATTATAACCAATATAATGGGGATTAAATGAAAATTAAGATTAGTCAACATTCTATTGATACTCTTTATTGCAGATTTAGCAATAAGTAATATGGGAATTACAACTACAACTGCTGCTTTAACTCGACCAATCATTGCTGACCATACAATTGTAAACATGATTCGTTATGATCAAATACCTGAATCAGCAATTATCCTCGCTAAAAACACTCTTCATATTGCTTATGAACACACATCACATGGTTCGCAAATACCTAGTGGAATGGCTCCATTAGCAGCTTTCAAAGAAGGACTCGGGGGTACAGTTGGTCTGTATTCCTATAACAGTACTTTCCTTCATGATGATGCTATGGCTAGTTATGCTTCTTCAGCTGCAGATTTAGGTTATGCAGATTGGGCAGAAGCTACGAAAAATTATTTAGATGATCCAGCAAACGCTGATTGTAATGTAATAATGTGGTCGTGGTGTGGTCAAGTTGATGACTATTTAGGTCAAACCATGATAGATCATTACTTAGGTCCGATGTCTCAACTTGAAACAGACTACCCTGATATGATGTTTGTTTATATGACTGGTCATGTTGAGGGGTTGGGGATAAATGGTAGTGTTTGGCTTAGTAATGAACAAATAAGAAATCATTGTAAAAATAATAACAAAATACTGTTTGATTTTGCTGATATTGAATCTTATGACCCAGATGGTAATTATTATGGTGACAAAAATGTTACAGATAGTTGCAGCTGGTACAATGACACTCACAATGGCAATTGGGCTTTAGATTGGCAAGCAGCACATACTGAAGGTGTTGATTGGTATGATTGTGTTTGTGCCCATAGTTATGCATTAAATGGAAACTTGAAAGCTTACGCAATTTGGTGGTTGTGGGCAAAACTTT
>JAUWPI010000150.1 GCA_030611665.1 Candidatus Heimdallarchaeota archaeon | reverse complement strand
AATCCAGTATCCGTAATCCCCCCAACTCAATACAACGGATGGGCTATTTGTTACAACTCCATCACCTTGTGCATTAGTTTGTAACCATATTAGGGCGGTTTGCCAATCATTTGAAGGAACACCTGGTGGATTGAAATATACAGGTGCCATCTCAGATCTTGCATAGTGCTGTGATAAATTAATACTGTGAATTGAGAAGGAAACTAGTAGACCGAAAATCACGATATAGGCTATTATAGCCTCATCTCGACCAATTGTTTTTGTTAATCTTATTTTTCTTTTTGTAAGAGCAATTTTACCATGGGCACTTAAAGAGTAAGTATATAGTAAGCGGTCAACTGCCATTGCACTCAACAAAGATGCTGAGGGTGCTAGTAACAGAACAAGTCTAATCATTGATCCTGAAAAGTAAATTGTTGTTACTCCATAAACAAGAATGAAGATATTGACATCTGTTGGTTTCTTTAAACAATAATATAGACCAAGGGGGATCAAGAATGTCATAATGTGAATATTGCTAAACAGTTCAGCCCACGTCATTGGTTGATGTTCACTTACTGAAGCAATAATTGGGATAGAATCTCTTCCCCCTGGGAAGATAACAGCCCAAAATTTATCAGCTATGTTAGAAAAAACACCTAGAGATAGAAAAACTGTCACCAATATGATAAGAAGAACTAGTGCCGTAACAGCTCCAACGATGAGCATCTGCCTAAAGGTTTTCTCATTTAAATTGTGTGATAGATTTTGAATTATCCCAACAATAACTAAGAACCCTATCATCAGAACAGGTATCATGACTTCTATGTTGAAAAATTTATTCCTTAGAACTCTTGGCACCAAGAAACCGATACTCAGAGCAGTAACAATTGTTATACTATATGCTTTAATTAGTTTCCAAGTTAATTTTCTGGCCAATACTAAGAATAATACAGCAAGTGGCAGTAAATCCAACACATATCTATATGCTCCCCAACTACCTATAAGAATCCCTAAGCTGATACCAGCTAGGAACGGGGCTACTGTCCCACCACGTTTGAATGCTCTTATAAAGAAATACAATGTTAGAACCGTGAAAAGAATACCTATTGATTCATTATCATAGAAACCTGCCGTGCTTCTTGAAACAAAGGCTGGCGCGATTGACATGAAAAACGCAGTAAAGATACCTGTTCTTGAACTAACGGCTTCTTTCCCTAGATAGTATGAGGCAATTACTGTGAGGAAGCCATAAACAACTGGACTAAAAAATGCAGCTTGAGTAATAGTTATACTAATTGAAAATATGCTTACTAAACCATAAATAATAACTGCACTTAGAGGAACTCCCCAGTATAATTCAATTCCAGTTTGGAAACCATAGGGATACCAGGAATCTGCTTTGAACCAGTGAATGAATTGTACAAAACCTTCAGTATTGATAAATTCTGCGCTCACTAGTTGAACATGTGGATCGAAGGCCTTAATCAAGGGGTCAAATCCTTGAAATAAACCAAATAGTCTAATAATTACACCTACGAATAAGATTAGAATCATGCTTATTCTGTTTAGAATTGTTTCTCTTTTTATTTCGTAATCTTCAAAGTGGTCTACAATTTTTTTCCAAGAACGACTCATCAGTCCGGATAGTCCAGTGTCACTTGACATTATAATTCACCTTTAGCTGTTGATCAAACAAGCTAAGCTTTTATTTGAAGTTGAATTAAGAAAAGCGTTTAAAAAGATTACTTATGGCTAGACATTCAAATAATGTTAAATATCGTTTTTAGTTTAACATTCCTCTAAAATCACTCATTTATTTAAATATTGTAAATAGTTATTGTCATGTTGACCTATTAGCTACGAAAAATCAGTTTAAATGGACGGTTATAGGAACATATTACTGGGGATTTTATAGAAAAAAATGGTTAAAACAGTTATAACAAAGGTGCTGAGAGTAGAGTGTATAGAAGTAGACCATCATTCTAACTTAAGCAAACTTTGTCATCAAACAAAAAATCTCTATAATCGAACAAATTTCAGGATAAAACGTTCTCTGAACCAAGCCAGCAAACTTCTCTTCTACAATAATCTAGACCAATTATTGAAGCAAGAAGAGTGTTATCGCGTCCTTCCTGCCCATGTTGCTCAGCAGACAATCAAACTCCTTTGCAGAAACTGGAATGTGATGTATCCACAGAGAGTGAGTATAGAACCACTTCCTTGAGTTTTTCTATACTGTGACCTCTACAAAACTAGCTCAACAAATCTTGTCTTAATAAGACAACATGACAACAACGCATCATAGTAAAGTTAATTAATATATTCTAGTCTCTAATTGAATCAGATAAAGATGAGACTTGAAAGAAAAATAGCTTATGCTCTTGCTAAGGAATTGAAGGACATAACACAAGAAGCAAAACTTGAAGCTTTGGCTGTTTTAACTGCTACAGGAGATAGAATTGCATTCTATGCAGGTGATAAACGGGCAAACTCAACAGAATTATCAGCAATTGGGGCCGCTTTAGTTGCTGCAGCAAGGTTAGCTCTTGAGAGACTTGCCTTTTCACCCATAAACGACGTCATGGTTCGAGGCAAGAATGGTTTTCTGATTCTTAAGTCAATAGGTGATTTCCACTTAGTTGGTGGAACAAGTGATATTGAAGAGTTCAAGAATGCTATAGCAGTTTTATCAAACCATGCTCCACAGATTGCAGATATCCTGTCTTATGTTCAAATAGACGACGATGAAATTCCTACTGACTAAAGAATAAATACGTGTTGATAAACTAATTAAATTTCTGAAAAATCAATATTTGTACGCTGTAAATTTTGAAGATTTACAACGTATGTCGATCCAGGAGTAGGATTAATATTCATGCTTTTTTGATAAGATGTTTGGTATTGAAAGGTCCCAGAATTTATGATTGTAACACCTTTGTAAGTTTCATCCCCTGTAATATGTGTATGACCAGCATGTAAGATATCAGGAATATTAGTTATAACCAATTTATCTTCAGCTTCAGGTGCAATTGATGTCCCTTTACCATAAATGGGTACTAAATGACGATTTTTCAACATCTCTACCATAGCCGGAGTAGAAGTTTCGTGAGGGATTACAGGGATAGCAGAATTAATATCCATTATTGAGTTTCCATGTGTCATCAGGACTTCTACATTATGGGCTTTAACATAAGCTGGACTACCTAGCATGTATACATTGTCTAATTTATATAATTCAGGGGCGAACTCTTTAGAAATAGGTGTCTGTGGTTCAGCTGCTCTTGCTGCATCATGATTTCCAGGGATAATGAGAATTTCCACATCGTCTCTGATTTGTTCAAAATATTCAGTAGCTAGTAAATATTGCAATTGTATGTTATCTACAGTCAAATCATTTGCTTGATCAGGATATATTCCAACGCCTTCGACAACATCCCCTGCTACAAAAAGATATTTTACTTTCTTACCAACTTCATTGTATTTGTTTGATTCTAAATCACCATTTAGAAACTTTATTGCCCTAAGAAAGAGTTCTCCTGCAAATTTCTTTGATCCAACATGTATATCAGAAATGAATAAAGCAAGAACATCCTCATATGAATGATTAGGTTTGTGATTGAATGGAACATCTGGCCAATAAACATCTTTGATAAATAGTACTCGGCCATTCCAATCTCCTGTAAAGCATAGAATTGAGTCATCTAGAATAAACTCTGCTTTATACAATAAATCAGGATTAGATTGAAATATCATTCCTTTTACTCTTCCATCTTTATCCTCAAGTTCTAAGCTAAAACTACCGGTCTTATTCTTGCGTTTACTATAAACAAGACCGATTAATGATATCTTATTATTTTTCTTATCCTCTTGAAGATCTTCTGTCGTAACTAAATTTCTAATATCTCTTCGACGTCTGAAGAAATGACTAATAGAATCAAAACGATTGTTAAAATATTGCATAAAACCACCAGCAGATGCAGATAATTTTCTTATTTGCGGAGAAGAAATAATCTGTAAATCTGTAGTGATTGTTTCCCTTCGACTGGAGGAAACCGACGTTTTAGACCTTATTTTTTGTTTTTCCTCTTTCTTATTATTAGTTTCTTCACTTTGAATATCATATACATTAGTTTCCTCTTCAATGTCTGAAAAAGTGTTAGTTTTAGAATCGTGGGAATAGTTTCCAGAAGAAATATCTTTGATATTCGTTATTGTAAGTATTGCTATTTCCGGATTTAACTGAAGTATTTTATCAATAATCTCAGTAATATTGGGTGAAGAATTTAGTTCAACAAAGGCTTCAGGTGTTAATTGATAACCAGCTGCATATAGTTTTCGAAGTTGTTTCGAGGGGACCATTGATAAACATGTTTAGAGAGATTTATTGAGATTATATAAGTTTCGAATTGAATATTGAAACTTTAATCAAAAAGTTTAAGAAAAAAACTATAAAGAAGAAGATAGAATAAATTGACCCCGTAGCTCAGCTGGATAGAGCACCAGCCTTCTAATCTTCATTAGTGAAGGAAGTTGGTGGTCGCGCGTTCGAATCGCGTCGGGGTCGCCACATTCATTTTTTTAGTTCAACAGATATTAATTCATCTTAAACTCAAAAGGTATCTGATAAAAAATCATATATATCACTGCGTCTAGCAACATTTGATTAGTATGAGTTCTCAGAAGAAAAAAAAGAGAGACACTAGCCCAATGCCTGCAACCGGTGCAGGATTAATGAGATATTATGATGAGGATTTACCTGGTGTTAAAATTGGCCCATGGTATATTGTAGCCCTTACTGTAATATTGATTATAGCAGTTATTCTGGGTAATGTTTTCTACGTTGCCCCTTAAAATAAAATTTTTAACAATTGTAAAGAGTGTGGTTAACATTCACGAATTTCAAGAACTTATGAAAGATTTATATCTAGAGAAAGATCTTAAGAGAGGAAAGGAGAGAACTATGCTGAAACTTATGGAAGAAGTTGGAGAACTTGCAGAAGCTGTTCTTCTGGAGGACGAAGAGAAAGTATCAGAAGAAATGTCTGACATTATAGCTTGGGTATTTAGTATTGCAAATCTATATGATATAAACCTCTCAAACGCTTTCAAAGAGAAGTATAATCAAGTATGTCCAAAATGCAATGAAAGTCCATGTATTTGTAATTCTATTTGATTTTTGTCAAACAATTGCTATTACAAAAATAAGTTGTAATATTTACATATCATCCTAGCTAGTCTCAAAATTTTTGTTGTTCTTTTAAGATAGGAGTACAGAAAATGTATGAAATGAAGGAAATTGTTTTGTATACTTCCGAAGAGTGTCCTTACTGTAGCGTGGCTGAGAAAATTCTCAAAACTGTTCTAGAAGAGTATGGTGGCCTGTTTCAGTATAGAAGCATAAAAGTCAATGGGGAGAGTCAACTAAAAATATCTTCAATTCCAACTATCTTCGTAGGGAAAACCAAAATTGAAGGTCTTCCAGAGAGAGAACAGATTCATACTGCTTTGTTCTCCTAATAAGATTATATTTAGAAAAACAAGATGACAATAACAAATTTCTCTCATTTAGTTTCCTGAAAATATAATTCAAATTCTGCAATATCCTTTACAAGAGAACCAACAAGATCTCCTAAATCCAGCAATTGTTGAAGAAAATCATCATATGGGAGTGAATCATATGCTTTCAACCATAATTCGTAACCATTTTGTAATTTGGTTTTTGCAAGTTTATGATTGGAACAGAACTTGTCAGAAGACTTGTCTATTTTATCTTGACATATCTTACACTTAGTATTATTCATTTTTTCTTTTCTCCTTTTATGTTAGCTTTAGAAGGACACTCCATAGATACACACATAACACGCTTATTTCTCCCAGTTTGCCATTCAACCATAGGTAAACCATCAAACTGGCATTTTTTATCTGTAGGTTTTATTGTTCCATAATTAGGCAAGGGGAAGGTTACTGTACAATTAATTGCTTTATCAAAATATGATGAACAAGCAATAAATCTCTTACCAGATTTCTTTGATTTTATAATTCGTAGATCACCAACTTTGCACTCTGAACATTTTCCTATCAGAACAGGATCTTTCTTCTCTATATTAAGCAAGTTTTGATAAAGAAAAATGCCGATATCTGTCTCATTCTCATGGAAAATTTTGAGTGAATCTCTTAAATCCTTCTTAATGGAGATTAATATTTCATCAATATTGCTTTGTTTTTCTTGTACTTCTTCCATCGTAGTTTCTAATTCTCTTGTCATATCTGATTTGATTAACACAGGATAATGAGAAGTTAAAACATCAACTACTGCAATACCAAGAGGGGTTGGTTTAATCTCGGAGCCTTCAATGTAGCCCCGATCAAACAAGGTTTCAATAATTCCTGCACGTGTAGCCTTGGTTCCAATTTTTTCTTGTTCCATTTGATTCAGAAGTGTGGATTCATTAAATCGTCTAGGTGGAGAACTGAAATCTTCTTTCGATTCTATAAATGAGAAGTTAACTTGGCTTTCTAATTCAATATCAGGTACTGAACTTTCATTCATATAGAAATAAGGTTTATAGTACTTTATCCACCCCTCTTCTATGATTTTGCTTCCTCGCACTTCAAATTTATGGTTTTTTACAGTGATTTCAATTTTCTTGTTTGATATTAAAGCAGGTTTCCCAAATAAAGCTAGGTACCTTTTGACAATTAAATCATATAGTTTTTTCTCTTCTGAGTTTAAGGTCGCAGGGGAATTTCCAGTTGGATGGATAGCAGGATGCGCTGCATCTGTCTGTTTTCCTTCCCTTGGTTTGAACTTTTTACGATTTAGTATTTCGGTAACAAAAGAACTAAAAGCTGTCTGCTTTCCAATTTTTGTAAGAATGGTTTTGTGACCTAATGTCATTGGAAGTTTTTGACTATCGGTACGTGGGTAGGAAATTGTAGCTTTTAAATAAAGTGACTCAGCGATTTTTAAAGTCTTACTTGGAGAATATTTAAAATGTCTGTAGGAACCTC
>JAUWPI010000189.1 GCA_030611665.1 Candidatus Heimdallarchaeota archaeon | reverse complement strand
ATGCTTTAATTTAGCGATAAATGAATTTCTTTCTAGATTGTAGAAATAAGGATCAAAAACGCCCATAATCCAGTCAAAGGATAGAGAAAGTTTTCGAATAAGAGGTAAAGCTAAATAACCTTCATCGTGCAAAACGACTTTGCTTATATCTATAAATTTCATTAAATCATCTTTGAAAAGGAAACTTGTTCCAACAACTAAGTCAACAGAATTTGCCATTTGATTTGCTTTGAAATCATCATATTCTATAAACTCAACATTGTAAATTTCATAAAGATCCTGTAATACTTGGCATCTGTAAAGAGAGTTTGGAGGTTCTATACTAATAACTTTGACATTGTGTCTATAGAAGTCTGCTAAGTGTAAAGCATCATAACCTGAACCATTGCCCCAATTAAGAAAAGTTAGCTTGTCTTTAGAGAAAAATAATGATATTCTTTGAGTTATTGTTTTGAAGAATAAACTACGTAATTGAAAGAAGTATTCTGAACCTAAAATGGAATCAAGCACATTTATTAAATCAACCTCTTGCAATTTGCTTGACTCTCCTTTAAGTATTGATTCATATATAGATCCAAGACGATCAAATAATGAATTGAAATGTGCAACTAACCCTTTATCAAATTCTTTTATATCATTCTCCATATACTCTTCCAAAAATTTTCTTCTAGGGTTTTCAGCGTAAAATTCCCCTTGTTTTGTTAATAACTCATTATAAGCTAGTAAATCAAAGATTCTAACGAACTCCTCGTTTAAAGTATTGAAATTTGACATATGAAAAATTTCTTCAGGTGATCTAGGGCGATTAAGAATGTTGTAAATATCTAGGTTTTCAAACATCTTAGATGCCTTTAAGGATGCTAATTTAAGCAATATATCGAGGTTTTTGTTAATTTTTTCGTCAGATAATGATTCTTCGGCTTCGTACATTCTCATAAAGTACACCAGTAAGTCAGTAATGGAGATTATATACTAAAGAATACACAAGGTAATTTTAATCTTATTATAGTTTTTTTAATAAATCAAAAAGACTAGAATCGAAACAGCAGTTATTTTTTCCTATAAACGTCTAAGAAACCTCTTGATTTAAGAAATATGATGAATTCTATCACAGCGGAAACAGGGACAGACAAATCTTGGCTCAATCCATAAACAGATTGATCTCCATTAATCAAATCCAAATTTTCTAAGAAAAGTTGATAATTCTTATGAAGAGTAATCCACCCTTGTTGTCTTAGAACATTCTTACTTTTTGATAACTCAGGATAGTCATCTTCTGCATTTATAATTAGATCCATTATTTCATCAATTATATACTTTTTAGGTTGTTTTGAGACATTTTTGTCCAGGAATTTTATTGCCTCTATGGTTGATACTTCTTTGCTATTCCCTGGGATATGGATGTAAGAGTTAAATAATATTTTAAACCATTCATCAATATAGCTATAATTTATTCGGCTCTGAGGTTTCTTAGCTCCTATCAGAATAGCATCTTTCTCGATGTGCTGATACACAAGTAGTTCTAGACCTTTGTAATAGAGGCTTATCAAGTCGCCTTCTTTCAATTCAGCTTCATTCTTTTGAGTATCAATAAATTTGAAAAGATGAGGGAGATCTATTTTCTTTCCATCGACCATTTTGGGTAGGAATCTGCCGTCCATTTCTGCTCTGTGATATTGAACAAATAAGAAACCGTAGAAATTATTAAACTCATCTCCTCTTACTACAGAGTCATCATTAATAGTTATTCCCTTAGTTAAAACACCATCACGGCTTGAAACAGGTATTTTTTGTACAGCAGTTTTTTCAGTTTCGATAAGAAGTTTCAATGCTTCATTAAGCAATTGAGGTTTTCCTTTAGCTCGTTCGGATAGAGATCTTGCATGTTTAGTTAATTTATCGAGATTAGCTGTTGGAACACATACTAGAAGAAGAACAACGATGTTCTCTACATCATCTTCTTTCACAATATATCTACCAATAACTATTCTTTCTTCTAAACTAGTAATAACATCTGCATTAGTACGAGCAAAACCTGTATAAACTTCAGAAAGAGAACTCACATCTTTTAGTTTGTCTCCGAAATTTGAGCGTGACAGTTCTTTCATATAACAAACCGGTCCATAAATGATATCGAAGACTATCATGGAAACGACTTTAATTCCAAGATCTCGCAAAAATGGTAAATTATAAGGAGAAATCTCTATTTCATGGTATTTGTCGTTTTCACTAATTTTAATCACCAATATCTCTATGACAGTAAATCAAATGCTTCATATATAATAAATCTTTTCAAGATAATATATTAATTTGAGATTCACCATGTTTTTAATAAATTGATTCATAGTTCTCTCCACAATACATCAATTGAAAGTGGATGAGTTTTCTAATCAAATTAATTCAAGCTACTTCTTTCACTTTCCAAAACAGGGATTATATCATTAATAACATCAAAAGGGCAATTTTGTAGATACTCTTTAGAAGTCCTCCAAAAATCATCAAACAAGGTTGAATGATAACCAAGTGCCTCATAAGATAAAGCTTGAATGAGTACTTCTAGCTTATCAACATATGCAACAAATTTAGCTTCCTTTGAATCTTTATCTCTTAATTCTGAAAATGTGTTTTTCCAGGTATTTTTTACAGTTTCATCAAGAATTAATGAGAGTAATTCATTGCTAGCAGTTGTAAGAACCTGATTTTTAAATTCGGTATATTGATCTATTCCCAGCAGTATTTCTAGTTGTTTGTCAAAGTCTTGATATTGACATTCTGGTAAATCGTGAATTATTGCGATCCGCATAACATTTTCAGTTTTTAATGAATCGGTTGGATGAATAGCATTATGAAGATCACTCAATAGAAGAGAAAGCATGGCAGTATTATAAGAGTGGTCGGCAACACTTTCAACATCAGACAAAGAAATGCCAACTCTTATCCAACCTTGACGAGGTAAACGTTTAAGCTGGATAGAACTCTGAATAAATCCGTAAATCATCTGGTATAGTTCATCCACTTTACTCTTCTCTTTCAATCTTGTCAATAAAAACAGAAGTGAAAGAGTTATTAAAAACATCGATGGGGGTAACCAGAAAGGGAAAAAGAGTAAAAAAAGAGAAGAATTGCCTTACATGAATTTTCTTATGAAATTCCATTGACGTTCTGTATCAGCTTCTAAAGATTTGAATTGATTTTCGGTGATGGATTTCAATCTTCCCTGAAGTTTTGTCCACTCGGTCAAGTGTACACGATTGGTTTTATCCTCGTATTTCTTACTAGGTCGACTGATTTCAATAAGATTAGTTTCTCTGTCCCATTCAAATAATGGCCAGACACCAGTTTTCACTGCAAGTTGAGCTATTTTCACTGAATCTGCTGAATCTGATCTCCAGTTTGGAGGACATGGTGCATCTATTTGAATAAGTTTGAAGCCTGTCATAGAAACAGCTTTCTTAACTTTGTAAACTAAATCCTCAAGATAACCAGCACTAGCTGTAGCAACGTATCGAGCGTTGTTAGAGATCATGATGAAGGGTACCATTTTTCTGGGAGTAGTATTACCATAGGGAGTTGTTGCAGTTTTTGCACCAATCATTGTATCACCACTACGTTGTCCTCCTGTATTTCCATAGACATTGTTGGAGTAAATGATGTGTAAAATATCTTCTTGACGATCACAAGCACCGATTTCAGTAGCAATACCAATATCAGCTCCTGAACCATCTCCACCCCATACAACGACTTTAAGGTCATCTTTTCCTTTCATTTTCATTGCACGTTTAATACCAGAAGCAACAGCATCACTAGCAGCAAAAGCAGTATTTATTGTTGGAACATTAAAGGCAGCACCTTTTCCTCCACCTTGATAAACACTTGCACAGCTAGCTGGTACGACTAATATCACTTTGTCAGCTATTGCACCAATCGCATGCCTAAAAGCAAGCGTAGAACCACATCCTGCACATGCAAAATGACCTTTCAAGAGAGCTTTCTTAGGTATATTCAATAAATCTTTTTGAGTTACTTTCATTTTAGAGCCTCCTTAGCAACAGCAACAAGTTTCGTATAAGGTACATCATCTCCACCAAGTCCCATAATTCTTCCTTCAACTGGAGTATCCACATTATTTCTCTTCAGTACTGCTTCTATCTCAATTCGTAGTTGTCCATCATGACCAAAACTTACCGATCGATCTATCACAAGGAATTTATGGTTCTTCTTAGCAAATTCAACAATATCTTTTTCAGGAAATGGTCTGAAAGTTCTAACTCTCATTTCATTAACACTTAATCCTTCTTCTTTGAGCTTATCAACAGCTTCTTGGGCTTCATCAGCTATGGTTCCCATAGAAACTATTGTTAAGTCAGCAACATCGTCACCATATATTTCGATCAAACCATTTCCGTATGTTCTACCAAAATATTCTCCAAATTCCTTGTTCATGTCAACAATCTTTTTCTTTGCTCGTTCCATTGCTTCCATCAAATCTGTTCTATCTTTGATAAATT
>JAUWPI010000056.1 GCA_030611665.1 Candidatus Heimdallarchaeota archaeon | reverse complement strand
TTCATTATGCCCTTATTATGAGTGGTACATCTATAGATATCATTATCAGCTAAATCGTAAGCACGTAGAATGTTATTTACCACATCTTCTCCTCCCAAGGATTCTTTACCAAAAACAGCTGTAACTTTGACAGTTCTTTTTGTAGCATGATTCGAGATGATTCTGAGCAACACTCTACCTTCAGTCAATTCCTCAACTTTTAACTTCAGAGCTTCCAACATAGTATTTACTGCATTAGCACCCATTGCGTCCTTAACATCTACAATTAGATGGAGAAGCAAATAAGAATCTAGATTTCCTTGAATTGTTTTTAATTCAATATCTTTAGCTCCCCCGCCTAATTTAATTAAAATTTCATTTGTTGAGTTTGCAATATCAAGTAGTTCTGACTTGTACGCTATTAAACGCTTTTTTGCTAACTCAATATCTTTCACATCACAAACTTGTAATTGTCCAATTGTGAAAGAACCTGAATATTCAGCTTTGAACCCACCTTTTTTCCGAGCTATCTTTGCAGCATGACTTGCAGCTGCTACTACAGAAGATTCTTCGATAACCATAGGAACAAGGTAATCTTTACCATTAACGATAAAATTTGTAGCTATTCCCAGTGGTAATGAGACCATTCCTATAACGTTTTCTATCATAATTTCAAAGATATCTTCTGCAGTTTCCTTTCCCTGCAAAATAGAAATATCTTTCTTTGAAAGAGATAACATCTCTGCTATTATTTTTCTTCTCTCTTCAGTTGTTTTGTTATAAAAATCCGGAATTCGAGAACTAAAGGACATATATAAGATAGAAAAATAGTGATTAAAAAGTTTATTTGAAAATAAACTTACAATTCCTCTAAAACCTGGATAGTTTGATCCTTGAATTGTCTCATAATACGGGTTGTATATCCTGCAATCAGATTTCGCATTTTCTTTGACATAGGAGTACAAACTTCCTCTACAACGTGTTTATTGTTTTGAAAATCTGTGCTTAATTGATCATGAAAATCTCTTACTATTTGTCTTGATAAGCGCTTTACTTGACTGGTTCGTATATTACCCATCTATTTCACTAATGTGAGCATTTGACTATTCATTTTAAATCTTACGTTAAGCGATTGAAAAAAGATAAGAAGAAACTTTAGAAATAAAACTGTTCTTCAGAGTAGACTTTGATTCCTGTAGATGTTATTTCAAATGGCCTTTCAACCATTTCGTGTTTTAAACCCCTCATTTTCCTGATGTTTAAACTTCGAATAGCTACATTGCTCTGAAATTCATAATTGAGAACAATAACACCTTGAGACATAAACTCTTCTACACCAAAACGCGAGACAATTCCACCTCGCATTTCGCTTGTTAGTATAGTTGTACACTCTAGCGAAGACATAACCGCACTCAGTTTCAATATTTGTTTTCTTATTTGTTGCTCCGACTCCATGGATAATGCTAAAGCTGTGATACTATCAATAACAACTCTTTCTGCTGAAGTTTTATCGATAATTTCTACTAACTGTGTAATCAGTTCGTCAACGTCTACTGGTGTTTGATATTTCTCATTGGAACCGACACCTGCTCTAGGACTAAATCCATCAATTATCACTAATAAATTCTCTTTTTCTAATTCACTCAAATTCCATCCAAAATTCATACACTCCTCTCTTACATGTGCTGGGTGCTCGTCAAAAGAGATGAAGATACCACTTTCTCCCCCAGATACAACGCCATGATATAGAAATTGAAGTCCAAAAGTAGATTTACCAGATCCAGCTGGTCCAGATACAAGAATTGTCCTTCCCCTAGGAATACCTCCAGATAAAATATTATCGAGACCAATAATTCCAGTTTCAACTAGTTCCATGATAAGGTTTTGCTGATTTAACGTTAAAAACTTTTCCAGTTCTTCAAAGTTGTTTGAGTATGTGTTGCAGAGATAAGAAAAGGAAAAAGAGATAGGGGATGATTGAATTTTGTAAACACAATTACATATCAGATGTGCTAACTATTTTCTTGTGGTTCCATAATCGATAATTCCCATCCTCCAGGATTCCTAAACATTATCTTTTGTTCAGACAAAGGATCTATATGCATTATTAATTCCACATTATGTTGTTTGCGGAAGTGAGATGAGGCTTTCTTCACTCTAAATTTACCTTCTAACAGATGAAGAGAGGTTCCAAGAGAAGCTTTGGGAGTTAACTCATTCGTTTCATCTAACATAGCTATTCTAGAGTTGATTTCCCAGTTCATTACGCGTATAATTGGAATCATTTTACCCTTTACTATCATTTGGCTTTTTCCAATGCAATACAATGAGGATCTATATTCTGCAGGCATGGAAGCAACTTCTTTGAAGTCTCTGACTAGATATTTATCAAGGTCTCTAGGTTTGTTTGTTAGCTCCAAGCTTATTTTATAACTTGTTTTAATCTCAGGATATTTCTTTACGAAATCGCTATACATCCTTTGAATATTTTCCTTCACTCTTTCTAAACCAGCATAATATAGCCAACTGAGGTATTCTATACTTGCAATACACATACCTTTATTTTCACTGTTTAAAGAAAGATAGAAAGTTTGTTCAAACATTAAACTTGCCTTATCTAGATTTCCAAGTTGCATATATTTGAAACCAAGTTGGTTGATGAATTCGATATTGTCATAACCTTCAATAGTAGAACGCTCTTCTACACTTTCTCTTTTCAAAATCACTGTAAGAAGAATCAATGCCCTAACCACATTGGCTACATCAGATCGTTTGCTCTGAGTACATGCTGCTTCAAAAGCTGGAGTAAAATAGGAATTTAACCTCTGTGTCTGACCTGAAAGCAGGAGAATAATCATTCTTAAGAAATGTACATCTATACCATATTCTTCAGCAGCATTACTATTCTGAAATAGAATCATCATCAGCTTATCCATATATACTCTAGCCAACTCTATCTTCTTGTTTTCAATTAAACAGATACAAGCTAAATATTGAAGTCGTCCTAATAACAAAAGTGATTCATTGTAAAGGTTCTGATCTTCAATTGTATCGACAGCCAATTTCCAATCCACTAAATGGTCTGTAATTTCTCTAACTCTTGACAACAATTCATCCTCAAGCTCAACATACTGCCCTTGTACGAAATCCTCCTCTAGATGAAGCAAATCTCTACTAATTTCCACTAGTAACTCTTGTAGTTGTATTGATTCTAGCGAAAAACCATCGACCTCTTTGAGTTGAACAGCTGCTTGTTGAGTTAGTTTTTCTTCATACTCAGTACGAATTACTGAGATTGCAGAATCAAGAATTTTCTTGATTCTTTTTACAGGATCATATCGGTTTGTACTTTCCACAGAATATCTAATTTCAGCTGCAAATAACTTAGAATCAAGTTCCTTTAGAAAGGGCTCCAATCCTGTGTCTTCATTTTCTTCAATTAAACGCTTAATAAAAGCGCTATTGGTTAAGGTTTTTATTCCTAGTAATTCAGCTGTTTCAAGTAGCTTTAAATCACTACTAACGATTGAAGCTTTCAATTTTGAGGCAGCGTAAATAACAGAAAGATCAGGTTTTTGTGGAAGGCTAGTTGTTTGGTCATGAAGTCTATCAATAAATTTCTGAAAATCTTTATTGTTAACAGGTTCAACTGTGATATAAGGTAAGATTTCGCGCTGAAGGAAGAATCTCATTTCATTTTTAATATGAAATGTAATATAGAGATCTAGTTTCAGTGCATCAAACAAAGTTGCAAATTTGTGAAACTTTGTAGGTTGAACTTGAAATCCACTAATAAAGAAGTTTGTATCTAAAACGTATTTCCCCATTAAAATAGAGATAATATAGTGCCATTAATAACCTTTTGTACAGAAACAGCAAATTTTAGATGCTTTTCAATATTTCACTTAACCCGGTTTCAATAGGTATAGATAATGCAAATCCGAGTATTTTTTGAGCCTTCTGAATAGAACAATAGCTTTCGTAAATATCTCCTTCTCGTGCTTTGGACTGTAAAGGTTGTATAACAGATTTACTGAGTTTCAATAAATTACTTGATAATTCATTGATTGAATAAGGAACTCCAGATCCAATATTTACTATTTGATTAGCAGCAGATTTTGATTTTAAAGACATATCAATTGCACGAGCTACATCTTTCACATGTATAAAATCCCTTGTTTGTTTTCCATCTCCATAAATTGTGTACTGAATACCTTTTTTTATAGCTTCTATAAACTTAAAGATTACACCTGCATAATGATCATCTGCGTTCTGTAAAGGACTGTAGATATTGAAAGGGATTAACACTACTGTTTCTAAATTATAAAGCTGAGAATACAATCTAACATATTTTTCTGAAACCAATTTACTTAAACCATATGGAGATTTAGGGTTTCTTGGATGATCTTCTGTAATTGGCAAAAATACTGGCTCTCCGTAAGTTGCAGCAGAACTGATGTGAATGAACCTTTTTACTTTCGCATCTTTAGCGTATTCAAGTAATTGTAAAGTTCCCAAGATATTGTTTTTAGCATCAAAAATGGGATTTGAAACTGATTGATTTACACTGATTTGAGCTGCTGTATGAACAATAAAATCAATTTTGGGTAAATTTTCATAACTAGCCTTGTTTTGGATATCATTCTGTATAAAAGTAACATCATCTGGAACCTCAACTTTTGAGCTTGATAGATTATCCAAAATGCATATATTGTACTGATTCTTTAAGTGAAGGTAAGTATAATATCCTACTTGTCCTAGACCACCTGTGATTAATACAGTTTCAGTATGTTTAGGCATACATACTCTTATACTAAAACTTTTTAAAAGCATACCGTTCATTTCCACTATAATTGTATATAACGTTTCTAATAGACGAGAATTCAATTGGTGGTCTTAAAATGACGAAGAAAGTACGAATCGCGATAGCAGGCTTAGGTAATTGTGCTTCATCTCTAATACAAGGACTTGAATACTACAAAAATGCAGATGAAAAAGATTTCATTCCTGGAATAATGCACGTAAAATTTGGCGAGTATCATTTATCTGATGTTGAAGTAGTTGCTGCATTTGAAGTAAACACTAAAAAGATTGGGAAAGACATCTCGGAAGCAATTTGGCAAAGTCCTAATCTGAGTAAGAAATTTTCCGATGTTCCTCATAAAGGAGTTACTGTTCTTCCTGCACCCATTATGGATGGTGTAGCTCCTCATATGCAAGAATCTTTTCATTGTTATGATCCTTCACAACTGGAACCAGTAAATGTTGCTGATGCATTGAAAGAGTCTAATGTAGATGTTCTGATTAATTTCCTTCCTGTTGGGAGTGAAACTGGGACACATATGTATGCCCAAGCATGTCTTGATACCAATGTTGCTTTTGCAAACGGTATTCCAGCATTTATTGCTTCAAACAAAGAATGGGCTCAAAAATTCACAGATAAAAATATCCCCGTTGCTGGAGATGATATAAAATCACAGTTAGGAGCCACAATCCTACATCGTATGCTTGTAGGATTAGCACATGAGAGAGGTATTAAACTTGATGAAACATTTCAATTGAATATTGGTGGAAATACAGATTTTGAAAACATGAAAAAAGAATATAGATTGACAACAAAGAGGATTTCCAAAACTGAAGCAGTTACAAGTATGATACCTTATGAAGTTCCCACCAGAATTGGACCTTCTGATTATGTTCCCTTCCTTGAAGATGAAAAGATATGTTATCTTTGGTTGAAAGGAAAGAATTTTGGCGAGCAGCCTTTAAGTATACAGCTTAAACTATCGGTCCAAGATTCTCCAAATAGTGCAGGTGTTATGATCGATGTAGTTCGTTCTCTTAAGATTGCACAAGACAGGAATATTGGAGGTCCTTTAGTTGGAGTTTCAAGCTATTTCTTCAAACACCCACCAAAGCAGATTCATGATGCTAAAGCAGTGCAACTTGTTGAGCAATTTATCAAGGGAGATATAACAAATTAGGGTGATATGAATGTTAGAAAATGAAATTAAAGTAGCTATTGCTGGAGTAGGAACAATTGCTTCTGGTATAGTACAAGGTATTGTTTATTTTAATGAGTATCCTGAAAAGCGAGAAAATCTCTTACATCCAACTATTGGAAGTTTTGGAGCACGAGACATTAAAATAGTTGCTGCTTTTGATGTTGATTCAACTAAAGTTGGAAAAGACATTGCAAAAGCTATTTTTGCACCAATTAACAGCACACCAAAATTCATAGAAGTTGAGGATACAGGAGTTATTGTCAATAAGGGTCCATTAAAAGACGGTCTATCAGATCACTTGAAGAAGGTTATAACTGTAGCAGATGGTGAAGAAGCCGATGTTGTTGAAATACTAAAAGAATCAAAAGCAGATATACTTGTATGTGCTATCCCAACAGGAGCAGAGGAAGCTGTCATAACTTATGCACAAGCTGCATTGGACGCTGAAGTTGCTTTCATAAACTGTACTCCTACAACAATTGCATGTGATCCTTCTTGGGGACGAAAATTCAAGAAAGCAAATGTTTGTTTAATTGGTGATGATTTACAGTCCCAAGCTGGTGGAACAGTTCTGCATAAAGGCTTCCTTGATGTTCTTAAAGAACAGGGTGTAACAATCAAAGATACTTACCAACTAGATGTTGCAGGTGGACTTGAAACTCTTAATACTTTGGATGATGATAGAAAACAATACAAGAGAGAAGTAAAAGAGAGGACTCTGAAACAATCTTTCAAGAACAAAATAAATCTTGCAAGTGGAACGTCAGATTATCTAGAATTCCTTGGAAATCGTCGTATAGGCCATTTTTGGATACGAGGGGAAGGATTCATGGGAATGCCCGTTAAAATAGATATGAGGTTAGAAACGCTAGATGGACCCAATGGTGCTGCAACTTTAATAGATGTTATTCGTGCAACAAAAGTAGCAATAAACCGCGCAGGAAGTGGCCCCATAAGTTCTATTTGTGCTTATGGATTCAAAGCTCCTCCAGTATTCTCTGATAGACACAATGCACATAAATGGTTTAGAGAATATTTAGAAGGAATAAGAACAGAATGATTTTTTCTGTTCTCATCTCATTTTATTCTAAGTGTGTTTGTAATAGATATCAGCTTATCTCTTGGTTCTGACTGGGGATATTTTTCAAGAATCTCATTTGCTAAATTGATGTAATTTTTAATTTCCTTTTTTATTAAATCAACAGATGAAGATTTTGCAATAATTTTTTTAATTTTGTGAGGAGAATATTTTTTCTTTTCTAGATAATATCGGATTAAGATATCTTTCTCATCTTTCTTCACTACATCTATTGTTTCAAGCACTATATAAGTTTGGATTCTATTAGTAATATCAGTTAAAGCACCTGATTTTCCAAGTTCTTCTGAAGTAGATGTAATTGCTAGTAGATCATCTCTTAACTGAAAAACTCGACCAAAATATTTACCAAAATTTTTCATGTTTACTCTGTCTACTTTGCTTGAAGTCCCCAAAACACCCCCAATAACTGAAGATGCTTCGAAAAGACTAGATGTTTTTCTGTCTATTAGCAGTAGAGCTTCTTTTTTCGACATTTTTTTATTCCCTGAACGGAATTTCGCTTCGAAAAACAACGAGGAAGATAGGTTATGAATAGTTTTAACAAGTTCATCTACAACATCAATTACTTTGGTTTTTGTTGCTAAACTTAATGCAAGACTACTCATCGAATATGAAATTGAAAGAGCTGCAAAAGTTGAATATTTTAAATAGAAAGATTTCTCATTTCTTCTGAAAATGTCCTTATCAAAGATATCATCAACTAAAAGAGAAGCATTGTGAATAACCTCTAGAGCACAAGCAGCGGCAAAACTTGTGTCATCACGTGCTTTCTTTGAAATCATCTCAAAAGATAAGAGACATATAAGAGGACGAATCCGTTTTCCACCATTCTGAAGAATCTGAGTTATTAGCTCATTTATTTCATCATCATATGGACTCTGATCTTTTAGAGATGAAAGGTAATTGTTTATTTCTTTTACTTCTTCAGTAAAATCTAAGTTGGCTAAGGACACTGTTATCTAAACACCTACTCTAATTTGCCTAAAAAAACTTATTGTAATTGCAGAACTACTTCATTTTGTGAGAGATTCCACTATCAGAGATAAGTATTCTAGAAAAGAATTCACGAAAACTATTATTAGAATCACATAAACCAACGATATAAAAAATGAAATATGAAATCCGGTTTCCACATAATTCATACCTGTTGTTTTTCTGTAATCTTCTGCAAAAAACCATTTAATTAAACGTATCACATACACTAAAGAAAATACCAGCAGTGTCACAAATGTAATTGATAGCAGCAAATCATGAATGTCTAAAGCATTATTGAAGA
Organism: Candidatus Heimdallarchaeota archaeon; assembly: GCA_030611665.1. Classification (GTDB taxonomy): domain Archaea; phylum Asgardarchaeota; class Heimdallarchaeia; order Heimdallarchaeales; family Heimdallarchaeaceae; genus UBA460. The sequence continues at coordinate 8,323 of JAUWPI010000056.1, read as the reverse complement.
AAATAGCAGGAGAAACAAATGGTAGGACAATTGGTAGAGCAAAGATGATGAAATAGCTTAAACTAGTAAATATGAATAAGAAATTAGAACGTCTTCCTAGTTCTTTTAGAACTGTGAAATCATCATTTCCATATCTTGAGGAGAGTAAACCAATGATACTGAATGAAAAGATGAATATTATGAAATACAATATTAAGAGGAGAGCGAGTGATTTTAATGACTCATTGATAAGGATACCTTTTTCTGTCGAAGCCATAATGTTCGACATTAACATGAAAATAATTCCTAGATAAATTAAACTTGTATAATGTAAAAGTTTCTTGAGTTTGTTAACCGTCATTGCAGCTATGGATCCCCAGAGTGTTAATGTGATACCTAATATAATAAACAACCATGCTAACAAATTTGAAAGACCTAACGAATAAAGTTGTAAACAGAATTTACTCATGAAAGCTAAACTGATTCCTCTTTGAATAACTAGGAGGTAGGAAGATGTGGAAATTCCTTCTTCATTATTAGAATCAAACATCCAAAAATGAAAAGGAGGAGTTCCAGAGTTAACAAACATACTAATAAAAATAATTACAATACCTAAATAGCTCCACAAATCTGAATGTAACTCTGATGAGATTTCAAAGTTTCTCTGGGAGAAATATAAAATAGATATACCCACAAATAGTAAAGCAAGTGAGAAACTGTTCAACAGAGTTGTACTGGATATAAATTTCTTTTTCTTGGATAGATTTCTCGTAGGAGACAAAGAGCGTATGTAGAAATTTAGACTCGAAAATAGTATGACAAAGCCAAAGAAAACAAAAATCCAAGTTTGTGAGGATATAATGAAAAAGGATGATAATTGAATAAGTAATAAAGAAACAAATGCCATGAAACTCTTCTCTGAATTCAGATTAACTTCAACCATAGAAAAGAACATAGTTACAATAGATGATAGAACAACAACACTATAGATTGACGCTGAAAATATGTCAATTTCCATAGGTAGTAATTCAATTTTAGTTCCTTGGAAAGGAGTGAGTATATAGATATAAGTAAGATATGAAATAAAACTGATTATCACAGAAAAGTAACCGTATATTAATCTCATCCGCTGTTTTAGGAATTTTAGTTCTTTTGTTATCTTATTAGCAAAAAGACCAATTACCAGAGTGATGATAATGCCACACAGCAAGATAAGTTGTGGAATGAATTTAATCAGAAGTAAAACCTTATCACTCATACGATAACACCCCCAATAAATAGAAAGAATGTAAGTAGAAGTAGAATAACAATAAACAAGAGGGCATAAATCAACTGTGATTTTTCTGAAGTAGATTCGAATTTTCTGATAGTTTTAGATAAAGTAATGAAAAATGATGTAATTTTAGGAATTGCTATTTTTACTATAAAATTCTTCAGTTTATTCCAGAGGAATGTGATAATCCTTACTAATTCGGTAAGAATAACTCCTACTAAAAATGCTTTAATGATATACCGATAAAACCATTTGATGCCAGGAAGAAGTATTTTAAGATATAAAAGCTCTAAAGGAGAATAGAGAAAATCATAATAGTATATTTTCTGGTAAGTCTTCTCAGTTTTAAGTAAATATGGACCCATCGAATCATTTAGTTCAATGAATACAGTCTTCAATAAAATAAAGACTACTATCGCAATTAGAAAGCAAATACTCAGAGGAAGAACAGTTAATAGCAATATTTGGTTTTCAATTACAATTGGGGATTCATAGAGATTTATAATCTTAAAATATGGGTAGATGGTAAATGTAAGAATGAGAGTTATAGTTAATATTGCGACTAAAATGACATTTCTAATAGATTTACTTTCTGTTCTTTTACTCCAAAGATCATAAGTAAGTTTAATTCCAACAATTCCAAGCTGAAATAGAAATAAGAAACCAATAATGAATAATGCTAAAGAAAAAGAATTAGGTTGAGATACATAAAGTATGATTAAACTTATAACTGAACTGCTAAGAGGTGGAATTCCAATAAGTCCTAGAAAAATAATTGCAGATGTCAGGAAGAAGGCTATTTTAGTAAGCAATTGAGGTTTAGTTGTTCTCACTTCATCTGTTGGTTCTTCCTTGTTTCTATTTGTAATTATGATTGGAATTGCTGTACCTGTAATTATTATTGTAATCATAGTATGAAATCCAGTGACGTAACTTCCTGAACCAAATGTAAAGAGTATGTAAGCAAATAACGATGAAAGAATCAGTACTAATAATGAACTTTTGTTATTGGTAAAAATTGCAATTGTGATTGAAACAATTGCTGAGATGATACCAACCCAAGCAAACACATCTGCTAAAACTGGTATAAAATAGAAATAAGGAGTATTAACAAATGTAAACAAATTAGCGAAAATATAGAAGGAAAGAATTGGTATATTCCATGATAAATTATCCTTATTTGCATTTCTGAACCAATTATGAAAGGGGAAAATGGAGATTTTTGCTAAAACACCAACAAAAAACAGGATATTTAGCAAGAGAAAGTATTGATTATGAATAAAGAACTTGAGCTGAATATCATTAACTATCATGTTGTAATTGAAGGAAGCTGTCCTCTTTATTAACAAGATAAAGGATGTCATAATTAGTGCATTTGCAATGATCAAACTGAAGAACATCTGTTTGAATCCTAATCGATTCTTTGAGCTAGAATCTTTTGATACTAAATGAAGATATTCAAGATAGAGAACATCTAGAATGAACCATACTACTATTAATTGGAAGAAATTTGGTGAGAATACAAAAGGAATTACCAACATTGCAAAATATGATAATCGATCCAGAGTTGACTTTGATAAATCTTGTTTTTCAGCTGCTAAATGGTTTAGATATATAGTTAAGCATATTACTATGGTAGTATAGAAAATTGTCCGTAAAATTGATACTGAAAAACCAAAACTAAAAGACAGATTATCAATATTAAACAAGTCTACAGATGTTTCATAATTACTATCATAATAAAGAACTATTGCTAAAACTGTTACAGATATTATAATGTTGATTAAAGAGAAGAAATTATGATGCTGTTTCTGATCTTGAGCTCTTCCTCCAATTAATCTTCTAAGAAGCGGAAATGCGAATAATATCCCCATCTGTATTAATAAGAGTATGTTAATTGGGCTCATTGTCTTTTCTCCTTTCATCAATTGTAGGTACTACTCTAAACACCTTATCTCTTACGTAAAAGAATAACATAATGATAATAGATAATATTCCAAGTAATGAAAATATTAAAACTTCAGCAGTTAATTGTGCAACCGATAGGAAAAATATACCAGCGAGAAAAATCAGCATAAAACCTATGAAAACTTGTAAGCTCTTCTTACTGAACAATATGAATATTATTCCACATAATAAGCAAATAAAGGCAATTGACAAGGTGAAACTCAAATATACCATTGTTCATCATCTCTTGATTTAGATTGAGTGTAAAGTTCAGTTAAGATTAATATAAGCGCAAAAAACATTGCAATAATTATTACTGTAAGCATTGTTAGATAATCTGTATGAAAAGCAAATAAACTAGCAAGAGGGATATTTGTTACATCTACCCTTCCTCCATCAAGAACAGAGAAAACTAAGAATCCAAATAGCGAAGCAAAAGCGAGAACAATAATTGTGTTAATAACAAACTTTGATCCTTTGCTATCTGTGACTTCAGCATCTTTTAAAGAGTTAATTTTTAAATTAGAGAAGAACAAAACCAAGTATAAAATATAAGAGAGACACATGTTCATAATAAATAAAAATGTCTGGTTAACAGCAAGAAAAATAACGGAAAAAGCCGAATATGCAAAAATATGAAACACGTATTTGCTTCCTTTTTTTGTTAGAAAACCTCTAATTAGAAAACCTAAACCAAAGGAACCTCCAATATAGAAGTAAGATTCATGAATCTCTTCAGGTAAAATAACAATCCAAATAGTTGTAAGTGTAATTATAATAGCTGTGATCAAGAACCAATGAAAATTCTTTAATTTTGAAATGTTGGGCAAAGCTAGAAAAACAATAATGATGAAACTTAGTAAACATAGAATAATTGTACTCACTAGATAAGACATTCCAAACATTACTGGTCAAGAAAGATAAAGAAAAGGAAAAATAAAAGTTTTTGGTAACAGAATCACGTTATTTTCGTTTTATTCTTCCGTTTTTTCCGAAAAATGTAGAACATGATAAATGTTAATCCTGTAATGGTTATGAAACTAATGGGGCTATCATAAAGCCCTGCTGTTGCTTCACCAAGAAATTGTGTTTCGGTAAATACAGGCACTGAAACATTATATTCAGGAAAAGTTGGATATTCAGGTACTAGAGGATTTCCTGCACCAAATGTTGTAAAATTCCCAACTGTATAATTTATCCCTAAATCTAGTCTGTATTGAAGATTAACTCCTTCATATTCAGTAAGATTTACATAATAAACAGGTGTTTTATGCTGCAAGTTAACACTTATGTCTTCGTAGAGTTGATCAGGGTAGTAGAGTATCTGCCATCTTGCTTGCGATTCTGCTGGTATTCTTAATTTCAGTTTAGCATTAATAATAATTCTGAACAGTTCGCTTTGTGTTTCGTATCCAATGTGTGATAAATCGAATGTATTTACACCATAAAAACCAAAATAAATATCCATTTTTTCATCGTCATTCGAGTCTAGACCCATTATGTAGAAATACACTATAGGTCTATCATACTCACCTACTGATTCGTTCAGACCACCATCATCTTGAGGGTCGAAAATCGGGATACGCTGTTCATCACTTCCTATTCTCATTACACCTTCAAAATCCCAAACTTCCTCTTCTTCCTCTTGAGCTTGTATAGAATGATAGAAAGATGAAGTGATAAAAATTGTCACCATCACTAAACTTGCTATAACCAAATACTTGTTTTTCATTTCCTTTTCCTCCTGATCGTCTGATTAATTGCTAATAGAACGACTATACCACCAAATGCTGCAATAGATGCGAGAAATGGGAATGCCACTATCAAACTATGAGTTCTAAGTACAGCTGTTCTCTGAAAATTTTGAGCAATGGTCATGTTATATTTAGGCCACCAATAATCTTGGTTCTCGGGTTCTTTGGGATCGGTATACAATGGTGCAGTAGCACCAAAAGTAGTAAAATTACCGTTAATAACTGTTTGATCTTTATTTATTTGTTGCCAAAGGCCTACTCCACCAATTCGACTATTCAATATTACAGTGTGTATTGGTAATCTTAATGTTTCATTAACAAATAATTCAGCATGTGTAATATCTATTCTATCTACAATTGCTTCATATATAATTGCAAGATCCTCATCGTACTCAGCTGTTTCATTATCCATTACATCTTCAGTCATGGAGACCCAAGACATTCCTTCACCTGTAACATTAAAACCGTATGTTCCTCCCAAACTTGTGGTTTCAAAGAAATCTGAATACTTTGGAGCATTTCGTATAGGTTGTATCCCATATAATGCAACTATAACATCTACACCTGTTATATTGTCCTGTTCTAAGAAATATACAAAAATACGCATTTGCAAAGGATTAACAGCAAACGAAGGAGTAAATTTCAATCTGTATTTCTGCTGTGTAACTTCACCTTGATAATCCCAAGATTCCTCACCAACATCCGCATTGATAGTGGTTGTTGGAGTAGAAAGGAAAGGAGCTATTAATAGCAAAATAATAAATGTTATACTAATCAATCTGGAATGTTTCACTCATGTTCCTCCAAATCATATCTTCTGAAAGAAAGGATTGTATGACATTTATAAAGATTATTGATAAGTTCTAAATTGTGAAAAAACTATTCTTCAAAAAGGATAAATCGTAAATTTTATATCGTTAAAAGGAATTCTTAAACCAGATGTCATGGTTAGATAACAGGAAACGCATTCACTCTTTTAAAGAGATAATGGCAGTTATCACTCCATATTTAACAAAAAGTGTACCTCTTCTCATTTTTGTTAGTTCTGTTGCTTTCTTAGCAGCTGTTTTAGGTTTGGCGACTCCTTTACTGATAAGAGAAGCCATCAATAACGTTATTGATTCAAAGAGCATACCTTTCATTTGGATCATCGGAGGAGCAGTGTTAGGAACAGCTGTAGTTGGGGGAGTTATGCAATTCTTATCCAGATATTATGCAGCTGTTTACGCCCAAAGAGTGATTTTTGATTTACGAAATGACATCTATAAAATACTCCAACAACTGAGTTTGGAGTTTTATGATGATGAAAATACAGGTCAAATAATGACCAGAGTAACAACAGATCTTAATGCGATTCAAGGGTTTGTTAGTTTCACAATTAGATTAGTTATGAACGGTGTTATCTTCTTTATTGGTGCATATATAGCTATGCTCATCATGAGCTGGCAGCTAGGCTTGATTCTTGTCGCACTGTTTCCAGGATTTATCTGGTTAATTTATTGGTTTAGCACTAAAGTCAGACCATTATTTTATCAAGCACGAAAGCAATTTGGAGCGGTCACATCAATATTGCAAGAAAATGTTACAGGAGCTCATATTGTTCGTGGATTTGCTCAAGAGGAAAATGAGATTGCAAAGTTTGATGACTCTAATATTGTTTATAGAGACCTAAGAGTTAAAACACAAGTTTATAGAGCGATATATTTCTCAAGTATGACCTTACTTATTGGAATTGGTACAACTTTAGTAATTGTTGTTGGGGGGATTTTTGTTACTTATGGAACTCTTGATTTAGGAGATTTTATAGCCTTTTTATCTTATTTAGCTTTATTACCTGGACCCACAAGACAACTAACATGGTTAGTAGGGATAATTCAGAGAATGTTAGCAAGTGGAGATAGAATCATAGAATTAATCAGCGCTAAACGGGAAGTTCAAGAGGATCCTCAAGCTATTGACCCCCCTAAGTTTAAAGGCGATATCGAATATCAAAAAGTTCATTTTGAATATGAAGAAGGAGTAACAATTCTGAAAAATATTAATATAAAGATTCCACATGGACAGAAAGTTGTTGTTTTGGGAGGAACTGGTAGTGGAAAGAGTAGTTTTGTAAATTTGTTAGTAAGATTTTATGACCCATTAGAAGGTCGAGTACTTATCGATGGAAAGAACATAAAAAGTTACAAATTGAAGAAGATGAGACAACAAATTGGTCTGGTACTCCAAGAAACTATGCTATTTAATGACACTATTAAAGAAAATATTGCTTTCGGAAAACCAGATGCAATTATTGATGAAATTATTTCAGCAACAAAAACTGCAAAAATCCATGATTTTATTACAGATCTTCCTGATGAGTATGAAACAAAAGTTGGAGATAGAGGAATAACGTTATCAGGAGGACAGAAACAAAGAATATCAATTGCTCGAACTCTTCTGATAGATCCTACAATACTTATTTTTGATGATTCAACAGCTTCAGTGGATGCAGAAACTGAAGCTCAGATTCAAGAGGCTTTGAATATACTAAGTCTTGGAAGAACCACGATAATAATCTCACAACGCATTTCCTCTGTACACTATGCTGACAGAATTTTGGTTTTTGATAAGGGAAAAATAGTTCAAGATGGGACTCATGATGAACTTATAAAAGCTGGAGGTTTATATCTCAAAATCTATGAAACTCTTGAACAAAGTTATGTAGAGGCTAGTGCAATAATGGATACTGACACTAAACATAGGAGGAAGGATTAATGGGTTGGGCATTTCATCGTATGACAAGAGAGGAGGAAGAAAGAGAGAAGAAATATTCTGATCGTACTTTATTCAAGCGATTATTTCATATTTTCGGATATTATAAAACTGAAACATTGTCTGTTGTTGCTATCGTTTTAACGGTCTCTATTTTTTCCACTTCTATACCTATACTAATGCAACAAATAATTGATATGTTTATCAAACCTGGTATAACAGATTTTACTACACAAATTATAATCATGGGTGCGTGCTATCTTGTATTCATAATTTTGAATTTCTTCCTTATCTTGGCAAGAACGGTTTTCTTTGCCAAATTGGGTCAAAAACTGATTTATCGAATTAGAAATGATTTATTTACTAAACTTCAATATTTTTCATTTGATTACTTTACAGAAACTGAATCAGGGAGGACAATTTCTAAAGTCACAAATGATGTTGATGCTTTAGGAGAACTGCTTACAACTGGAATAATTGATATCTTTGCAGATTTTGTAAGCTTAATTTGGATACTAATAATCATGTTCGTTTATGATGTACAAATGACTTTACTCACATTTACTGTGATACCTGTTCTGCTAATTACAGCTTATTTCTTCCAAAAGAGAGTAAGATC
>JAUWPI010000040.1 GCA_030611665.1 Candidatus Heimdallarchaeota archaeon | reverse complement strand
TTTTGAAAGTTCTTTCTATGACATGAATTTTGTACAAATTCTTTAGAAGTGCCTAGGGCACATCATGGGGACGCCACATACCCTCCTACACCGCCCACATCTTCTTGCAAAGATGATTACGGTTCGCTTTTAGTTTGTTGTTGGATGTAACCCCGAGGATCACCATCGAACTGGTGCATAGCTACAATCCTTCAATGTATAATTTATGCTATTCTATATAAACACCAAAAAAATGTACAAAAAACTTCTTATAAACAACACTAGTCCCAAAATAGTAGTAGATTTTTTCCTTTATAAGATTATAGAAGTTTGTCGGCGAAAAACTTTAACATTTTGATTCCTCGAATCTCTCTATCAAAAGCGTCAACAGAAGTAATATTATCCTTCCCAAAAACTGATTCAATATATTTTATGTTTTTCAAATGCTCTTTGTGTCTATGAGAACAGTATTGGCAATCAGGATTATCAGGGTTTATCATATTTACTACAACGAATTCATGTGCAATCGAATGAGAATCTAGTTCTTCTACTAGTCTTTCAGTTTCAAAGATACTCATCATTGTTGGGATCATAACTTTAACGAACTGCGTTCTGTCTTGATCCATAAGCTGATCTCTTGCTATGAGTACTTTTTCTTTCATAATCTCTAAATTCTCAATAGTATTATCCTTTTCTCCCTTTGCACCAAAAAGAGACTTCATCATGGTCATTGCATTAGATAGAAAAGAACGCATTTTCAACATTCTCCCAAGGAATGAATCAAGGAATTCGGGAATGTTTAGAAGTCTTAGAGTATGCCCAGTAGGTGCTGTATCGAGAATAATTGTATCATATGAATCATCATCGGCGTACTCAAGAATTTTCGCAAAAGATAAAGCTTCATCCATACCTGGTTGTGGCATGGATTGCATATCTTGACCCAATCCCTGTAATTCAGATAATCCAGGAATATTTGTTAAATTTGAGAAATCACTAGAATCCATTGGTTTGCCTATAACTTTTGAGATCTCATCTCCTGCTTTTTCAGGGTTAATTTCCAAAGCATATAGTTCACCCTTTACTCCTTTAACTTTCTCAATTTCTCCGCTTGAGAAATCTAAATCGAATGAATCGGAGACACTATGAGCTGGATCTGTAGAGATGATTAGAACTCTTTTACCATTTTTTGCTAGAGAAATTGCTAATGATGAAGCAACGCTTGTTTTCCCCACTCCTCCTTTCCCTCCAACTAAAATAAATTTAAGATCCATCTCTAAAAGTTCAGTAAGTGTCATAATATTTTTTAAATAACAGCTATATATAAAGAATAAGATTCAGAAAAAATAATTAGGGAAGAAGTGATTATCTTCTTTTCTCAATTTTTCTTTTTTCTTCTCTCTTACTTTTATTTTTTTCAGCCATGCTAAGTTTGCGTCTTCTGGATTTACCTTTGTGTACTTTTTGAATAGCAAATCTATCTACCAAAACCACAGTTCCGAGTACTCCTACTACACCTAAACAGAAATACAAAATGTTCAACCATAAATCAGCTTCAAGAACATATTCCTCTTCAATATCTTCAACGAATAAGCTAAATCTCTGAGAACTGGAGAAATATTCAATTCCTGTCCCATTTACGTAAGTTACAGTAGTAGCCTCTAAAGTGAAATTGCCTTCTATTTTCGGTTGGAAGAAGTAGAAATAGAAAATTGTTGCATTAACATCAACTTGAATATATCTTTGAGTTGTCAAGTTAAGATTTCCTACTGCCCATTCCTCGAAACTTGGATCAACTGTGGTTAGATTATAAGCAGATGCGTTACCCACGTTAGTGATAGTCAAATTAACTCTTATCCACTCGTTTGGCCTAATTAGGTGTGAACTTATCTCTTGATTTTCATCCTGGATTGGAGTTGCATTGATTGACTTTTCAACAATCAAAATTGGACGATTTCTTAGAGTCTCATTTTCTTGGTCTAAATTAGGATTAATTACTGTTTGTTGAAAATCTTCAACTCTTATTAAGTTCCCAGTTATGGGAGCTGCGTTAAGCGACCTTGATACAGGAAGTCCAATGAATAGTAGCGAGATGAACAAGGCTAAACTGATCGTGAATTTCTTTTGCATTAGATTCTTTCCGTTTAACTTCTAAACATGCTTCAAACAGCCAACTTAAATATTTTGCTCTTTGGTATTTTTCTTTAAGAAAGTGAAAAGAGATTTGTTTTATCTTATCACATCGAAGAGAAAGAAATACCTTCTTGATAGCAACGATAAAAAACTGAAGGTTCCTAAGCTCCTTCAATCCCATTTTTCTATTGCATATTCAATTGTTATATGGTGAGATAATCACCAAATGTTTAATAAAAACCTCATTCTTTTGCACTTTATGACCGTTAAAATTATCTGTGACACTAGTGCAGACTTGAATTTGCCTAATGATACTACTCTATATGAAAAATACGACATTGAATGGGTACCAATGAATGTAATGTTTGGAACTACTGAGTATAAAGAGCTTATTGATTTGAAACCATCTGGTTTTTACAAACTTGTTCATGAAACTACCGAACACCCTACAACATCACAATCTACTCAACACGATCTACTTACTGCTTATGAGAAACATGGTACCAAATATGATGAAATCATATCAATACATATTTCTAGTGCATTAAGTGGAGCTTATGCCAATGCTATGATGGCAAAAAAAATGTACAAAAGAAAGAATCCTGATGGCGCTGTAATACACGTGTTTGATTCCAAACAAGCAAGTGTTCCATTTGGTTTGATTGCAATTAAAGCTGCACAACTTGCAAAACAAGGTTTGAATGCTGAAGCCATTATTGAGAAACTTACCTATTTCTTTGAAAATGATGATGTAATGTACTTTACTGTTAAAGACATTAAATGGTTATTTGAAGGTGGCAGACTAAGCCGAGCTAAGTATGTTCTTGGAAAGATGTTGAATGTAAATCCTATTCTTACTTTAATTGATGGAAAAATAGAATCAGTTGGGAAAGGATCAGGACTTGTTAAAACTCTCGACACAATGCTAGAAATGGCTCTAGACAACTTGGATAGGGATGTTGATAATATCACTATTCACTTCATTGAGGCTGAAACAAGAGCTGAAATTGAAGAGTATATTGGACGTTTGAAAGAAAATTATCCTTCAATTAAGATAGGAGAAATATTCACTCTAGGTGGAACAATCTGTGCTCACACTGGTCCAGGTACTATAGTACTAATGGCTACAAGGAATTTTGAGTATTAATCAAAATGAGTAAGGTTTAAAACTTTCTCTTTTTTTTCTTTTAATCGTAGGTTGTTTATTTGACTGTAAAAATAATGACAGATAGTGCTGCAGATATTCCGAAAAAATATCTCGAGAAATATGATATAAGAACTGTTCCAACTGTAATTCGTTTTGGAGATGAAATTTATTACGAAAATGAAGATATAAATCTTGAACAGTTTTATGAAAAATTCTTTAATTCAGAAACATATCCTCAGACTGCAAACCCAACGTTACATCATCAATTTTCTTTATACGAGGAATTAGGGAAACAGTCAGATGATATATTGAACATTGTGATATCTTCTGGTATTTCAGGATCCTATAATACTGCTCAGATTGCTCATCGGAATTATAAACGTAGAGTTGAAAATCCATCTGATATACACATTTATGATTCTAAGTTTGCCACATTTGGAATAGGGATTCTAGCCATAAGAGCAGCAGAGATGGCTAAAAAAGGACACAGTGTTGAAGAGATTTTATCTATATTAGATGATTTTCAATCTTCATTGCAGATAGGTTTCGCAGTTGAGAATCTCAAGTATCTTCATCGAGGTGGGAGATTAAGTTTATCCAAATATTGGGTAGCTAAAATCTCAGACATGAAGCCTGTGATCAATTTTATTGATGGAAAAATGGAAGTTATCAAAACAGTGAGAGGGCATGCTCCTGCAGTTATCGAATCATTCAATTCAGTTTATGATAAAATAGGAAGACCTAGTAAATTCAATGCATATGTAATGCATGCAAGAAATGAAGAGTCAGCTCAATTAATTAAGGAGCATATCGAAAATCAAATTCAACCTGATGATTGGAATATATCTATTAGAGAAGTAGGAATGGCAATCGCAACACATGCTGGACCTGGATGTATTGGAATATGCATAGATGCAAAATACAAGTTTTTAGAATAGATTGAGGATAGATGAAAATGAAATACAAATACCTGCTTTTTGACTTAGATGGAACTTTATTACACTTTGAACCAGAGGCTTTTATTAGAACATATCTTGGTGCAGCTTCAAAGTATTTTATAGACTTGATTCCCGATCCAAAAAAATTCGTGAAAGAAATACTTAGTTCAACAGATGCTATGGAAAAAGGAGACGATGAGACTACAAACACTTTGGAGGAATTTCTGAATGATTTTTGCCCTAAATTTGAGGCGAATTGTGATGATATTAGACAAAGATTTTTAGATTTTTATCAAACAGAATTTAAGGTTATTAAACCTTTAATAACCAAAATGAAGGGTGCGGTGGATTTACTAGAAATGTTAAAGAAGGAACATCCAAAGATAAAAATTATTCTGGCAACTAATCCTGTTTTTCCCTTTGTTTCAATTAAAAAACGAATGGAGTGGGGTGAAATATCTCAAGATTATTTCGATTTAATAACTCATGCTGAAAACAGTACATACTGTAAAGGAAATGGCAAATATTGGAATGAAATACTTGAAAAAATAAACGGAACTGCAGAAGAATCTCTTGTCATTGGGAATGATGGTTATAGAGACATGGGGGCCAAAGCTTATGGTTTTAGTACATTCCTGATTGAAGAAAATCTTGAAAACGAGGAACTAATGACTAGTGATATACAACCAGACTATCGAGGTACTTTAGAGGATTTATATCATCTACTTAAATGAATTTGTTAAACGAAAATGGTAAGACATTTAAAAGCTTCAACAGTTGTAATTTGAAGATAAATGGCATTAGTTAATCCTGAAACATCTATCATCTTTGTTTATATATCATTCTTCTACAATTCTTTACTAGCTATCAAACTAATATATGATACATTTGCAGGAAAGGTTGAAAAAAACAAAATCGCGTGGAATCTAATATCTGCTTGCTTAATTTTTGCTGGTACTATTCTCATGTTTATTTGGTTCCCTCGTGCGTTTACTCCTGATATTGGATGGGATGCATTCATTGGAATTATCTTACTATTCGTGAATAATCTTGTTGCAACGATTTTAGCTTTTATGAATCGAATCGAGGCTAATAGAATTGCTAAAGCTGTAAATGTAATATTCACTTTACTAGCTCTGGTTACAATGATGCAGTATTTACACAAAATATCTGCACTAACACCATTTATTCTACCTCGTGAACTAGGGTGGTTAACTCTAATTCCAAGTATCGGTTATGCTCAATTTCAAGCCTTCTTCTATGGATCAATTGGTTATTTCTATCCAACGTTGATTTTCATTCCTATTGCAGTACCTATTAAGTTTAGAAGGAAAGTAGTGAAGAAGAAAGAAAAAGTAGTAAAAAGTTCATCCAAAACAGGATCAAAACCTGCTATTAGTAAATCTACATCTGATAAGAAAAAGCCAAAACGGAATGTGTTTCTTGATAAAATTGAAAAGGAAAAACCTGTAGAGATAGAAAGACCTCCACTTTTTGCAAGCCTTAGACGGTTTATGGATAATGCTACCAAATTTATATACGGTGGTTTAGCTATATTGATTCTTGTTTTCGCAGGATTAGGAATAAGTACAATGACTTCCTATAACCCATATACTTCTGCTGATTATCTTCCTATTTTTCCAGATAGAGATGATTTTGAATTTGGAGTCTCTTTGAAGTCGGTGTCTTATCAAACCGTTGATTTATCTGATTACCAATCATTATTCCTAGAAGAGTTAGATTTGGTTGAAGATCTAGGTGTAACTGTGGTTCGATTGGATGTACGAATGGAGTTACTAAACGATTTTACAACGGAACTTACACAAATCATTGCATCTCTTAGAGCAAATGGGGTGAAAATAATGCTATCTACATACGGCTATGCTCCTCCTACATGGTTTTTCCAAAACGTTAGTTTCGCAGATTATACTCAAGTGATTCATAATCAATCTGTTCAACTTGTACAATTGTATGAACCTGATTATTTGTTGATTTATCCTGAACCATTCGGTTTTTCATCTGCTTTTGTAGCAGATTTACAGGAAGCAGATACTTGGGTTAGTGCAATCGATGACACTTCCAACTTTATTCACTCGATATCAAATGTAACTGAAGTGGGAATTAATCTATCATTTAACGACTTTGATCCTTCAATAAATCTATTTCAAAACTTATGGGAAAATTCCACACTTGATTTTGTAGGTTTAGATTATTATATCGTACATGCAAGAGATTTAGATTTCAGTTATTATCTTGATATGGCAACGAATAACACTAAGGAATTTTGGTTTACAGAATTTGGTGTATCTGCCGTTGTTTATGGAGAACGTACTCAAGCAGGGGCTTTAGCTGGAATGCTAGAAAACTGTCTTAATGATGTCAAAATCAAAGGTTTTGTCTATTACTCTTTACTTGATGATTTTTATGGAGCCAATACTTTAGGTCTTGTAACTGAAACAGGTTATAGAAGAATGGCTTTCACAAAATACAAAGAAATTATTGCAGAAATATTGGGTTGAAACAGATATTGAAGAATTAATCTCAGACCGCCCATCACATCTCCTTTTCTTTCGAATCATAGACCGTTGTATCATCATGAACGAATTCTTCATTCAACATAAAAACAGAAAATGTTTAAGGTTTTCTATCTCGTTTTTTCATAGCATTGCGCTAGACATTGATAAGTATCCTTCAATTTCATTTTTAGCGATTCTAACGAATTCTAGAAGTTGATCAATATTCCCTTCAGTTGCACATCTCTGAGTTTCATCCAGTTTCCTCATCGCTTCCTCGAATTTTTCTTGAGCTTCTTTGAAGTTTTCTTGGTCAAAAAGATAGATACCTTCTGTTTCTAGTGATAATGACTCGTAAAATGAACGCTGTGCGGTCATATTATAGATTAAAGTCTTACTTTTGATACTTGTAAGTAATCCTAATGCTATATCAACAATTTCTACTGCTTTCAGAAATATCTCACTTGCTTTTTTGGGTTTATCTTTCCTCTTATACAATTCATTAGCCTCTGCTTCGAATCTACTAGCTTGAGTGATTTTAGATAATGCTAGATAAAGTCTTTGTTCCATAAAATTATCACAAATACCACTAGCACGTGCATAGTATTTTGATGCTATAGCAAAATATCGTAAAGCTTCATTGAACAGACTCTTTGTTATATATTCTGTACCCTTATCCCAGAAGAATTCAGCTCGACTAATAATGTGAAGCTTAGTTGTTTCATCAATCTTATTGTGGAGCTCTTCCATCTCTTCGTCAAGAGATTTGAAAAAGAAATTAGCTTTCATTAATTCAGTTCGAGCAGAAAGTAAGTATTTTTTGTATAAACTTGTATTATCCAATTTTGTTTGTGCTATGGTTTTGTTATGGATATATTTTGCTAAGGATACCCTTGATTTTGCTATTAAATTGTCTATTTGATTATTTTCCTCTTTTCGATTTTCAGAAAAAGCCATAAAAAAATCGATTCCCTCATTAATAATCACTAATTGTTGATTTGGATTTGTTTCAACTAATGTTCTGCATATCCTTATCATACCTTCAGAGTAGTTTGTCCATTTGATCATCTCTTTGAAAACCAAATCTCCTTCTACACCTCTTGAAGCTCTTGACCTAACGATCAATTTAAGACCATCCTCAAAATGCTTGAGAGCCTTAACATAGTCTCTATTATAGAACAAATCATCTGCTTTGACTAAATATAGCATCCCCTCATAGAAATAAGAGAGAACTTTTGCATTAACATTCTCCTCGCCTGCTTTTTGATAAGTGCTAAGAGTTTCAGAGTATTCAGCAAAAAGCTTGTTTAAATCGGAATAAACGGGCTCATAATGAATGAATTTAAAATCGGAGATATTTGAGCTCAAGTATATCAAACTAACATCTCAGCGTAAGAATAAAAAATTAACTGTTGTTTTCATAACATGAGTATTTCTAAAACTTAATTAACGAGCAGATTGTGAAACCAATTGAAACTTATGAGTTCTAAACAACTGATTGTATTTGATCTAGATGGAACATTAATTCAATCAAATATCGATTATATGGGCATTCGAGATGAAGTAAGGGAGATGCTAAAAGATATTGTTCCTCCAGATGAATACCAAATCATTAAAGATACACCTACAACCATCTTGAATTTGGTTGAACTTGTAAAAACAAAGGATGCACTAGGTGGGCTCTTTGAAAAAGCTTGGCTAATTGTTGAGGAAGCTGAACGTATAGGTTATGAAGAAGCTAAGATTGATGACGATGTTCATTCAACTCTAAGTAAATTACGACTGGAGAACTTCAATATAGCTATTTTCACCAACAATTCCAGAAAACTAACAGATTATGGAATGAAGAAATTCGAACTTAAACAATATACTGACGTTGTAATCACTAGAGATGATGTCGAAGAAGCAAAACCAAATCCTGAAGGACTTATTAAAATCATGAATCACTTTAACAAGTCAACTGAACAAACAATTTTCATAGGTGATTCTTGGTTAGATGCTGAAACTGCACAAATAGCAGGTGTTGATTTCATCTATTTTGGTGATTCAAGTGCCCCAGGTACACGTAGAAAAAAGATTGAGGTTAATAAAATAGTTAACAAAATAAGTGAAATATTAAACTATTTCTGATTATACTAGATATTTCTATGCGAAAGAAATTTAACCTCTATCGCACTAATTTTGTACGATTAAAATGAATCCATATAAGATAAGAAAAATGACTATTTCTCTTGTATTAGTTGCTCTTTTTACTATTTCTATAGTTCCAGCTGTTAATGTTCTGGGCGAAACTACTGGTGAAGAGGACATTAATACAGTAAAGAGAGTTATTGTTTTTAGTGCTGATGCTTTCAGACATGATTACTTTGAAAAAACTAGTTTACCAACAATTGAATGGCTTATTGGTGAAGGTGCAAAAGCTGCTTATAATGTTCCTTCTAACCCCTCAGTAACAGCTGTCAATCACGTTTCTATGATTACAGGCAATCATCCTGATGTTCATGGAATACTAGGAAATACTTTCTATGACTGGGCCGATAATAAATCATACTCATTGTTTGATGAAGCTACTGATCCTTATCGTGACACAAATACAGGTTTGCATTTGTTGTCAACCAAACCATCTGTCCTACATGCTGAAGAAAATGATATAGTAACTGCAGTATTCGCATGGCCTTATGTAGACGACGGAACAACGTATGGAGGTGCTGCTCCAACTTATGTTTACGATTACGATTACTTTGGTTCAGAAAACACACGTACTAATATGGGAATAGCAAGGAAAACTGTAGACACTATAATTGCTCATCCTGAAATTGGGTTAGCATTTTCTTGGTGGCCAGCTGTAGATTCTAGAGGACATTACGCAGGTATAGATTCAACCTATCTTATCGATGATCTAGTGAAAGTGGATAACGCGCTTGCTTATGTTGTCCAAAGACTGCAGGAAGAAGATATGTTAAGAGAAACTGTTATCATTTTAACATCTGACCATGGAATGGCTCCTGTCCATGATACTAATTTCTTCTTAGAAGAAAAATCATACTTTGAGCTAGCCATGAACATGACTGGAATTGAACCTTATATCGCGCATGATGCTGCTTTTGAATTACTTTATTTCATGGGAGAAACCAATGTCAGTAAAGTAGAAGAATTTGCTAGTTATCTTGAAGGACAAACAGGAATTGAAGGAGTGTTTGTAAATGAAGAAAACGTGGATTTAGACATCTTTAATGCAGATAGAGGTATTAACATCTCAGTCTTTCTAGAACCAGGATATTCCAGGAATTTTGGTGGTATTTACGTTGGTATGCATGGATATCTTAATACTAATACCGATATGCATGGAATCTTTATAGCTGCTGGTCCTAGTATCAAACAAAATTCAACAATTGCAGGAATTAGCATGATTGATATAGCTCCTACAGCATTATCACTATTGGGATCACTAAGTGATTTCGAAACCGAAGGCACTGTACTGAGTGCTGCAATAGGTGATAGAACAACTGAATTTCTTAACTCTAATTACGTTGTTGAATCAAGTATTAGTTTAATCCCTGTTATAGCCTTCTTCGTAATAGTTCCAATAATAAATGTTATTCGTAAGAAGAAGAAATAGTTTTTCTCTTTTTTTCTTTTTTCCATTAAAAAAAAGCAATTATATATACTAGTGTGTGCAATTTATGATTGATACTAATGAAATTAAGGTTAGTTTTCAGAGGGATGCTTACTCTAACACTTTTATGGGGTTTAGTGTATGCACTTGTTATGGGCGCTGTTGCGCTTGCTTATTATTATGGTAGTTTCACTGAAGCACTTGGAATGTCTGCTTTTATCCTATTTCCAGTGCTTGTGTCTCTGGGTATAATCTTGCTACAGTTTCTAATATCTCCTTGGTTGTTAGATCTGAGTTTTAGATGGATGCACAGAATGACTTGGATAGAAGTATCACAGTTACCTCCACACCTTGCTCAATATATTGTAGATCAGAGTCAACTTCATAATATCTCGATTAAGAAAGTTGGAATGATACATGATAATATGCCAACAGCTTTAACATATGGAAGATTCAAAAAAAATGCGCGAATAGTTCTTTCTGATGGAATTCTCAATTTACTAACTCCAGAAGAACAGATAGCAGTTGTAGGTCATGAAATAGGTCATATTGTTCACATGGATTTCTTATTCATGACAATTGCCTCGGCTGTACCAATGATCATGTATACTTTCTACATCTTCTCGCGTGGTATGCTTAGAATGGGAAGATTCTCAAGCGGTGGTAGAAATAATGCTGGAGGTTATATTGCTATGGCAGCTGTAATAATGGTTGTCGTTTCCTATGTCTTCTATATAATCAGTCAGTTCATAGTTCTTTTCCTCAGTAGAGTTCGTGAATATTATGCTGATAGATTCTCGGGAGAGCAAACAAGGAACCCGAAAGCACTTTCAACGGCTTTAGTCAAAATTGCTTATGGTATGGTAAGCACTCAAGCTCAATATTCTGAAACAATAAACGATAAGACTGTTGATAGAAGAACAAGAGTCAGAACATATCGCAGATCATCTATGTACTCGAATGCTACCAGATCATTGAACATTTTCGATATCAAAGCTGCTAAAGGTTTAGTTATGACCGCTTATGCTCAATCCGCTGGTGGAGAACTCTCACCTGAAATGATTGTTAAAGCCGCTGCTTGGGATCTTGAAAGTCCTTGGGGTGGTTTTTTGGAATTACAATCTACTCATCCATTAACTGCAAAACGCCTACTAGCTTTGGATGATTTAGCAGAAGAAATCAATATGAAACGAGCATATCCTGCACTTGGCACCGATCAAATCAAAGAAACACTCTGGGATGAGTTTTTGGTAGATGTGTTCTTGTTTTACATTGTACCCATTCTAACTATAGTATTACCTGGAGTTGGTGCATTATCATACTTCTTTGGTGGTAATTTAATGTGGATGTGGATTGGTATAGGTTCTGGTTTAGGGTTAGCTGCTTTATTATGGATTTGGAGAGTAGGTGTTCAATATCCTAAACTAGATGAAGGACTTCCGCTAGTCAATGCAATGACTGCAGTGACTGATGTAAGTGACGATGGATATGCAGAAGCTTCTCCTTTCAGAGGAAAACCTATAAGATTACAAGGGACAATAATTGGTAGAGGCACACCAGGATATTACTTAAGTGAGGATGTTGTTCTTCAAGATCCTTCAGGAATTATAACTTTGGATTATAACCCACTTTTTGGTTTCATGAGATTTTTTACAGCTCTTTTCAGAGTTGATAGACTGATTGGAAACCAAGTAACAGTAATTGGATGGTACCGAAGAACCCCAAGACCTATAGTTATGATTAAACGAATGGAAACACCAGACGGTCAAGTATTTCGTTCAAACAAGAATATAGCTGGTTGGCTATTTGTGGGACTATTAGTCTTAGGGGCTTTAGTGTGTATTTTTATGGGCTTACCTCCAATTGCTTGGTGACCCTTTCCCTTTTTTATTTTTATTTATAACATTGTGTTAAAACATCAAAGTTAAATAATCACAAAAAAAGTTGTTTTCATTCTGGTGAAAGCAATGGCTGAGAAAAAGACAAGTACCAAAGAAAAAGCCAAAGAAAAAGTTGAAGAGACCGTAGAAGAAGAGAAAGAAGAAACAATTCTCGAAAAATACCAAAAAGCCGGAGAAGTTGCTAAAAGTGTTCTGCAACATGTTAAAGAAATGGCTAAACCAGGTGTTAAAGGTCTTGACTTATGTGAAACTGCAGATAGATTGATAGAAGAAGCAGGAATGAAAACCGCTTTTCCACTAAATGTGTCCGTTAATAATCATTGTGCTCATTATACCTGTCCTTGGGAAGATGATCTTGTTCTGAAAGAAGGAGACGTTGTAAAGCTTGATGTAGGCGTTCATTATGAAGGCTTTATTGCAGACACAGCAGTGACTGTAGCTTTTGATGATATTCATACTGACTTGATTAAAGCCAGTAGAGAAGCAACTGAAACAGCTGTTAAAGTAATTCGCGTGGGTGGATATACTGGAAAATTGGGTGATCTGATAGAAAGTATCATCGAAGGGTATGGATTTACAACAATTAAAGATTTATCAGGTCATATGCTATTGCCCTATAGAGTCCATGGTCCTAAAACTATTCCAAATGTTGCAGGAAGGAAAGGAAATCTTATACTGCAAGATGAAGCATTTGCTATAGAAACATTCGCTTCAACTGGAGCTGGAGAATCTGGTCAAGATAGAAATAAGTTGTTTATTGTACGTCTAGCTGATGGAAGATTTCCACTCAGAACCGACGCAGCAAAGCAAATTCGAAGACTTCTTGATAAGGAATATAACCGTTTACCGGTATCTACTCGATGGATCTATAAGCATGTCGGCGTCGCAAAGGCTAAGATGGGCTTGAGGGAACTAAAGCAAGTAGGTGCATTGTATCAATACCATGTTTTATCTGATACAGCAGGTTCATTTGTGAGTCAGCACGAGCACACCGTTTACATGACACCTGAAGGACCTGTTCGTACAACATAATAATCCCTTCAAATTTTCTTTCTTTTGTTTTTTCCAACTTATACACATGCCTATTCTATTTTCAATAATATTAACCTAAAACATTTTTAAACTTTGTAAAGTTCTTGACACATATGAAATTAATCCTCAGCATTGATCAAGGAACTACAGGAACACGTTCAATTTTATTTAACTTTAAAGGAGAAGAAATAGCCAAATCTTATGAAGAACACAAGCAATTTTTCCCTTCCCCAGGTTGGGTAGAACATGATCCATCTGAAATTTGGTTGAATACATTGAAGACAATTAAGGATGCTGTTAATAGTATAAAAATGGATTTTTCTGAAATTTCAGGAATAGGTGTAACTAATCAAAGAGAAACAATAGTAGCTTGGGATAAAAATACTGGGATTCCTTTATACAATGCGATAGTTTGGCAATGTAGAAGAACTACAGGAATATGTGACGAGCTAAAAAGCTCAGGTTATGCTGAAATCTTCAAGAAGAAAACAGGATTAATGTTAGATCCCTACTTCTCTGGAACTAAGATAAAGTGGTTATTAGAGAATTCAGAAAAAATAAAAAGTAATTTAGCTGATGATTCATTAGCCATCGGAACGATTGACAGTTGGTTAATCTATAATTTAACAGGTAATCATGTTACTGATTATTCCAATGCTTCCAGAACTCTTCTTTTTAATATTCAAACTGGAACTTGGGATGACGAATTACTTGAAATCTTAAAAATTCCTCAACATATACTTCCAGAGATTCGTCCAAGCAGCGATAAAGAAACTTATGGAGATACAGGTTCTCTATTCAGAGACCCTATACATGTTGCAGGAAATGCTGGAGATCAACAAGCAGCTCTTTTTGGCCAAAATTGCTTTGACAAAGGGGAAGTAAAAAATACTTATGGTACTGGTAATTTTATGCTGATGAATACAGGTAATGATGCCATATATTCTGATAATGGTCTTCTTACTACCATTGCATGGAAATTAGATGATACCATTACATATGCTTTGGAAGGTAGTGTTTTCATCACAGGAGCAGCTATTCAATGGTTAGAGCAAGGATTAGGCCTATTAAAAGATAAAGCAGAGCTTCCAGATATAATGAATAATCATCCTTCTACTGAAGGTGTGTATTTTGTGCCAGCTTTTGTGGGTCTGGGAGCTCCAGACTGGGATCCTTATGCTAGAGGAATAATTGTTGGTCTTACTAGAGGCTCTACACGCGAACATATAATTAGAGCAGCTTTAGAATCTATCTGTTATCAATCTGAGGATGTTTTCAAAGTGATGAGTAAAGATTCTGGAGTAGATATCTCAATGCTCAGAGTTGATGGTGGGGTTACAAAATGCTCTCCATTATTACAGTTTCAATCTGATATCTCAAACGTTAAAGTTCAAAAATCAATAATTACTGAAACAACTGCTCTTGGTGCAGCATATCTAGCTGGTTTAGCAGTTGGCTACTGGGAAAATATAGCTGACATTAAACGAAATTTTTTGATTGAGCAAGAGTTTTTACCTTCAATGGAATCACAGGAAAGAGAAGTGTTACTGAATAATTGGAAAAAAGCTAAAAACAGATCAAAAAATTGGATAGAAACTTGATTATTTCACACATTATTTCAATAAATCATCTTCTAATCTTAATAGGTTTTGTTTATAACACATAATATTTGTATAAGTAACATTTATACTATCGTTTGTACTGAAAATATAATAGATGTATATCTAGTATATTCACAAATTGCTATCTGCTTTCTTTTTATTTTGAGCTATAAAATAAGAATAATAAAATTAAAAGAACATCTAGTTAAATTTAATGAAACATATTTCTAGTTGTTCGATGTCATTTCTAAGTAAACAACTTTACGGTTATAGACGCTGAAAGGTGAAATTATCACCATTATGTGTCAATATGTAATGTGTCTTACTCAGTTATTCTTACCATTTTCTATTTTATAGTAAGTTTTTCTATTCTAGTAACTTGTTTGTGATATATTGAATCATTTATCTCAGTGACTAAATTCGTAGTCACTCAAATGAATAGACTCTTAACCTAACTAAACAGACTCTTAACCTAACTCAATGATTTTTCAATTAAACAAAAAGTTCATTTGATTAACGTATTACAAAACGTTTTTTTATAGTAGTAAATTTACTAAGTATCGAGACTTGAGAATGGGGTAAACAATTGACTACATTGCACGATTATATTGGGGAAAACGAAAAAAAACTAGAAGAAGAAAGCAAAAGAGAGGCGGAATTGCACAACGAACTTTTAGAGCAAATTCAACGAAAACAAAAGCAGGACGTTAATTTTACAGGATTTGATGGCAAATTAAGTGAATTAGTAGATGGAATAAGAACAATTCCAAACTATAACAATCTGAAAGGTTATATCAGAGAAAAAATTCTTCCAGAGCATCCTAACATAAATTATAAAAAATTATCAGTTATTGCAGGATTGCATCAAGGAGTAGCATTAGTAATCATGTATGACCTCTACAATGATAAACTAGAAGCAGAATTTAATGATCTCGAGGATCCTTCATTGGATTATCATTACCAAGATTAAATCCATTAAAATTCAAAAACCTTTGTTTAATCTTTGACTCAAAGATTTAGGAAGACCTAATTCTTTCATTTTTTCTTGAACAGGTTTATGATCATATTTTATGTGAACCATTGTAACAATGAGAGGTGATGTGTTTACAATAGCATAATGTGCTCCAGGTTTACCATTTCTTGGTTGTCCTACTGATCCAGGATTGAGGAATTGGTATTTCTTATATTTGTCTTTAATCGGAATATGAGTATGACCTACAAAGAGCATATCGGTCATAGTCTTTTCAGAAGCTTCCTTGAGCATGGTTTTCCATTCGCTTCCATTGAGCGCGTCAAAATAATCGAACGTTTGAAATGGTGAACCATGAACAAGGTATATTTTCTTACCATTTCTTTCGATGATTTTCTTGCGAGGTAGTTTTGATAACCACGTTAGATTATCCTTTTTAAGGAACTTCTTGGTCCAGGTAATCATTTCATAAGCTGTGGGATTAAAACAGAAAGATGGTTCATCTCCTACAACTCCAGCATCATGATTACCATACATACTTATCGAACATTTTTCTCTAACAAGATCAACACACTCATTTGGAAAAGGGTAGTAACCAACAATGTCTCCTAAACAGATGATTTCATCAATATTTCGACGTTTTTCAATATCCTTTAGAACAGCTTCTAATCCATAAATATTTGAATGTACATCTGAAATAACTGCTATTCTTACCAAATAAACCCACCTAGATGATTGATGTTGAGCCCTTAACCTTAATTTAGTTGTATATATTTGAAATTTGTTATACGTAAATGAATCTTGTCGATTAAGGAGTTTAAATTAGTAAAACTTTTCAAGTTGTTTTTAACTGTGTTCTTATGAGTTTTGAAACCTTCATAGGTTCCATTGAGATTAGAAACCCATTAATTCTTGCATCAGGAGTATTGGGAACTACATACTCGACTCTTCGACGGGCATATGAAGCTGGTTTAGGAGCAGTTGTTACAAAAAGTATCGGACCAAGATCAAGAAGTGGAAATCCTAACCCAAGTGTGTTTGCTTTGCAGGAAATTAGAAGTTTAATTAATTCTGTAGGTCTAGCAAATCCTGGGTATCAATCATTTAGGCATGACATTGAACAATTAGTAAAAAGTGAGACCCCAACAATAGTCTCAATCTTCGGAGAAAATCAAACTGAATTCTCAGAAGTACTTGACGGGTTAAAGGACCTTAACATCCTAGGTTTTGAACTAAATTTAAGTTGTCCAAACACTGAGAAAGGGGGATCACAACTAGGAACTGATCCTGATGCTGTATTCAATATTGTAAAGACATTGAAATCCAAAACTAAACTTCCACTATGGGTGAAATTAACTCCTAATGTTAGTGATATAATAGAAATAGCAAATGCAGCTGTTAAAGGAGGATGTGATGCTCTAGTTGCTATTAATACTCTAAAGGCCATGGTTATAGATATTCAAACCAAACAGCCCATTTTAGGCTTCAAAAGGGGAGGATTATCAGGTTCAGCGATTAAACCGATAGGTATTCGTCATATCTATGACCTCTATGAAAGTTTCGGGGAAAGAATCCCACTTATTGGTGTAGGGGGGATTTCCAAAGGAGAAGATGTCGTAGAATATCTCCTAGCTGGAGCTTCTGCTGTAGAAATTGGTTCAGCAATTGGTGTTGCCTATCCAGAAAATATGATCAGATTCATAATAATGAAACTTAAGAAATACCTGGTAGAACACAACTATTCATCTATTGGAGAGATAACTGGGGGAGCTCACAAATGACAAAACAAACATTACCCAACACTAAACCAATTATGTGTAAAATTATTAAAAAAGAAGAAGAATGTGAAGATACTTTCACATTTCTTCTGGAACTCCCTGTAAACGCCGAAGGAGCAAAACCTGGTCAGTTCATTATGTTGTGGGTACCTGGAGTGGACGAATTTCCAATAGGTATAGCAGGTTTTGAAAATAATGTGTTGGAAATAGGTGTTGCTAAAATGGGTGAGGGGACAGAAGTTCTACTTAAAAAGGAAATAGGTGATTATTTAGGCATTAGAGGATTCTATGGAAAACCATTCAAACCTCCAAGAGAAGGGAAAGTCAATCATGTATTAATTGGCGGTGGTTTTGGGATGACACCATTAAAAATGCTTACAACCCATTTGCTAAATCAAGAAGAAAAGCAAGAAATCCATATATTTGAAGGAGCAAGAACCAAAAGTAGATTGATGTATTTAAACTGGTTTCAACATTTACATAACGAGGAAAAACTTACCTTCCATGCATGTACTGATGATGGTTCATATGGATATCAAGGATACCCAACAGTTGACTTGGAAAATTTTCTGAAAGAAGTTGAGGGTCCTTCTATTCTCTACGTAGCAGGGCCAGAACGTATGATGAAAGCAATTTTTGATATAGGTAAAAAATATGATGAAGTCATAGATATGCAGATGAGTCTTGCTGACAGATATATGCGATGCGGTTTTGGAGTATGTAGCTACTGCGCAGTGGATCCAACAGGATGGCGTATATGTGTTGATGGCCCCATATTCAATACGAAACAGTTGGAACAAATAACCGATTTTGGTGTTTATAAGAGGCTTGACACAGGAAAAAAAGAGAGGATCTAAACAATGGTAGTATTTTCCAATCTTAGGGTATGGGATGTAAAAAAGAGAGAATTCGTTCAACAAGATTTAGATTTTCAAAAAGATGAATCAACAATAAAAACCTCTAGCGCAGAGATAGATGCATCTGAATTAATTGCCATCCCTCCTTTGATTGATATTCATGTTCATTTTCGTGAACCAGGATATGAGTATAAGGAAAATATATTAACAGGTTCAAAAGCAGCATTTTCTAGTGGTATTTTCACTGTTTTAGATATGCCAAACACCAATCCTATCACAGATTCAGTAAAGACAATTTTGCAGAAGAAAGTATTAGCAAAAAAGCAGAACTATGTTGATATTTTAGTAGCTTCTGCATTAAATGAAAAAAATCTTTCAGATTTGGACGAAATTGAACAACATGCTAATGCATACAAGGTTTTTATGTCAGAATCCTTCGGAAATCTTTCTATCAGTTATGAAACTATAGAAAAGAGCTTAGCTAAACTTGAAGATTTAGAGTCAGGTAAACCTATTTTCTTTCATGCTGAAGACCCAGAAATTCTTGAGCAGAATAAATTACATAGTAGTCATAATAGGCAAAGACCTCCAGAAGCAGAAGCTAGCGCAATTCAGCAAGTGCTATCGTGGGCTCTTGATTTTCCTAAATTGAAATTCCATATAACTCATATTAGTAGCGGTTTATCATTGAGAATTTTAGAACTATCAAAACATGTAAACGTAACTTTGGATACTTGCCCTAGATACATATATTTTAACCAAAACTCAGAGATTGAAGATAAATTGAAACAAGTAAATCCTCCTCTTAGAAATAGTATTGATTGTGATATGCTTCTGAAATCCTTAGCCACTGGACTGATAGATATGGTGAGTTCAGATCATTCTCCACACACTCTCGAGGAAAAACTGGAGAAATCTGTCAGTGGAATGCCAGGTGTTCAAGAACTAGTTCCATCAATACTATCTTTGATAAATAAAAGGGAAATTGAATGGGATAGGGCAATAGAAGCTCTCTATGGATTTCCTTCTGCATTACTCAATCTACCAAAAATAGATTTAAATCAAAACATGATTATTTTGAACATGTCTGATCCGATAGAAATAACTAAAAAATGGATTAAATCAAAGGCTAAATGGTCTCCATTTGAGAATCAAATGTTTGTTGGTCAGATGCTTTATGCTGTTAAAGAAGGCAAAATAGTGTTCGAGAATGGGCATTATCTCAACCAGAAATAATTCATTAGAGTTCAAAAACAAAAATTAAAAACGGTCGGTGGATTCTATACTCATGAGTATTCAAGCACCTGTTTTTGTTAAAAAGTACGAAGAAGTAACGAAAAAGAAGAATAGTATTCTTAGTGTTGGTTTGGATCCAGCGATACCTCGTCAAAGAGAAAAGAAT
>JAUWPI010000148.1 GCA_030611665.1 Candidatus Heimdallarchaeota archaeon | reverse complement strand
AACGAAATCTTGATCGTCAATTCGAAGTCGTTTTACAGCAAAATCTGCTCCGATAGTCATGCTGTAGCCATCTTTGAATCCTTCTCCTAGATAGGTCTTCCGCAAGGATGTTTTTCCAACTGCGCCGTCTCCCAACAAAGTTATTTTGAATATTTTCCTTTGGCCCGCTGCCATTCGATTTTTCCCCTTTATACAAATTACTATTAGCTTAGGAT
This sequence comes from Candidatus Heimdallarchaeota archaeon, assembly GCA_030611665.1. Taxonomy (GTDB): domain Archaea; phylum Asgardarchaeota; class Heimdallarchaeia; order Heimdallarchaeales; family Heimdallarchaeaceae; genus UBA460. Next base: position 6,808 of record JAUWPI010000148.1, on the reverse strand, counting down.
AGTATTTAAATTATTTGATACTCCTCGTCAAATATTCTTTCTGTTCGTTACAGTAGGGTAGTTTGCAAATTAACCCATTGTCTCTTCAGAATATTACTTGTTATCTTTTAGTTATATCAAATAGTATAAAATAGGACAAAATTCCTTCTTATTGTAATGAGTTTGTCTGAAAGAGTTTCTAGAATATTAGTATTGCTAGAAGAGAATTATCCAGAATTTCGCGGGGGTTTAACAAATTATTCGTCTCCTTTTCAATTGCTTATAGCCACCGTGTTAAGTGCTCAAAGCACAGATAAACAGGTAAACTCGATTACTAAAGAATTATTTTCTATTTTTCCAAGTCCAGAAGTTTTTGCTTCCTCCTCAATTATCGAAATAGAAAATTCTATCTCAAAAGTAGGTCTATATAAGAATAAAGCTAAATTTATTTTCGAATTATCAAAACAGCTTATTGATGAATACGATTCTATAGTTCCTACATCCATAATTGAACTCATTAAATTACCGGGGGTTGGTAGAAAAACAGCTAATGTTTTGCTAAATGATTGGTTTAATATCCATGAAGGCATTGCTGTTGATACTCACGTTATACGTTTATCAAAAAGGATGGGGTTAACAGATAAAACTGATCCAAACAAAATTGAGATAGATTTACAAGAAATAATTCCTTCTGAAAAATGGGGTCGGCTAACTCATTTATTTATTTCTCATGGACGGGCAGTTTGTAAAGCTCAGAAACCTTTATGCAAAACCTGTTTCTTGATTAAAGTATGTCCTAGAGTGGGTATCCTTGAGGAATAGTTTGTTGCTTCTTTTGTTGCCTTTTGTATATTCTTTTTAAGGTAGTCAAATCATGTCTATATTGCAATAAAATTTATTTAGGAAACAACTACCTAGTAATTAACGTTAAAAAAATTGTAGGCTGAAGGATATGTCCAAAATCGATATTCTACCTCCTTTATTGACTCGTATAGGTTTTAATGAAACAGACATTAAGGTTTATGCAGCAACATTGGGGCTTGGTAAAGTTACTATAGGTGAACTGCTAGTTGTTACAGGCTTAGACCCACTTACTCTGATTCAATCCGTGAAGAATCTGGAGGAACTGGGCTTTCTGAAAAAAATCGCTGGGAGAACACCTGAATATTTCGGAATGTTACCATTCCTGAAAGAGTATATTGTTGTTGAAAAAGATGCCCTCTATTCTATAGATGGCTTGATTAATTCCTTAAAAGGTGCAAAGGAAGATTATAAGGAGAAAAAGACTAAATTTGGAGGAACATTAGAACTTACTGGCGAGGGAAATGTGTTTGATATTCACATTGTAAGTGGTTTGATAAAACAAGTAGTCGATGCTCTCTATCAAAAATATGTTGAACATAGTGATGAACTACATGAATCCGTTTCCCTGCATGTTGAAAATAACAAAGAAGCAGTAGAAGGATATCTCACTAAAATTATGGATCAACCTATAATTTTCTCAACACAATTACAATCTTTCGTAGAGGAATTAAATGCTTTTGTTAAACAATTTAACCATGTTGCAAAAAAGAGAAGTGATCAACTAGTAGAGGTGGCTGAACAACAAACTAAAGAAATATTTGATAAATTGAGTCAAACTATTGCTAATAGTCTTGATGCTCATACTGATAATCATAAAGAATTTCTTGAAAAATTAGCTCCTAGCTTAGATAATGAGTTAAAAGAACTTGTTGGTAAAGTTACAGATATACAAGAGTCATTTATGAATAAATACAATACGATTTGGCAAGGAGCATATGCCTCTTGGACAAATGAATCTAAAACAGTAGTAGATACAATCTCTCAAGAGGTAAACAATCTCTTCTCTGAACAGATTAAGCAGACTCAAGAATTAAGAAGAAGTGTTGAGCAAATTGATAGACAGATTAATTTTCTATCCTCTAAAATTGCTGAATCTCTAAATTCAATTGATGCTTCTGCTGTACTAAAACTTGGTAAAGCTAGAAAGCAAATTGAATCTCCACTAGTAGATGCAAGAGACACCGTTCGAAATCTTGCAAATGATCTAAATGAGAGTGGTTTACAATTAATAGATCAACATGTTCTTGCCCTAAACGATGTAAGAGATAATATTCGGTCAAAACTGGATCATTTCCAATTAACAGGGGAAACAACTATACGCACAAAGAAGAATCAACTTACTAGTGAGACTATAGAAACAATTGATTTGCTTCCTAGTGACCTATTAGAATTACTTCAAGATGGAACTGAAAAATACGCGGAATCATCGTATAAGTCTTGTGCTGATGTTACTGAGCAGCTAAAACAAACAGCAACCGCAGAATTAACTACATCAAAGGAAGAAGCCGTGACTGAAATCCGCAAGTTTAGTCTCGAATGTAATCAAGTTATACAAAAATTACAATCTGATACACTTCAGGAAATATCTAAATCCAAACAAGATTCAGAGAAAATGGCTGTTGACCTGAAAGCAAGGATAAGTGCATCTGTTGAACAATTCCGAGAATCAGCAAATAACAAACAAGATGAGTTAGCTTCAAATCTAACAGACAGGAAAAAATACCTTAAGGAACATAAAGAGGAACAAAAGGAACAAATTATTAAACAAGTGACTGAAGGTGAAGAAATACAGATTAATACTTTGGTCTCTCAAGTTGCTTCTGTTGTAAAAGATATTGATGACATTCTTCTATCCCAACTTGATTCTGTAATAGGAAAAGCCATGACTTTCTACCAAGTCATTAATACAAGAGAGGATGAACTTAGACAAATAGATAGATCTGCTTCTTCTTACTCCTTTGAAGGACAACATAATACCTCAATAATTGTGGGTGAAGAAGCCATAAAAGCAAGCATCACTGACATTGCAATGCGTTCCAAGTATGAACTTTTGCTTGTTACACCAGATGTTGATGAAGAGTTATTGAAAGAAATGATGCAATACACAAAAGCTCAAAGAATTAGCCTAGTATCCTCTATTGATAAAAGTAAACATCAAACTTTGCTTCGACCTTTAGCTGAAAGATTTCCTGGATTAAAGCTTAAGCATTATGACAAGAAAGATGTTTATTGCGCAATCCTTGACGGAAATAATGAAGCTGTTTTTGCCTTCCTAACAGCTGAAGAAGTACCCATAGCAATTCGCACCACAAACGATTTGCTTTTGCAACTTTTCAAATCTGCTATAAATCGTGATGTTCTGTTCCACAGTAGTGATGTGGAACTATAATCTTCTTTTTTTAAAAATTTAAAATTGTAGATAATCAATCTACATAGAATTTACAAGAACGCATATCAAGAAGATGTGGTATTTTTTGTATTAGTCCTGCTCGAACTAAAAGTTTCAAACCGTGTCGAACAGTTCGTGGAGCTAAATTGCACAAATCAACAATTTCTCTACTGGTTATAGGTCCACTTCCAGTAACAATTTTAAAAATCGTGATCGCACTAGGCGGTAAGCCAGTCATAAGTTCTTGATTAATTTTTATGTTTTCAAGCGCTATAGCCACAATCATCATTCCCTTTGATAATTATTAAAGACTCAAAAGATTCTCTTTTTAAACTTATTTGAAATTGATATTGGAATAAGAAAGCGAATCGTTACATTATTCGCCTTATTTAGAGTCTCTAAAGATTTTACGGAAAAATTACAAAAAAAATATTTTCCAAATACATCTATTTATTTTCTTGCACAATATCTCTTAAGCTTTACACAAACCTCTTTTTGAGACTTGCTATTTTTATGGACTTTTCTTGATTCCCCAATAATTTTGAACATGCTTTCAATTGAAAAGGGTGATTTTATTATTTCAAGTATTATATCCTCGTTAAATCTAGCTCGTTGCGTTACTAAAACCAAAATAATGTCTTATTTAAAAATAATGAACTTCCTTCTAGTTGGAAATATTCTAAATCAAGTCTCGTTTATTTTATTGCTGAATATGAATGATAATTGGAAAATACGTATTATCAAAGGAAAAATCTACATAAAATCTTTTTTGCTTTGTATTCTAAACCTCGAGATTCATCTTTGCAAGATATTTCTGATAAGATTTTATAAGAAATTTCTTTGTTAATGGTTGTGTAATACTATCCCATGGAAGCACAGTATCAACATCATAGCTTTTACTAGCTTCATTATCTAAGTTACTCCCATGATTCTTTAGTACTCTTTTCCAGTTGCCAATTTTATTTCCTATTAAAGATACTTGGTTTATCATTGGAAAGTAGTTGTGATCATTTAGAGATAATATCCGCTGTATAATAGCCCATTCAGGAGGATAGAAGGAAACTTTAATATTTTTGAGTTGATACAAATTTGATCTGTACCATTTCTGCTGACTTTTGGAATCACTAATTCCAAGCATGGGAACAAATTGAAATGGTGTATTTGCCTTTGTTATGAATTGATTCATTGAGATAGAGATACGACCTGTTGGAAAATGTTTTTCTCGGATTTTTTTAACAAATTCAAGGGAATTGTGTTTTACTACCTCTTTTTCTAAAGGAAACCCATAAATCATATACAACTTGAGTCGTCTGAATCCAACATCCCAAGCAAGTTTTAGTGCAGAACAAATGGTTTCATCAGACATTCTTTTATTTATTGCAAATCGTTGATTCTCATCCCCAGTTTCTGGGGCAAGAGATAATGTCCTTTGCTTACCTTTTCGCAAATTCAAAAGTAGATCTTCTGTGAGATAATCTGCTCGAAATGAGGAGCACGAGACTTCATATCCCTTGGTAATAATGAATTCTATAAGTTTATCAAGAATACCTGATTGAGCAACGGCGCTACCATATAGAACAACTTTCTCAAAATCGTTTACTTGACTTGCTTGCTCAATAATATCAGTTAATCGTTCAAGACTTCTTCCTTTGCGTGGAAAGCGACAATGCCCTACAAAACAGAAAAGACATCGCTCAGAACAACCTCTATCTGTTTCTAAATAATAAGCTTTACCAAAAATCGGTTCGTTTTTTGTACCTTTGACGTTTTCAGGTATTATTTGTTTTATTGGATAGAAAGAATCAGAAAGTTCCTTTGTTCGGACACTTTGAACCTTATCTCCAATCCATTCACCAGTTTCATTGTAATGATAGTTGAACACCATACATCCAGGAATATTTGAAAGAGCCTCTATTTTCTCTTTTTTTGTTTCATTTTCTAAAGCTAATCTTATTTTATCGGCAACAGGTTCTATATCTCCAAGGAAAAAGACATCTGGTGCAAAGAGTACAGGAAATGGATTAGAAGTAGGAGATGGTCCACCAATCAAAATAAGGGGTGCATGTTCATCCCGTTTTCTTACATCAGGGATGATTCCACCTCTATGTAAAAGAGACATGGCTTCTAAATAATCGTGTTCAAATTGACATGAAATAGCCAAAACATCAAAATCAGAGAGTTTTTTTTGACTTTCTAAGGAGTACGGCAAAACTTTAGAATCAAGTGGTTTGAATATTCTTTCACAAACAAAATTTTCCCAACTGTTAAAAAGGAAATATAGTAATTGCATACCCAAACTGGTCATAGCGACTCGATAGGTGTTAGGGTACATTAAACCTACTGATATTCTATCGATCGACCACTTCTTATGAATAGCATTTTGCTCTTTAATTAGCATCGGTTTTTTTCCTTTTTAGAGTATACGATTGAGTTCCAAAATATATTGATTCCGATGGAACATCTTCATTAACTATTGTTCCTGATCCTATCCAAGAATTGCATCCAATCTTAATTCCAGGCATAATTAAGGCTCCAATACCTATTTCAACGTTATCTCCAATAATTGCTCCTAATTTTCTTCTCCCGCTATCTTCTCTCTTTCCTTTTATATTAACAGGTATTGATTGCCTATCCAAACGCAAGTTTGCGGTTTTTGTTCCTGCACCAAAATTACAATTTTCTCCAATAATAGTATCACCTACATAAGAAAGATGAGCTACATGGGTGTTATTTCCAATTATTGAATTCTTTATCTCACAGGCGTTGCCTACTTTAGACTTTTTCCCCAAATAAGTATGGCTTCTAATATAGCTATTTGGTCCGACAACTGCTTCTTTATCTATGAATACTGGTCCTTCTATATAGGTTCCACTTTTTATTATGGCACCTTTTTTGATGACTACTTTGCCTTTAATATGCACTCCGTCCTCAATCTCCCCGTCTCGATTATCTGTAATTGTGTCTAATAAAACTTTATTAGCTTCAAGAAGTGACCACGGTCGTCCTATGTCAAACCAGTAATCTTTTTCATCCAGTGTTATAAGATCAACTGGATATTTCCTATCACTAAGAATGTTGTTTAAAGCATGTGGAAGTTCATACTCACCACGTGGAGAAACCTCTCCTTTTTCCTCTATCTTTTCTAAGACATGAAAAATTTCTTTGCTTACTGAATATAAACCAATGTTTGCATAACCTTCCTTTATTTCTGTTTGAGCAGGTTTTTCTTTTATTTCTTGAGGACTAGAATTATCGTCAATTAAGATGATCCCATAATTTTCAGGATCAGATACTAGTTTTCCTCCAACAGAAACAATGTTATTTTTTGCTGCTTCAACTGTCTGTTTTATCAAGGATACTGAGTATAAACAATCTCCATTGACACCTATGAAGAATTCCTCTTGAATATGATCCTTAGCTAAAAGAAAAGCATTGCCAGTACCTTTTATTTCTGGTTGGTGCACAAAAACAATATCTAAAGAAGGGAATTTATCTAGAATGTGTTTTTTGATTTTTTCTTCTTTATAATTAGTAATTATAACAAAACCTTCAACTCCACATTTTGATAAGTTGTTT
>JAUWPI010000107.1 GCA_030611665.1 Candidatus Heimdallarchaeota archaeon | reverse complement strand
TTCATTCCTTCCCCAATCATGATCCTCATGATTCTTCCCCTCAACGCACGTGAGGGGACCCACTTAAACGACGGTTAGAAAGCCTCTGGCAAGTTTAACCAAGTTTCATAACGTGCGTAGAAGTATCAGGAACAGAAGCACAGATTGAATCACACCAAAACTATGGTGACATTCAAAACGAAATAAGTATTCACATGAAAGCTGAAAGTGAAGGATTGGAATTCGAATATTCTTTTGACAACGAAAGTGATGTTTCAGATTTTGAAATAGAGTTTTCAGTTGAGATTTCAGAAATAATCGAGTATATTGACCTACAGGAAGATGGGTTCTATAATGAGACAACTGATACTCTCGTACAACTGGTTGAATTGGATGATTTTGAGGATATAGTTTATACGATTGAGAACATATCAAATAACTTGGTGCATCATTTGAGCATAGTTAGCACAGATGGAGTGTTTTCTGCAGGAGTTTACTTATCCACTGAATTTGCACTAGTAAATGGAATTTTAATTTCCCCTACTCAAATTAAAATTGATATTGGCATACATGGTTTTAATTTCACCGAACCAGACTCAAACCTAGCTCTTACAATCACACTAGATTCAGAGTTAGATGTAGAATATGAGGAGGACGAGGAAACGGAAGATGAGGAAGACGGGAGAGCTACTGATGAAAGTGAAATAGATATATCTCTAGGTGATTACAGTGGTTTTTTCAGCTGGATAGAAAATGTCACAGTAGACGGTGTAAACTTTCCAGTCAATGCCACACCTTTAACAACAGATGAAGAAGAAAACAGATTATATCTGAATTATCCTCGTGGTAATGAAATCATACATGATCCAAAGATAGGTATAGCGAATATACTAAAAAATCTTTCAACTATTTTCTTCGAGGACATTCCATGGATAGCATTACCAGATGTAACAATATATGAATTGTTGATAGTATCGGGAGCTGTTCTTGGAGTGATTGGAGTATTAGTGCTGATAACGAGAAAGAAATAAAAGCACAGTTATTTTCATTCATCTTCGTTCTTCACACAAAGAACATTTAGAATCTTGTGTGAATGTCCATTTTCTCCTGGAAACTCCTTCCAAACATGTTCTGCTTTTTCAATTATATCAAATCCAGCGGCTTCCAAATGGTATTCAAACGTTCGTTTCCAAAACAATGAAACTTCGCATCCTTTTCCTTCTGGTATTCGACTAACAGGAGTGGATATTACTAACTTACCATTAATACTTAGGAGTTGATGGAGAAGGGTGAGAGAAACAACTAAAGCTTGATCATTCAGTTTCTGCATTATAGAGAAAAAATCTTCATATTGATCTTTGAATTTATTACAATACAAGCTATAAATAGGCATGAGATAATAATCCATTAGTCCTAAATGTGTGATAAAATCATATTGGGTTTCCTTGTAACTAATAACTGGTAAATGCTTTCTACTCAGCGTTCTTAATAGATACTCTCGTTCGATAAGCCCATCACTATATTGACTAAAATCTGCAAGAACATGTTCCACAAACCCATGTGTAGAATCGAATTTTCTAATATCAATACTAGAAAAGTTGTATTGTTTCCCCAAAAACTTTCTTGCACGATACATCCCAGCTGTGTAAATATCTAGAAAAGTCAATCTTTCAACGTTTTCAAGCATTTCTGAACTGATTTCAGGAACCGTGCTTGTAACTCCAATAAAACCCCAATTTGAGACAATTCTAGGTAAGGACGAAAGAACAAATAATCTAACTTTAGCATAATGTTCATCCCATTCTATTTTATATTTAGAATAGGATACTTCGTAATTATCCATCCACTCTTTGTTTAATTCTTCTTGCATTAACAAATAATTATCAGTAGACTATATTTCTTTTTTCTAATAATATCAAGCTAACAATATAAGCAAATATAATGAAAAAAGTGAGGTTAGAGCCCTATTAATACCAAACTTACACTCTTCTGTAGCAATTGTTACAGTCAAAGATAGTCAAAGTTATTTTTCATTGTAAGAAAAGCTACAATTCGGAATAAGCTCAGCTATTTATTGGAGCAAAAGCATGTAGAAATTAGTCAAAAAATGGAGTTTAGCAAGTTGAAAGCAAAACAAATGAACAAACGAAAACTAATGTTGGGCGGCCTCTTGGCCATGATAGTGATCTCGTCTTTTCTATATACTCCTGTTTTAGGAGATAGTCATGAGGATGAAGACGAAGATGATGATGGTATTTCAGACCATGAAGAAGATGAAAACAGACGCAAGGTGGAGATTGAGATTAGTGACAATGAAGTTCAGATTGAATCTTCTCTCGAAACAGATGGAATAAGCAACGAATTCGATGTAAAAATCAAAACTGAGGACGAAGGTTTAAAGATAAAATTTGAATTTGAGGTAGACAATGAAACATTAGAAACTGAGATTGAGTACAAAATATTAGTTTCAGAAATAATCGAGTTCATTGACACTTCAGCTGATGGTTTCTATAATGATTCTGTTGATCAAGAGATACAAGTACTTAAACTAGATGAATTCAAACCAATTGTATATACGACAGAAGTAATCTCAAATGATACAGTCCACATTTTTTCAGTAGAGACTGTTGATGGAGTATTCTCAGCTACTATGTATGTAACTACTGAATTTACAGTTGTAAATGACGTAATTATAGCCCCTAATCAGTTGAAAGTAGACTTTGGAATTCACAACTTCAATTACACTGAACCTGATTCAGTTCTAGCACTCAAAATAAAACTTGAATCTGAGATGGAAGTTGATTATGAAAATGATGACGAAACTGAAGACGAAGAAGATGGGCGTGCCTCTGATGAACAAGAAGTTGAAATCGTAGCTGGTGATTACATTGGATTCTTCTCCTGGATTGAGACAGCAATGGTTGATGGTGTAGAACAAGTTGTTAAAGCCACACCAATTGAAACTAGTGAAGGAGAAAACAAAATGTATCTAAGCTATCCTAGAGGAACTGAAATCATACACGATCCTAAGGTAGGTATAGCAAATATTATACAAACACCAACAAGTGCTGTTGGTTCAAGTGAAATATTGATTATTTCCGCAGTAGCAATTCTAACAGTAACTGGTTTAACAGTTCTCTTCCGAAAAAAATCTAAGAGATAGACCTCATCTCTTTCCTTTTTTTTCTAAGTTTTTCGAAGTTTTCAAGAGTTACAGATTTTCAATAATCCAAATGGTTTTTATTCTAACATGTTTTTAGAGGTTCAGATTACTATGGATATCTACATCGTAAGACATGGAGAAACGAAATTCAACGTAGGAGAAGTGCGTTTTCGAGGGCAGATGGATGTTCCCCTATCTGAATTAGGCGTCACTCATGCTATAGAAACGGGGAAAGCTTTAGCTAACATCCCTATAGATGTAATATATTACAGCAAACTTTCAAGAGCGAGGGTTACAGCTGAGAAGATTAAGGAACATCAACCAAAAGCGAATTTTTCTGAAGAACCTTATCTTTTTGACATGTCATTTGGTGATTGGCAAGGTCAAAACTTAAAGGAAGTCTTTACACCTGAAGAAGAGAAACGTTGGTTAAAAGATCCTAACGATTTCATTATTCCAAATGGTGAAACCTTCTACCAAGTTCTAGATAGAATCCATCGTTTATTCAAACGATTACAAAAACAAGAAGAGAAAAATGTTGCACTAGTTAGCCATGGTGCTGTGATCAACTTAATATTTGTATATTTAACACGAACCGATCCTTCTCAATTCTACAGCTTCTACGTTAAACCTTGTTCCATTACGCATATACAGCTGAAACCTGATGGAACATACAAAATAAAAGGATTTAATGAGACCAAACAGCTATCTTAAAGGATTCAAATTATTCATTTGTAATTATTATTGCACAAGGGAAATTCTTAATATCTCATTCGTTTTTTCTGTTTCCGTATGTCTAATATAATCAATGAAACATCCAAGTACTGGAACCAGGAAAGCAACTGTGCCCAAGCAGTAGCTTGTGGAGTTCTTGAATACTATGATCAAAAGGATTGTCTAGAAACCATTCATAATGCATTGCGTGGTTTTGGTGGAGGTATGGGAGAAAAATCTATTTGTGGAGCTGTCACCGGAGGGTTAGCTGCCTTAGGCATTCTTATGGGTAAAATGGATTTAGACAAAGATGATAAATCAGATATTTTTCGTAAATTTAAAGACTCTTTCAATAACAAATTTAAGACCTTAAATTGTGGAGAGATATTGAGTAAATTTGTTCTACCTGATGGTTTAATTGATGTAGAAAACCCAGAAAGAAGATTAACATGTACTGGAGCTGTTGAATTAGCAGCTTCAATTGTGAAAGAGGTTCTTGACGAATCTAAAATAAATCTACTTTTAAAAATTTAAAAAGAAAAAATGTATGTCACATTTCGGTGACAGTTACACTTCCAGTATCTGTAGACAACTCAAAATCGTAGAGATTATCAGCTGTTGCGTAATTTGGAGAGGAGTATTCATCACCACTTCCGAGTATGTCCACACTTCCTGTACTAGTTGAACCATAGAAATGATACCCAATTGTAGCATTAAAGAAGAAATCAACTGTAATACTTCCAGTATCTGTATCTACGTCGAAAAATGTTAAGAATTGGAATGGATAAACTATATTTTGTGATATTTCCATATTAATTGATCCTGTATCTGTAGTAATTTCCCAAGTCATATCATCGGCAGATATTAGATCAACAAACTCGAAATCAATACTTCCTGTATTCGTAACAATTTTTACATAAGCATCATTCAAAGCTGTTCTAACACCTAAGTCAACATCTATTCTTCCAGTGTTTGTTACAAGGTTCAAACCGTTCACTGTTGTATTGACAGAGTTAGTCATGTCTAGATCTATACTTCCAGTATTAGACTGCAAATCAATACTTACTATGTTTAAACTGTCAATAGCTTCAGTCGACAAAGATACACTTCCTGTATCTGCATCTACGAAAATATCAGCAGTTACTGCAGAATTGATATAAACAGTTATATCATATGTAAACACTTTCTTATCCCAGAAGAAGAAATCAAATTCTCCTGAATCAAATATTATTTCCATCGTATCATTATTTAGATACGTTGTCGTAAAATTCATCGCATCCAAAAGAGACGCATCTTCTCTTCCATATACTTCAACTATAGCCTCAAATGGTTTTGTCAATGAGTCATCATAGAAAATATCAATGGAGCCAACGCTACTATTTATTACTAGTTCAAGATTAGTATATTCCATTGATTTTTCATCATAACTAAATGTACCAATGTGTTGATAGTTAATAACACCAAAAATGCTCCATAGAACTATTGGTACTACTATGATTGCTATTATTCCAACAGATAATCCAATAACTATATTACGTCGTCGGTCATATTTGCTACTATCGTAATCGTCCTTGGGTTGTGAAGGAGTTTTTGATTCAATAGGCATAGCTGTAGGAACACCTTTAACCATCTCGATTTTTGAACCACATTTGTGGCAAAAATCTGCTTTATCGGCTAGTTGAGATCCACATTTTGTGCAGAATTCCGTCATTTTTTTCACTCATTATGTATAATTTCTGTTAAAATAAAACAGCTTACCGATAGTTATAAAACCTTGCAATTAACAAATTTAAATCTTCTAATCAACACTTAATTTAATTAGCAAGAATACTTCGCAATTCACCCATTCGGATTGCAATGTTTTCTCTTCTTTGAAATACTTCTTTAGAAGATGAAAAATATCCTTCATAAAAGAGTCTTGCAGCTAGTTTTTGAAATTCCCTAGCTTGAGTTTCCAGTTCTCTTAATTCTAAATCATATCGTGTGAAATGTCCAGATAATTCTTTTAGTTCTTTCTTTACCTCAATCTCTGATGTAAAGAAATACTTCTGTTTTACTCTACTTAAAGCTAATACGGACATTTCAAGCCTACCCAACTTTAGACCTTTAATAAATTTTCTAATGCACTAAAATAGCTGCTTACAAGTTTTGATAACCAAGTTTTTTACTCTCTTCGCTTATTTTGTATCCATTCAGATTGATTATAAACGCTAGTTTTGAGCTTATCCGCTAATACTCTTTCAGAATTCGAAAGGAAGCTTTGTTCAAATTTTACATCAATTTTATCTTCTAACTTTTTGGTTAGAGTTTTTTTAAATACTCGCAAATTCTTAACAGGTAGATTTGTTGATGGAAAGTAGCTACTTTCACTCTTATCTGTAGATTCAGCTGTTTTTGATAAGAGACTACGCTCTATGTGTGTGAGATTAGAATCAAATAGTAGAGTAGCATGGTGTAAGTACCATTCTTTTTTCAAATAACCATCGGATCCAGAAATTTTCTTGCCGTGGTATAGGATATTAGAAGAACCTTCTTTCTCGATATTTGTAAAACCAAGATCAATTAAAGAATCAATGATGAGTTCGGTGAAAAACGCTCTAAGTTGGTTATTACCATCTAAATCTGGAAAATTCCCCCTATTGATGAAAAAGCTAATGTTAAGATTTCCACTATCATGAAAAACAGCTCCTCCACCAGATATTCTTCGTCCAACTTCAATGTTATTTAGTAAACAGTACGTTACATCAACTTCTTGTTTCAGATTCTGACCCCTGCCGACAACAACTGACTTAGGATTTTGCCAGAAACGAACAGTCATGTGATAATTAGATATTGGGAGATTAGTGAAGATAGCTTCTTCTAGTGCTAGATTATACTGTAAATCATCAAAGGTTACTTCTAGTACTCTTCCTTTTATCATGGACGAAGCCTTTCCTTAATACGTTCTAAGGTTTTTTGTTCAATTCCACAACTAACCAAATACTTCTCAATTCCGCCCACACTTTCAACTTGTTCTATTAGGAATTCCATATCATCAGTTTGAGTAAACTCATCTGTAGCAAGATAGTCTTGAATAATATTTTCCTCAGGAGCATTTAGTAGAAGTAGTAATATTGCCGAAGAAATTCCAGTTCTATCTCTTCCTGCATGGCAATGCATAACAAAATTCATATTTTCAGGTCTAGAAATAACGTTGATTAATCTTCGAATTTGGGGTTTGTTATGAAAGAGTGAGTACCATACAAATTGCTTGTAAAAAGGTAATAGATCAACTCCTGCTTGTACTAAAACTTCAGGAGGCATAGAAATATCATAATGAACCCAAAAATAGTTGAAATTGTGAAGAAAAGTATCATTGTAAGAGGAATGACCAATTTCTACAGAAGACCGAAGATCAATTATGCTCTTTATTCCTATTTCTTTAAGGTATAATAGAAGCTCAGGAGATTGATGAGGAATGGGTGTTGCAGAACGATAAATGATGTTTTGCTTGATATAAGTTTGATTAAACTGAGCCATGTCTCTAAAGTTATTTATGGTGTTTTGAATACTTTTTAGAGCTAATTCGAAATCCACAGTATTTTCCTCAGTTAATCTCTTTACCAGATAATACTTACTATCATTATCCTATTTCAAGCTTTCATAACATTCTAGTAATAGGTTAATAATACAATTAACAATTTCATAAGCTGTATACATTGTATAATATGATAATAAGGGGTTAATTGCAGTTAATTGCAAACACATATATTCTTGAACGTTTATTTTTACATGAAATGAGAGCTTTATACCTTGGTAGATTTAATCCACCTCATAAGGGTCACATCTATGCTATAGAGTATATTCTTGAACAAACAGATATTGACGAAGTTATCATCCTCATAGGGAGTGGTGAGAAAGCATATTCACTTAAGAATCCGTTCACAGGTGGAGAAAGACTAGAAATGGTAACTGCAATTGTAAGAGAACATTTCAATATCAACCTGTTCTATATGACAGCTATTCCAGACATTAACAGGAACACCATTTGGGCAGCTAATGTTATCGATCTTGTTCCTTCCTTTGAAGTAGTTTTTACCAATAATCCTTTGGTTCAACAATTATTCTCAAATCTAGGCAAGAAAGAAGTAAGGAAGATTCCCTTGAACAATAGAGAAGAATTGAGTGGAAAAATAATTAGAGAGAATATGAAAAAGGGAGATAATTGGAGAGATTCGCTTCCAGAGATAATCCTACCCCTAATTGATCAGTACAAAGGAGTAGAGAGGATCAAAACGCTTAGCCAAACTGATGAGGTTACATAAAAAGAAAAACGTGAAAGAAACTTATAAAATTATCTCAAAGATGTTAGCTTCACATTTTCCAGTTTCTTAATAAATCAACGATTAACCTAACGCCAGGTCCTTTGCTTCCTTTTGGATTATAGTCCTTATCGCAACTTTGTTCCATTGCTCCTGCAATATCGAGATGTGCCCAAGGTACTTCCATAGTAAACTTACTTAGGAATCTAGCAGCTGTTATTGACCCTGCTGGTCGTCCTCCAGTATGTTGCATATCAGCAACATCACTCTTTAATTGTTGATCATATACTTCCCAAAGAGGCATCCTCCAGATTCTTTCTCCGCTTGTATTTGATGCTTTTTCTAGTTTTTCAACTACGAAATCATGATTGGAGAAATATCCTATTGCATGTTCCCCTAACGCTATCATCATTGCTCCAGTAAGAGTTGCAAAATCAAACATAGCTTTCGGCTGATAATGTTTTGCAGCATATGTCAAGGCATCCGCAAGTATCATTCTGCCTTCTGCATCAGTGTTGATTACTTCAATGGTTTGTCCACTATAACTTGTTATTATATCTCCAGGATGGTAAGCTTTTCCAGAGGGCATATTATCAGTAGCAGGTACAATCGCAACAACATGCAAATCTAAACCTAACTTTGCAACAGCATTCATGGCTCCAATAACTACTGCCCCACCGGTCATATCGGCTTTCATCTTCTCCATATTTTGACCAGGCTTAATGCTTATTCCGCCACTATCAAATGTTATAGCTTTTCCAATCAAAGCTACTGTTTCCACATCTTTTTTTTCAGAACCATAATCCATAATGATGAATTTAGGAGGTTCATCAGTTCCTCTTGCAACTGCTAAATAACTACCTAAACCAATTTCTTCAGCTTCTTTTCTTTCAATTATTGTAGTTTTAACACCATATTCTTCAAGTTTTTTAGCTTCTTCTGCAAGTCTAGAAGGAGTGATAAAGTTAGCTGGTCCCCAAGCAAGTTTGCGGCATAAGTTAACTGCATCACTAATGGTTTGACCACTTTTTGCTCCAGATTTCATTTCATCAACTGAATAATCAGGACTGAAAAGGATTAACTCTTCTATGAACTTGTATTTCTCAAGATCCTTTGTTCGATATTCAATATCTTGGAAACTTCCCAAAGATATACCTTGCACAAGTGTTTCAGATAGCTCAGAAACGGTAAAATCTCCACGGTTGAAGATGTTTACACATATCCCTACTTTCTTTACATCAAGAGCTCTTGCTTTTCTAGAAGCATTTCCTAAAGCTTTTCTTATGCTTTCGAGAGTTATTTTCTCTGCTTTTCCAAGTCCAACTAGCAATATTCTCTTTGGACCGATTTGTCCTTTTGAATAAACAACTGTAAGATCTCCCTTTTTACCTTTGAAATCTCCAAGTTCTACAGTTTCTTGAATAATTTTCCAAAGTTTACCTTCTTCATCATATATAATTGGATCTTCCTTTGGATTCTCTAAAACACCTACAATCGCTAGAGGAATATCAAATTCGCTCAAATATTTATTTAACGTAGAAATTTTCATTATAATCACAATCACTAAACAGAAATAATTTGAAGAGATAAAAAATATTTGCCTTTATCAATTGCACAAAAATTGGCAGAAGTTAAAGTTATTAAGGAAGTTATGGTTGCTTTATTGTTAGTTAATATTCAAGTGATCAAGATGGATTGGTCGATAATACTTTGGGGAACTATCGCTTCTCTTGCTGCTGGATTAGCTACAGGATTAGGTGCGCTTCCAGTCTTTTTCCTTAAAGATATTTCAGAAAAAGCTTTAGATATACTTCTAGGTTTTGCTGCAGGAGTAATGCTAGCTGCTTCTGCGTTTAGTTTACTTGTTCCTGCACTCAATCTTCCAGCTAATGAAGGTGGTGGAGTATGGGTTGTTAGTGGAGGGTTAATAGTTGGCGTGCTGTTTATTGCGCTTATTGATAAATGGGCCCCACATAAGCATTTTGTCAAAGGTCCTGAAGGTAAGGTTTCAAAAAGATTAGCTGCAACATGGCTATTTGTTATTGCTATAACGATACACAATTTTCCGGAAGGTTTGGCAGTGGGTGTAAGTTTTGGGCAAGGAGGAGAAAATATCGTAACAGGTTTAATTGTTGCTATAGCTATAGGTTTACAGAATATACCAGAAGGTACAGCTGTTGCAATGCCTTTACTAAAAGAAGGTTACACCAAACGAAAAGCTTTCCTTATTGCAACTTTATCAGGATTAGTAGAGCCCCTTGGAGCTTTTGTTGGTGTTGCAGCTGTTGGAGTTGCTAAATTCTTCTTAGGATTTGGTATGGCCTTCGC
>JAUWPI010000069.1 GCA_030611665.1 Candidatus Heimdallarchaeota archaeon | reverse complement strand
TCAAGAATATGTTTTTCTCTCTTTTTGCAAAACGATATAAGAACCGATATTTCTTTGCGATCCTTTGTTCAGCTTTGGAAAATTCTTCACCTTCGAGGAACTCTACATTACCATGAATTCGTAAATCAATGAATTTTTGCTTAATTTTCCCTTTAAAATTACAGGAAACAAAGACAACCTTTGGATTGTTCCGCATCCTCTTAACTTTCCAAGATTGATCCTCAGTCATTATAAAAATGTCCTCATTTTCTCTTGAAAACCAAATAGGTGTAGAAACTTCTTCACCATTTTTCTTGTAGGTTGTCAAGCTAATATATTTCTGATTGTTAAGTATTTTATCTAACATTTCTGTGGTTTTTGAAACCATGATTAAGCCTCAATTACTATAACATAATTTGGTTTAAATATCATAGCAAACTACAAATTTTCATTCTTCTAAACATTCTATTCCAATAATTGGAAAGAACTCTATATAAGTGTGTGAGTGGGGTGTGAAATATTGAGGTTAAGGAAGGAATAGAAAGATTAGTCCGTCCATTGATCTTGCAAGAAAATATTTTAACCTTCCAAAACCTCACTATTCACCTTTACTGTTTTATCTTTCATCTGGTCATTTATTGGTCACTTTTTCTCGTCATGTTAAAATCAGGTGACCAGTTAAGTGTACATTAGTGACAAACATGAGTGAAAGAAAACATCAAACAAGAACAGAACAAGCAGAGAGAATATTCAAAAATATTGAACAAAAAAAGAAGAAAAAGTTAACCTATGATTATTTCATTGGACAATTAATCTTTAGTTAAATCTCTTCTTTTTAAACTTCTAAACTGTTTTCAACCACTGTTTGCTAAGAAATATTAGTAAATTTCCTGTTATGAGTATTCTATTAATATTACATAGAATTAATAAATAAATTCACAAAGTTTCAATGGTAAGAGATAAGTTACCTCTTAAGAGAAGGCGATAAAATGAGCTACATTGAGAAAGATGATCTAATCTCATCCTTGAAGGATAGCAATGGTTCAAAGAAAGAGATTGATATGGAAGCTGTAGATTTTGTTCTTTTAAAGTTAAATGAGTTAAGACACGAAATTAGCTTGAAGTTCTATGAGAAAAAGATTAAGAAATCCAAGAGAAGTGGATCTTAAAATATATCCTTTATAATTCTTTAATGACTAACTATTAAGACTTAAATAAAACTGTTTTGCGATTCTGGTTATGGTTTCATTACTTGATGAAATAAAATACATATCTGACAGTTTTGGCCCTCGAATTGCTGGTTCTGAATCTGATAAGAATGCAATTGAATATCTTGAGAAGCGATTTTGTTCATTTTCAAATGATGTTAGTACTGAATCCTTTCAAGTTGTTGGAAGATCTCTTCAACATTTAATTAATTTTCTTGTGTGGGGATACTTTTTGTCTGTTGTTGCTTATGTGTTTCTTGCCCCCTTAGCCTTGGGATTAGCCATATTAATGATTTTAATTTACTATTTAGCAAGGTTTCAAGATAAGAACCTTATAAATCTCCTTGTAAGAAAATCAGAAACTAAGAATGTCATTGCTAAATTTAAACCAAAAAAAGAGAAAAAGCTCACTGTCATCTTTTCAGGTCATCATGATTCAGCATTTCACATGCCACTATTTGAGAAAAAATTGAAGCAAATTACTTTAATACAAAATGGTGCTTTACTAGGAATTATAATGTTGATCATAGCTAGTATCTGGAAAACAATCTATATGATAACAGATGTAGTAGGAATCTTGGAAATAACACAATACAATATTGGCTCATTGCAAATTACATGGTTGTTATTTCCAGATTTATTTTTCGTATTAGCTTTTCTAGGACTTTTTCTTGGTTTCTATTTCCTAGCAAATATGGTTACAAGGACACCATTGATTGGTGCAAATGATAATCTAACGTCAGTAGCAATATTACTTGGTTTGGGAGACTATCTAAAAAACAACCCCTCTAATAATCTTGAGATATATCTTGTTTCTTTTGGTGCAGAGGAGCCAGGTCTAAACGGTAGCAAATTCTTTGTCGATAAAAGGTTGGATGAGCTAGTAGGTTCTATCAACATAAACTTCGAAACTGTTGGAAGTGGTTCATTAGGTATAATTGCAAAAGAAAAGGACAATAACGTTGTTCATGATTCAAAAATCGTAAAATTTATACAAGATGTGGGCAAGAAAAATGGGTATGATTTACCAGCCATGAAAATTCATTATGGAAACACTGACGCTGGAAGCTTTTCAAAAAGAAAATTAATCGCTACTACTATCTTTGGATATGGAAAAAATGATGTTTTTGATTTATGGCATTCAACAGACGATATACCAGATAACTTGAACAGTAAAATTCTGGAAGATGCATTCAATCTTACTATTCACGTTCTAAAAGAATTAGAAAAAATTGAAGAAAACTGGTTCTGAACTTATTCAGCCTTTTTTTCAGCTTTCTTTGTTTTAGCGATTTTTATTATTTTTTTAACTAAAGCTTTAATGCCTTCAACTAAGAAGAATATGCCATACAAATATGCAAAAAGAATAGCTAATTGGGTACCTAGCATACCACTTGAATACATACTTTCGAATATCTCACCAAATCTAATTAAAGGTAAAAGAGCAATGTAAACAGGATTGATCTTATGTTCAATTGGGTAGGGAGAAGCAATACCATTAAACAAAATACCAGTTTGTCTTGCCAGTAACTGAGCAAAAATAGCTTCTTCTGTAAATTCTGTTGTATTGAGTGTTGTCCATGAATAGACAGGTTCTGGAAAGTGCATATCGGTAGATGCAAGCATTCCTAATCCATTATCTAAGCAGAAATTATATGATTCAAGATCATATACTTCTTCATTAACTACTTCAATGTAATCAATTCCCCAAATGTGAAGTTGTTCTCTAGTAGGCTGATTTGAACAATAATCTTCTGACCATGGTATATGATTGACCATAATGATGCCCCCTAAAGCGTGCGTTGAGGTTATTATCTCTTGAATTTCTTCATCACTGGGAGTGTAACTGTACGACTTGAATGTTACCAATGTCTCATATTCTTCTGCTGTAACTGTAGGTGGGAGAACAATATTCATATGTAAACGGTCAGTTGTCCATTCCATGCCGGCAAGAACTTTGATCGAGTCATTAAATTCGGTTCTTGCTATCTGTTTTATTTCTTCTATTCCTTCAAAGGTATTGTGATCTGTTAATACGATCGCATTGAATCCCATAGCCATGTGCCAAAGTAGATTTTGTCTAGGAGATAAATCACCATCAGAGTAAAATGTATGAGAGTGAGGGTCTAGAATAACATTCCATTCAGAATGATTGTATTCCGGAACATAGCTGAAACCTTCCCAATCGGCATCAGTATAAATATAATGAGAAACGGGGTCATAAATCAAAGGTATAGATACACCAATAAGAGACCAAATAACTAGCGAGAAAATAAGAAAGTTAACAAAGAATCTCACGAGCCCTGAGTTTTTTTTCATCGGTAAGTGTAGAAAATAATGAGTTACTTTAAAATTCTTTTGTCAGCTCTGAAAATAAAAAGAAAGACGATTTTCATATCTGTAAATAATCACTAATATCTAACTGAATGGTGAAATCATTACAGGAGATTGTCCAATCACCATAAAAGGTTAGAAGGACAAATAGACTAATCATACCGGAATAGAAGGCTGGCAATAAACACCATGTATTTATTGTCATATAAATAGAAATAGTGACTTTCATTGAATCTTCATCAACTTTGATTATGCATCTCTCTACTGTGTCACAACAAGTATGAGAGGAGATGGAGCTGTTGATTATACAATTAAAAAATCTTTCAGATCCAAATGAATTACTACCGAAAGTTGTAACTGAATCAATTACGATAGAATTAACAGTTGCCCTACTAGATTTGTAAAAGTATAATGGGAAAACAATAGCTGGAACAACTATAATCAATGTTACAATAATAACAATTATTTTGGTTCTCTTTTTCATTAAAGATAAAATGAGAAACTAGCTATATAAAAGATTTGAAAAAAGTTGGTAGCGCCTGATGGACTTGAACCATCGGTCTTCGGGTTTCTCTTTTTGGGATAAAAACTATCTCCAAATTATGAGCCCGACGGGTTTTCCACGCTTAAGGACCATATGGAATTCCTCCATACGATTTACCCCAAGGCGCTCTTTCTACTCCCTCTTTACTTCCATGTCTTTTAAACCTTTTTTTCTAGCATTTATTATCACAATAGCTTTCCTAGCATTCTGCTTAATTTGTTTCTATCTTTACTGGTATCCCTTTTTTAGCTATATTTCTAAAGAAAAATCTTTCAACTATTGGATCCTTTATTATTCTTCCAAAATTGATGTTTAGTTTATCCTTATAGCTAACCATCGCTGCTCCAACTTTATTTACTGGTACTTGAGCTGGAACAAATTCCACGTCCTCTACGTATTTTTCGACTTCTTCAGGTAATTTTATACGTCCAAGGTTTGTTAGAATTCCAGTGTATGCTGGGGTGCCGAGGTAATAATAACCCCTTTGACCAAAGAATTTCTTTAAAGCTAAAGGTGTTAGTCTTAAAAACATTCTACGTTCAATTGTGGTGTTCTTATACATTGTAGAAGTGAATGCCTTAGGATGTACTTCTTTTTTCATAAAGTGGTGAACCTGTCTAACTATTTCGTCAAAATTATATCGCCCCAATCTAGGATCTATTCCAGGTAAAATATAAAGAGAAAAGTTCCTCATTGTTTTTGATGGAAATAAATTACGCAAGTTTACTGGTACCATTATTCTAATAGGTTTGAGATTCTTCTTTAATAGGTTAGCTGGGAAACTATAAAGTAGTTCCTGCAAGGATTCTATATAAATTGAAACGATATATTCTGTAATACTTATTCCAAAACTCTTTGATTCTTCTAGCACTTTTTTTATGGGCATTAACCCTTTAGTTATGTGATAAATACCAACTTTCTCGCGTTTGAAGGGTATGATGAATGCGTTTGACAAAAACTCTCTCCCAGTTCTTACTTTCTGACTGTATCTCCTATATGCGTCTTCATACTCTTCTAATTTTGGGATTTGATTAGGTCTTAGAATATCTCCCCAGTCCTCAGATTTAATTCCTCTAACGTTTAGATACTCCGCAACTAAAGCTTTCAGAAATGTTAATCCACCAGTCCCATCAGTTAGACAATGACTATATTCGATTGCTATCCTTTTCTTATATGCTTTTACTCTGAAAGGAAATTCGCTCTTATTGGTTATTGGTATAAAATTATTTGGATACTTTGAATCTGGGTAAATTTTAGGGTAATCTAGATTTGTTTCCCAAAAATGCCAGAAGATACTTGTTTTCATGTTTACTCTGAAATAAGGAAACCTCACGATTATGTTGTTCAAGGCTTTTTGAAGTTGTGTTATATTGATTGTTTCATTCATTGTAGCTGAAAGACGAAAAACCTGTGGTATTTTTGGTGAGGATATCAAACTAAAACCAGTTGCTGCATTTTCTAGTCTGTGCCATTCATTATCTCTGTCACTTACTCCCACTAGAAAGCGATCGTGTACCTTAAAAGTTTCAGAGTATGGGGCGTCGTTGTTTACCATTCTAATCCCCTTATAGACTATGCTTTCAGTTTTTTCTTAATTTCCAGTACTCGCTTCATATCAACAATTCTAGTGAGTCTGTAATGAAGGTACAACAGAAATCCACCAATAATTGTAAGTGGAATTATTACATAGAGTGACCATTTGATTGTTATGGTTTCATGGATATAACTCAAAATAATAAGATCAAGCCCTAAACACATTGCACTTATACCAAATAATACAAATGCTGCAATATTGACTCCTTTGTTTTTTACCTTAATAGAGAGTATTACCACAATACTTGTAACTAATGCGGTTAAACCAATAATTGGCAAAGCTATTTGGTAATACCAATCTATAGCTCCATTATCATAGAAATCTATAAGCACGAGAAATGCGATTAATGAAAGTGTTTCACCAACCACAATAAGTATGGGCCTCTTAAGAAGTAATAAAGGCACTGAAATTAGTAACCAAGCAAGAACAATGCCTGTTAGTGGGTACTTCCCCCATGTGATAGTAAAGCTTCGTTCTACAAACATATTGATACCAAGAACTATTAGTAAAGGAACAACAGCTGATACACTTACAGCTTCCCAAGCTACAAATCTCTTTCTTTTATCTGATATTTTTGGTTCATCTTTTTCTTCTTCAATGATTTCCGTAGGATATTTTTTCTCCTCAAAAATTTGATCAATATTATCTGACTTTTGAATGATTGATTGACACAAAGGACATTTTTCGATAAAAGAATCGACTTCAACGTTACAGTTTATACAATATGACATCTATCTCACATGGTTAAGCAATCTTCTTTATCTCTTGTTTATTTAGTTTTCCTAGAAACGAACAAGGTTATAGTAATTTCAGAACAACTCTTTTTTAAGTTTATTTTATTTGCAAAAAGGCTTGTTATAATTAAACACTCTCAAAATACAATACTCCTTATCTCCCTTGTAAATGTTTTATGGTCATAAATGTTTTAACGAAACATTCATAACTTTTCAAGCCATTCGTGCTATTGAATGTCACATTCTACTGATAAATCCAAATTCATGGATAAGGAACACATAAGGTTGTCCTCTATTTTTATACTTCTCATAGTGGATGCTTTAGTTTATTTTGTTCCTTATCGTAATGATGTCTTAATAGGGGATTTATTTGGCATTTCCCTTTGGTTCTATTTTGGTGTTCTTAATGGGATTTTGCTTCTTCTTGTATACATTCTTTTTAGAGGAGAAGTGGAACTTGACTTTTTCAAGAATGAGGTAATATTTAGAGATTTTAAGAAACTTAAGAAATGGTCATTCGACAAAGTTTTAGGAATTTACCTTCTTGCTTATGATGGAGAATATTTACTCCGAATTAGACCTAAAAGATTGTTAACACTTGATCTCCGATTAAATTTTGAAAATGCCTACAATCTAGTTGATAGGTTCAAAGAATTAGGATTTGAGTTCAAAACTGTACGGAGCGATAAACACAAACCTCTCTCTTATACTTTTCCAATACTTCTCTCGAAATATGATCGAAAACCAAGCAGGTATAATCCTGAAATTCCTAACTGGAATAGAGGTGTTACTTTGAGAACAAAGCTACTTTCTATAACATTATCTCCCTTACTTTACATAATAAGTGCAACCTTAATTGTTAGAATCCCTCATTTATTGAATGGATTAGCAGGAACAAAAGGAATTGTTTCGTTCATATATGGTTTTACAGCTTTTCTATTATTTGATGGAGGATTGTATCTTCTGTTTGGAATTTCACTGTTAGCTCTTTTACTTAAGCAGATAACCCGTTTCAAATCGCAATTTCATTCGAGTGATAACTGAAGAACATATTCATAATAAGAAGATTAATTTGCACCAATTACTTGAGTTTCTTATGAAAGATTGTCCAGGTTTTGTTATTTCCAGTGCTAGAACCCATGAGAAGAACGCTTCTAGCGAGATGTATTATGTTCTTTCAGAGTTGCTTGAACAAGAAGATGTTAACGCATCTCCAGTTTCAGGTATCTCTGGTCTTTCAATAGCTACCTTTCAAGGAGACCCTGTTCAAGTTTTAGGAAAAATAAAGGAAATGATTGAAGATAATCCACTCTTTCAATATACTTTGAAAGTTGTTCCATTTCAATACAAAGTGAGTACTTCGATTGAAAATTTAAAAGAAGCTGCAATCGAGTTCAGCACAAAAATAGAGGAAGCTGATACCTGGAAAATAAATGTACGAAGACGGCACACACAAATTCCTAGAACTGAAATAATTGGTGCCATGGCAAATGAAATCAACAGAGGAAAAGTAAATCTTGAATCTCCAGATCATTACGTAATAGTAGAAATACTCGGAAAATGGACCTATTTAGCAGTATCTTCTATCCCAGAATTGTCAGTATCTGTTTTACAGTTTAATGAAGAGAAAGATGAAGATGATTTTACATTTTAGATTAATAAAGAAACAAAAATAAAAAAATAAAGGAAGAAAGAGTTTGAACTTTCTTTTTTTCTTAGAGGTCTCTGGATTTTTTAAAGGTCTCTTGCGGAAACAGTCTTACGACCATTTGCTTTAGCTCTGTTAGCTGCTTTCTTAAGTAGAACAGCTAGAACATCATCTAAAGCTTTGAGTAGGTCTCCACCAACCTTGTAATCACCGAGTTCTTTGATATAGTCTCTAACTTTTGATTGTACGATCATCATTTCGATAGCACTTCTGTCGGTTTTTTACTTGCTCTAAAGCAAGCACGTTATAAATTAGCTAGAGCCCATTAAAAACCTTTTCGGTAAAGTCGAAAAATAATGGTATTACACCACCTCTAATAAGCAAACTCGTTAAAAAGGAAATTTTTAAGGCGTGAAACTCAACTTTTCTAATGTTTCAAGCCAATTTGGCTTTAAACTGCGTTTTTTTGAAGAATCTACCGGAATCACAAAGGTTAATAAGCAAATTCAAAAAAACGAAAAATTTAGTGAAAAATTAGCTTTTTTCAAGATTTTCATGAAGGAGTTTACCTAGTTTTCTCACTCCTTTGTCTATCATATCTTTTTGCAGAAATGAATAACCTATACGCATACCACCAGTGATAATTTTTAAAGGTTCAATCTCTCTATTTTCAGGATCATATGAATGACCATGTGGAGGATAAAATGCTTTACCTGGAACTACAAGAACTTCATTTGGTAATAAAACTTCTTGATTGAATTTGTATACATCAAAAGTATAAGCTTTTTCTCCCTTAGGTTGCCACCAAATAAAGAAACCACCTGTTGGATTAGTATACTCTCCTTCTGGAAAAGTTTCCATTAATGCATTGAAAGCCGTATCTTTTCGTTCTTTATATTTCTTAACGATAATCGGAAGTTGTTCATCAATGTATTTATCATAATAAATTTCTGCTACTCTCTGAGTCAAAGTTGGTGTGCATAAATCTAAGTAACCTTTGGATTTTTCAGCTTGACTAAGCAACGTGTCGGGCATTATTGAATAACCTATTCGTAAAGGTGCCGCTTCTTTTGATGAAGAAGAAGTATATATTACACGATTATTGTCTTTATCCAAAGTTTTCATGGTCGGTATTTTTTGTTCAAATTGTATTTCCTTGTATGCTGCATCACATATCACAATAACATCATGCTCTTCTGCAATATTGAACAATTGTTGTCTTCTTTTGAAAGGCAATGTGGTACCTTTAGGATTATCACTATCTTCTACCACATAAAGAATTTTTACCTTCTTTCCAAACTCTCTTTCGGCTTTTATGATTGTATCTTCAACATATTCAGGAATCAGCCCTTCATTATCTGTAGGGGCAGTTACTACATGACCTCCAACTTTTACTACTGTTGTTGTAAAACCCAAATATGCGGGAGAAGGTGTAACTACAATATCTCCGGGA
This sequence comes from Candidatus Heimdallarchaeota archaeon, assembly GCA_030611665.1. Classification (GTDB taxonomy): domain Archaea; phylum Asgardarchaeota; class Heimdallarchaeia; order Heimdallarchaeales; family Heimdallarchaeaceae; genus UBA460. Next base: position 5,838 of record JAUWPI010000069.1, on the reverse strand, counting down.
TTGATCAAAATGTCTAGTGCAAGGTAAAGAGCCTGTTGGGAACCAGTTGTAATAAGAACCTTTTCCCATTCTTCAACCCCACTTATTATTCCCGCACCATCTCTTTGGTGAATCCTTTCAGCTAATACTTTGCGAAGTCCAGGAATTCCAGCTGTTGGACCATATTGAAATTCACTGATAACATTTTTTTCATCAGCATCATAATAATCTGCTAATTCTCTTAGAATCTGAGGGAAGATTTTTGTTGGAAGATTCCCAGGCAATCCAGCAGCTAAGTAGTACTTTGCTTTACTTTTAAGAAGTCTTCTTATCTCGCTCTCAGGAATTTCTTGTGTCCAGTGTGCTAGAATATTGTTCATTGTGTCCATCTATTACACCAATTCAATATGTGTACTTGAACTGTGTTTCTATCATTAGAAACCTCTAAAAGATTTTCCCTTTCTCTATGAAGTAAAATAAAGAGAAAAAATTCTGGCTGTTTTATTCGTATAACCAATCCGCATCTATTTTTTTATATGAAGACATTTCCTCTTCTGTAAAGTAGATCATGAATTCGGTTATAGCATTTTCAGGTGAATCGCCTGCGTGGATGATATTACGACCAATTTCTAACGCATTATCTCCTCTAATTGACCCCGGTTCTGCTTCAGCGGGATTAGTGGCGCCAACAAGCTTTCTAGTTATTTTCACGGCATCTTTTCCTTCAACTACCATTGCTACCACGGGATTACAAGTGATGTATTCCAGTAATCCTTTGTAAAACGGTTTTTCCTTGTGGATTGCATAATGTTTTTCTGCTTGTTCCATAGAAACCTTGAACATTTTCATTGCTATAATTTTTAGTCCAACTTTTTCTATTCGTGTAATTACCTCTCCTATTAACCCTCTTTGCACACCATCAGGTTTGACCATAACAAATTCTCGTTCCAATTTTGTCACCTTATTGTCTAATCAAATTCTTGACTTGAGAATAAAAATCAATTGATTGGAACATTTCACATACAAATACTTTAACATAAATATCTAAATGAAATAAAAAATTAAAAAGAATAGAAGTAGAAAGAGAAATTACATGAGTTTTCTTTCGTATCTCTCTGTCCATTTTAGCTTCTTTGGATCACGTTTTAGAACTAATTGAGATTTTTTACATTTGTTTGAACAGAAGGTTAAAACTGTTCCTGTTCTTTGAACGTAAAGTAGTCCACATCCATGGTCGACATCTTTTCCGCAATATGAACACTTTTTTATTTTTGGCATCGTTTCATTACCTCTTACGTATTTTCTTCGCTTCTCTTTCAGTCTCTCGTAGCATAACTACGTCGCCTTTACGAACAGGGCCTTTAAGGTTTCGAGTTAAGATTCTGTTTTTATCTCGACCTTCTAAAACCTTGACTCTAGCTTGGATAACTTCGCCAACACTGCCCGTTCTGTCAAGAACTTGAATCACTTCAGCAGGGATAGCATCATAGTCACTTTTAGAACTCATTTCTTTCACCTAGCTTACTTTTTGAGTTCAGCTAATTTGCTGTTTAGACCTTTAATAGATTGCTTAGCCTCACCAGCATCAACTACTGCGATTGAAGCTGAACCAACCTTGAGTCCTGTTGCTTTTCCTAGTTCTTCCTTAGTTGGAACAAATGTATAACTTATTTTGTGCTCTTCACACAAAAGTGGTAGATGCATAACGATCTCTGGAGGACTAACATCCTCTGCGATATAAACCAGAAAAGCTGTTTTTCTCTCAATTGCTTTAGTTACCTCGTTTGTACCTTTTCGGATTTTTCCAGTCTTTGCAGAAGTTTCTAAAATTTTCAAAGACTCTTTAACAATTTCATCGGGAATTTCGAATTTTTTAAACATATTTTTCACCTCAGGCACAATAAACGTGCCTTCATTAGGTATAGAAAAGAAATTTGATAGAACTTAAAAGAATTATCTTTGAGTAGTCTTTTTCATTTAATTCTTGTACAAACTGCATCCTTCTCTTTGAGAACATCTAATACTCGTTTATTCTCTTGGCCATTTACTATAATTATCTCATTTACTGATTTAAGAATAGAAAGAATGCTATCAACTTTTCCTTTCATTGAACCTGTAACATCTATTGCTTTTTCTGAGATGTCAGAGGTAAAGGATAATGATTGTAAATCTTCAACAGACGCATTTTTTAGGTACTCCTTCTGACTTGTTTCTGGATTTATAATCATTAAACCATCAACATCAGTTATGAAAATAACTCTATTAACTTGAAAATTACTTGCGAGAATATTAATCAAAACATCGCCACTAATTATGTTAAAACCATCGTCTTTAACAAAAACTATATCTCCTGAGAGAACTGGAATTAACCCTAATTGTATAGCTTCCTGAATTGGATCAAGGAAATATTCATACTGACTACTTTCTTTCTCTAAGTAGATTAAGGAGCTAGTTTGAAAGTTCATTGGCATTAGATTTACCTTTGTTAGTTCTTCAACAACAATGGAACTTAATTCATTCATGTCTTCACGAATTTGCATTAAACCTCGGATTTGCGAAGACTCTTTAAATCCTGAAGTTATATTGTATTCTTTAGCTTTAACGTGTCCATAGGATCCTGCCCCATGAACAATAATGCATGGATTCCTCCATTCTCCTATCTGTTGGCATATCTCTCTTAACTCAAGTAGTCTTATTTTCTTGTACTCTGTTTTATCTGTAATAATTGCTCCACCTAATTTGATAATGTCAATGCCATTATTGTTCAACTTGAACACCTCTTTCAGCTAGACTTGATATGACTGCTTGGAAATCTCTATTCTTCATCTCTTCTATTGCTCTATTTGCTTTTTGGTAATTATCAAACAAACCAATTACACACCCTCCACCTCCAGCCCCTGTTAATTTGCTCCCTAGAGATCCGAGCTGTACCAGTAAATTAGTAAGATCTGTAAGGATTGGGTGGCTTACTCCTAAATCCTCCAGTAAAAGATGATTTTGTGTCATTAAATTTCCTAGCTTTTGAATGTTACCTTCCATTAAACTTGACTTGGCAATTGTTGTCAAATTTCCTATTTCTTCTAGAATACTTTGGTACTTTGTTGTATCTTTTTCCAGTGACTTTGCTACCTTCTCAACATACGTTTTTGTGCTTCTTTGGATACCACTATTTACTATTACAACATAAGAAGATATTTTTGGAATATTCAATTGGGAGAATTTCTTCTCTTTGTAGAACTGAATCCCACCATAAGTTGAGATTGTATTGTCAACACCAGAAGGTCTTCCATGAACAATCTTTTCTGCTTCATAAGCTAACCCATTTAATTCTTCCAAAGAGAGCTCAATTCCCATAAACGCAGATAGACTTGCTAAAGTAGCTACTGAGTTGGCTGCACTAGACCCTAAACCAATACCTGGTGGGATTTCTGAATTTACATGAATATGTGGGCATTTTTTACTAGCAGACAGATTAAGAACTTTTTCTGCAATAAAATAATAAGCTGGATTTACTGGTTGTTCAGAATTTGAATCTTGCGCAAAGAACACATTTTGTTCTTTATTCATTGTGTATTCCCTCTTCAATGCTGTTAAGGAGCTATTTAATGAGCTTTCTGAAGAAATTGAAAGTTGCACCTTATTTTGTAAAGATTCCGTCACTCTACATTTTGTTCTCAAATTGATTGCCGTGACGATAGCTGGATGTCCATAAACAACTGAATGTTCACCAAAGAGAATAATTTTTCCAGGAGCAGAGAAAATGGTTTTTTTGGCATCCATAATCTTACTTATTTCTTAATAAATAAAATGTTTTGGAAAAGAAGAAGGAAATATTTATTCCCTTAATAGCTTAAATGAAAAATCTTCAACAGTTGCTGGAAGCTCTTCAGTCTCTCCTAGTTCTCCTCTTGCTCGGAGAATCTCTCTGGTTAACAAGAAATAAACTTGAGCTAAAGATTTTCTTCCTTTGTTATTTACTGGTATGATTAAATCAACATTGTTAGTTACGTTATCTGTGTCACACAAAGCTACAACAGGAATTCCCATAGAGGAAGCTTCAGTTAACGCCTGTCTATCTGCTCGAGGATCAGTAAGCATGACTACATCTGGTTCAATATACCCTTCATAGGAGGGATTAGTTAATGTTCCGGGTATAAATCTTCCTGGAATTACTTTGAAACCTGCCATTCTTGCCATTTTTGTACTAGGTACAGAAGCATATTGTCTTGTAGCAAAAACTGCTACCTTTGATGGTTCAAAACGACTCAAAAATTTAGCTGCAATACGAATACGTTCATCGGTAGCGTTAACATCTAGAACGTAGATTCCATCATTACGAACACGATACTTAAATGGTTCCATAAATTTGGTGCAAACACTTGTCCCAATATGAATACCTGAAACAAGGTATATGTCACGTGGAATTAATAGTACTTCTTCTTCGGTTTTTTTATCTATGTCTTCTGACATTTTCAATCCTCTTTAACTAAAGCTTTCAATCTCACAATATATGAGCAATAAGCCCTCGAAAATTTTGATTAAAAACTTTCTGTTTCTTAAGTTTGGCAAAATAGATGAAAATTAGGTAAAAGGCAAAAATTCATCAATCAAGTCTATGTGAGAAATGAGCATTCTCCGACAACACCAGCGTTTTACTCCAAGATCCTCCAATACTTTGTCTGGATTATCTCCATCCTCTGTTCTCTTATGAAAATCATCCCACTTATCTGCGATTAAACCACCACAAGTAAAACATCTTACAGGAACAATCATTTCAGTCAATTTCTCCTTTATACTTTCACATTTAACTATTTTGATTGTTGTGACTTCAAAAGCCCCAATCTCTAGCAATCTTGAAACCTCTATATAGCCAGTAGAGACCAATAGGATTAGTCAACAACGAAGGTCTGAATAGAATTTTTCCAAGCGTTTTGAGAATTTCAGCCCCCTCTATTTGGTTAATATGTTTGTTATCAAACACTTCTCCGAGTTTTGCAAGAAATTTATTAGACCTAGTATAGAAGAATCTGTGACATTGAAAATTGATATTTTTCATGAATTTGAACTGTCTCAATTTTTCTTCGTACATTTTGAGATTAAAGCTTGTTTGATTAGTTTCCATTTTCAGAATTTCAGCAACAGTATTTCCTGCAATACGACCACTTGTCATCGCCATGCGAATTCCACCATAAAAAATAGGATTTACCATACCTGCTGTATCACCTACTAATAAAACTCGATTATGATATAATTTTTTCAGCGGACCATGCATGGGTATCTGCCCACCAACTTTTTTCAGAATGCTGCCCATTATTCCTTTATTCTTAAGAAAATTATCTAAACGTTGTTTTCTATCTTTTGTAGTTGTAACTATACCTACATTTGTTTCTCCTTCTCTTGGGAAAATCCAACTGTAACCAAATGGGAATTTCTTTGAATCAAAATGAAACTCTAGTTTGTCACTCCATTCTCCCTTCACCTTATATTCGAAAGCTTTAATCATGGGAGAAGGTGTTTGGAAACCTAGCATTTTTGCAAGTTGCGCGTTAGGTCCTTCTGCGAGAATTACTAGTTTAGCAAAATATTTAGAATTACTCTCGCCTTTTGTTTTTATTGCAACACCATCTGTCTTTCTTTGAAGATTTGTAACTTTGGTTGTTGTAAATATTTCTGCTCCTAAATCAGTTGCTTTTTTTGATAAATATTGATCAAATTTATCCCTACGTATCATAGTCGCTTGAATATCTCCGAGAATTGTTGTGTTTTCAGGAAACATTAGATGACATGTATCTAGTTCTTTGACACAGAAAGATTTTTCTCCTTTTTGTAAGTTAAAATCTTTAAAAGCATGTACACTTA
>JAUWPI010000050.1 GCA_030611665.1 Candidatus Heimdallarchaeota archaeon | reverse complement strand
CTTTTGAGATAGCTTCTCCACATACTTTATCGCCTATTTTTCCCTTCTTCTTTGAATCAACTAAAACAACATTCAATCCATTGTTAATACAGGATATTGCTGCACTAACACCAGCTGGACCTGCTCCCACTACTATAACATCAAAGTGATTTTTCATGTTCGAAATACTACTATTCACAGTCATAAATAAATTCTGTGGAGACAGACATATCCAGATTCGTTTATTTTTTTCACTTTAAAATATTGAAGCTAACTAAGATAGATAAAGAAAATTAGGGAGATTTAACCATCTCTCTTCTAACCGTTGTCTCTTTTTCTAGAACATCCTTTTCCTCTTTGTCTCCTATGAAAACCTTGAACATTTCAAATAATGGAGGTGTATCACCTGACACTAAAACTTTCAGAATTGTGCTTTTTCTGATTTGAGGAGGTTCTACAATCCACGTGATAATTTTGTCTCCTTCTTCATCAATTTGTTCCATAATTTGAGATTCTTCAGGTTCTCTTCCAACAATTGTGTGATTTAAAGGAAGTTTATCCATCAAAGAAATCAGGTCGGTAGTTTCAGACCTTACGTTCTTTATAATGTAAAAAACGGTGTAACCCATCTCTTTTTCTGAAGGCATTATGAATTTAGCAATTTTGAAGATTGTTCTACTTTCCTCATTCTCTATGACTTTCTTACCTCGGAAAAGATATGGAAAGTAATCTAAAGTATAGATTTTTTCAAGTGTTTGGTTTACTCCTATTTTCTTTTGTTTCCATTGGACGTTAATTCCCTTTAGCTTTGCTTTCTCTATAACAGTTGGGGGAAGAGCTTCAGGATTGGTTCTTATGATATTAAACTCAGGAGGTATTTCATCAACAATAAGCAATTCATGTAAAGGTCTATTATGAATGTTGATGTATTTTGTGTGAGACAGGAAGTCTAATCCTTTAGCTGAGATATTCTCAAAAGTATTCAAAACTGCTATAACTTCGTTTTGAACAATTTCAAGAATTGTACGATTTATCCGTTTAGCTAGTTTGTAACTAATTTCAATTTTTTCTTTTGGTTGAATTTCTGGGATTTTCCAAATAATTTCTAAAACTCTCTCCTTTTTCTCTTTAGTTGGATTAATTTCAAGATTATCTATACTCATCCCTTCAACTTCAAAATAATAGGGTATTTCATCTACAATCTCAACTTCTGTAATTGGTTCATCATATTCGTTTTCCAAGACAGAGAATAGTGTTACATCTCTTTGAGTTTCTCCAATTCCTAAAGCATTTTCTTTTTCAGCAGATGCAATCTCATCATTAGAAAGTTTAAATTGACTTCTACTTTTTATTGTTGAGGGAATCTGATATTTGTTATCTTCTAGTATCTTTTGTAGAAGCTCATTTCTTAGGTATTCGTCTTCGGGAAGTCTTGTAATGGTAACTTCGTGACCTATTATTTTTGTATCTTCTGGGATGTCGAAAGCTTTTTCAAAATCCTCTGTTGCTACTGATTTTGTATCTTTTATGAGATTATCTAAATCTCCTGCCACATCTTCATCTGAACGAAGAAGACGCAAGAGCAAATTGTAATTCCCCACAATATTAATATCTGATAAATATTCTACTATCCATCTAGCAACTCTTGTCTCGTGAGGAGGTAGAATTGTTGACCAGAACTCAAACACAGTCCTAGTTATCTCCTGAAGATTTCTGCATTCTTTTTCATTGATTAAACCATGAGTGTCGAAGAATGATACTAATGCGCTCATTGAAGTACTAAAAACATTTGTGTAAGGATCAATTTTAAGAAAATATCTAGCAGATCCCCAAATAGCTTGCTTATCTGCCATCTTAGTTCATCCTCACTTTTTCGCTCATTGATATTACCTCGTATTCTGAAAGAGTTTCGGTTGAAATCTCTAGCTCTTCTTCAGTATTATTCTTGTGATTTAGTATAACTATGGAAAAGGTTCCTTCTGGTAGATTGTTATGAATATATCTTCTGATTAATGAAACATTCTCAAAATACGTGTTTGGACTAGCTGGAATTAGTTCTAGGTCACCAAAAACGTCCATTCGGTGGATTTTAATGATTTCCCGATTTCCTTTAATTTGTTGTCTTCCAGCAAAAATTGTTCTTACTGTGTCTAAATGGAAACTGGAAAGATTTTTTTCTTCAGATTCTTTATAGATTTCCTCAGCTTTGCTAAGATTATCAACTAACATATATCTGCTAATTAACTTGCTGTAAGCATATGCTAAATAATCATCCTCTTCGAAATTTTCCATGGTTTCTGAAACAAAATGCCATAGAATAATAGATTCTAGAAACTGATCTGATCTCTCTAATTCTGAGGTTTTGCTTTCAACATAACTCAAGAAATCCTCAGCAGATTGTTTTGCAAGAATATCTTTCGCTTCACGTATGACTGATTGAACCGTTTCTTCACCGTTCACTGAATATCACTACCTTAATCAGATTGACTTACAAGTCTATATTTTTGTTTCAACTTATAATAAGCTTTTTGTACATTTTTATGGTGTTTATATAGAGTCATGCAGATTATACTTTGAAGGATTGTAGATATGCACCAACTTCATGGTGATCCTCGGGTCTACATCTGACAAAACCCAAAAGCGAACCGTAAGCATCTTTGCAAGAAGATGTGGGTGGTGTAGGAGGGTGCGTGGCGCCCCCATGATGTGCTCCAGATACTTCTAAAGAATTTGTATAAAATTCATATCATAAATACTGCTTAAACGGAAGAGAAATTAATCAATTTGCTTAATTTCTTTTCCCTTTATGCCATACTGCTTCCAAGAAAGAAAAAACAAAAAAGGTTAAGGTCGATAAAGTTAAAAAAACACTTTTTTATTCTCATTTATGTCTAAAACTGCAAACGAAGAGATTTGTGCTTTTCATTATCACAACAAATCCACATTAAAGTGCGCTCTCTGTGGTTTACCAATATGTGATTCAGAAGAAGATTTTACAATTGATGGCAAGAAAATCTGTGCTCTCTGCTCTAATTCTCCCAAAGCTTCTAAATTCAGAAAATATATCCAGTTGGGAACTTTGTTAATAACATTGCCTAGTGTCATTCTCATTTTCTGGTTAGTGCCTTCGGAAAATAGTTATCAATTATGGGCATTTCTTGCATTGGTACCTATTATGATTGGATTACTTATAGGTGGTAATAGGCTACTTACAAGAATAGCTTACAAAGGATTAGAAAAACATCAAATGATCCTACCTCTTATACGTTACTTTGAAGCTAGCGGAAATGATCAATTCTACAAGATATTTGTTAAAAATTTGAAAAAATTATCGGATGAAGAATTGGAGGAAATGCGAAAACCATTGTATGAGTATTTGATACCCGCCATAATCTTTAATTATTCAAAATTACATGAAAATTGGAAAGAAGATTTGCTTAAGTATTTAAAATTAGATGAGATAGCTTTTGCAAAAATATTTGCTGAAGTTTTCAAAACTCTTCTTATCAACATTGCAGTCCATGATGCTAAGGCAGATCTATCAAAATTCATCTTCTATCTTGGAGAGATTACAGAAAATGATGAAATTATTCGTGATTACATCAAAGCAATTTCTTCTAATGATATCAAGAATCTGAAAGATGACCTATTGAAAAGAGATTATGATATGCTATTAGAAGAGCTCTTCCTTTATGAAGAAATCTTCTACTCTGTATGTGATAGATTAAATTTGCAAAAAGAGAAAGAAGCTCTCGCGGCATTACTCAAGCGTTATGAACCTCCCACTGTTCCAAAAAGCGCTGTGGATGCAATAAAACTAAAAAGAGATCAGGTTCTTGAAATGCAGAGAAAAGGGTTAGTTAGTTCTAAAGGGGATTTTGAACTAGCAGATGAAGAAACAGCAGAATCTGAAAAAACTACTGAAGAATCTTAACAAGGTTTCTTCATTTTTCTAATTTTTTATCATTTCTTCTATACAAACAATAATCTTATTTTAGTCATTTATAATTTCAGCAGGGAATAACAGATATGATGTATAGCGAACAACCTATGATAATTATGATTTACTCAGCTCACACTGATCTTACTGTTCCCTATTAAACATAAAATCTAAATAGCAAACCTCATATAAGGAATTGTAAACGCAGAGTGGATACTTTAATGGGATTTAGTCAACAAAATGAAATGAGAGGCTCAAACATATGGAAATTCCTAGGAGTTCTTCTATTTATTTTTACTATTTCTGTTTTGCTTGTTGGAATAATCTACTTTGTATGGTCTATAGTTATAATCATACAATCCATAATCGCATCTTCACCTTCTGATGTTACACACACAGTTGTTCAAACCATTCTCAATTTCCTATCTTTGTTTGTAGAAGTTTTCAGCATTTTCTATACAGTGATGTTATTCAAGCATATGAGCACAACTTGTTCCATACCTTTAGCTAAGGACGAAGAGATTATTGATTCAGTCAAAGATTTTCCAATGGTAAGTGTGTTAGTGCCAATCCATCACCCTAATCTTGATGTACTACATGAAACGCTGCAATCTATACGCGATTCTAATTATGTGCAAGAAAAAGTCCAAATTCTAGTTGGTGATGACACTGAAAAGTCCCTTGAGTATGATAAAAAAATATCGCTTCTTTCTGAAAAACATGGAGTAACCTACGTCTATGATAAAACAAATTACAACTTCAAAGCAGGCATGCTCAATATTATGCTTCAGCAAGTTAAAACTGATTATGTAGTATTTCTTGATTATCACCACAAATTAACTCCAAATTTTCTCAATAATAGCATCTCCAAGTTTGTAGAAAATGAAAATATTGCCTTTGTACAAGCCAAAGTCAATTTTCGCAGCATAAAATCGAAATTACAAATCTGGGAAGCAGTTATGTATGCACAGTTTTTTGAGGTATTCGAGAGATCAAAAAATAGGCGCAAAAAAGTTATTTTTAATGGCTCTACAGCATGTTTCAAGAAAAAAGTTATAGATGAAGTTGGAGGCATTCCCACTGCAACATTCACCGAAGATGTCGACTTAACTATTCAGATTTTATCCAGGGGTTACGATAGTGTTCTACTTGATGAATATGGTAGTTTTGGTTTAGTTCCTTCAAATTTTCCTCTTTTGCTTTCTCAGATTCTCCGATGGGCAAAAGGCAGTATGCACACACTAAAATTGAGATGGAAAACTATACTAAAGGGACAAATGTCTCTCTTTGATAAGATTGATCTTTCCTTTAGTACATTATTGTTCTTTATTGCCTCCTCGATGTACCTAACAATTTTCCTCTACGTTGTAATGTTCTTTACTGGAAGCAAAGCTATTCGTCTTCCCACTGAAAACTTTCCCCCTCTGATTCTAATGCCTATTGCCCTTGCGATTTCATATCAAATCTCTGCAATAATAGCTGTTCTATTTTCGAAAAAAGGTAGGAAAATTAAGATTAATGCTTTTGACCTACTCGTATTTTTCCTTATAGCGCTAACCTTGAACCCTTTCACTGTTTATGCAGTTATGAAAACCATTTTCAGGAGAAGAAAGCCAGATAGGAGAAGGGATCAATGGAACGAGAAAGTACCTTTCATACCAGTATCAGCCATTATATCACTTCTAGGTGTTGGATTAATAGTTTTATCCTATTTTGATTTCTTGGGTAGTCAAAGTTTATGGGTTGTAATGGGTCTTCTAGGACTTTCACTTGTTGCAACATTTCCTGTTAGTCTATTTTTTTATGTGACAACGAGACATAACAAACCTTATTTTACTCCAAGAAAAAACAATGACATCGAGGTTTAGATATGGGGTGGAAAAAAACACTATGGTACTCACTTACGGTTATTCTCTTTGCTTTTCTAGGTTATTATGTAGTTACTAGTACAATTTATATTATCAATTTTTATAAAGATGATTTGAGTAATTGGAAAGCTATAGTGGGTTTATCACTAAATTTTATTATATTACTGGTTGAATTGTTCTCAGCATTTTATTCAGTGTTCATATACTATTATATCGGATCTTCTTCTGAATATCGCTTATTGAAGGATGACAATAATAAATATTTGACTTCAGATCCTCTCCCCAAGGTTGCTATTTTCCTCCCTTTCTATAAAGAACCTCTCACAGTGGTTTCCAAAACAATTGATGGAGCACTAAATATTGATTATCCAAAAAACCGCTTTGAAGTAGTAGTTTGTGATGATAGTCCTGTAGGAGAATCAACCGATATTGAAGCTTTTTGCAAGGAAAGAAATGTTAAATTCATCCATAGAGATTCACGAAAAGGTTTCAAAGCTGGTGCAATTAATAATGCTCTAAGCAAAGTCAAATGTGATTTTGTTGGAATATTAGATTCCGACCATATTCCTACTCCAAACTTCATCCGTACTTGTTTATCTGGTTTCACTGAAGATGCTGTTATATTGGTACAAGGTAAGCCGATGTTTGTTAATCAAGATAATTATTTGCAACGCAGTAGTGCATATATTCACACACAATTTTTCCATGTTTACCAAAAGAGTAGAGGAACAAGGAACGGTGTTATTTTTGCTGGAACTACCGGGATGTTTAGGACTGAATTATTGTTAGAGTACGGTGGTTTTCATGATGATACTTTAGCCGAAGATACCGATACTTCCTTTGCTTTAATGTCTAAAGGCTACAAAACCCGTTATCTTCATATAATTTGTTCTAAAGGGTTGGTTCCATGGAACCCTATAAGCATGATAAATCAAGTATGGCGATGGACTAATGGAATCACATCAATCATACGAAAACGTTTATGGAAAATTTTGAAAGGTAAAAACTCTGCGATAAACAAAACCGACATTATGTCTACATTGTTCACCCCCGTAATCGGTATAACAATGTGGTCTGTTAATCTTCTCCTATATGCTATGTATATGCTAAGAACCAGACTTGGCATTGATGAGTTTAATTTCGTTAGACCAATTTTAAATGACACAATTCCCTTGTTGCTTGTTGCTCCTCTTCTTATTGCACTTGCGAGTTTGATAATGGCTTTTGTTTCTTGGTATAGAGAAAGTAAAGAGGATAGAATGATCAAACTTCGTGGCTTCTTCGGAATGAACTGGACAATTTCTGCTTTCTATATGCTCATGCTTACTGCACAATCTTTCCTAATTTGGGCTGTTTTGAGTGCTCTTCTAGGTGTTAAGAAGGATTTTGATCGAACTGTTAAAGAAAAAACTCGTACTATGGGTAAAATGAGTGCAAAAATTAAATATACACTTTGGTCTATAGGGTTACTTGGACTTGCAGTTTTGTATTATATTGCAAGTTGGGAAGCCATCTGGAATGGCGATGCGGTGTTCGGATGGTTTATAATTGCTGCAGTCTCATTAACTACACCGATTATCATAACAATTACACATTTCAGAGAAATAGACAGAATGAAAGTTTTCGCCGCCACTAAAACTGCAGATGATGTAGAAAAAGAGTATGAGGATAAACAAACATGATGTTGGCACAGATTGACATAAGAGTTATACTACCCATTGTCTCAATACTTGGGATGGGGTTTTTGATTGTCGATGTGTTCAAGAAGAAAATCATGAAAATTAATTCTTCGGATTCTTTAATAGATTATTTTATTGAAGCTCTGCTTTTTGGAACAATATCTCTTGTTGTTCCTATGCTTATCATAGCGATAATTGCAGATAAAATCAAGAATACAACTATCTTAGAGCGATTTGTATATTTATACTTGGCAGTAGCACTTGCTTATCTAATCTTCAAGATATACCTCTGGGTAAGAAAAAAGCTTCCAACAATAGTTCTAAGGGAAAAGAAGATTCCACAAGGTCTTGAGGCATTATTGCAAGTCATAATAGGATTAATGATATTCTTTTTCATACTTCAAGGTTTGGTTTATCCTCTTCGAGGATGGGATTTCTTGCACTTTTATTTGCCTAACTCTTTCAGAATATATCTTACAGGTCAATTGGGAGTTATCAATGAATGGAACTTCATGCCTCAATTCAAACCACCTGTGAATATCCTTCTGTATGCCTACGGATTTTTTGTGACACAATCAGAAATGATTCAGCTGATCCCTTTGTTATTTCTTACTGGAACAGTTTTCCTCTGTTACAAAATAGCAAAATTTGAAGGATTAACAAAAAAATCTTCTTTATTGTCTTCAATTGCTTTACTAGCTACTCCCTTCACTTTTTTCCTAATTTACGAGTTTCAATATTACCAAGAAATTTACGTTACATTCTTTACAACTGCAACATATTTCTTCTTCAGAAAATTCCTGAAGAGTGAAAGTTCTAAAGAACAGTTCTATAATGCTTTACTTGCATCATTAGCTCTAAGTGGTTGTGTTTTAAGCAAAGTCAGTGGATTTGTTATACCATTTGTGATTTTTGTTGCAATGCCTTCAGATATGATAGGTAAAGTTATTCGTTCTATTATTGTAGCTGGATTTGCCTTTCAGCTTATTCGAAAGTCCATATTCGAGGTATATCTAGGAACAGGCATTCTTATCTTCCTTCTATGTGCGTTTTGTATATATCTTATCTTCTCAAGCGAAACGTTGAAATTTTCGTTCAAGCGCTGGTTGTTTGTTCTTGGTATCTTCTCACTTCCATTAGTTGCAGCAGTGCTGTGGGGACTTCATATTCTAGCTGTCCCAGGTGTGCAAGATTATCTCTTTAATCTTTATGTGAACGTACCTGAGATTCAAATAAGCTTATCGTGGTTGGGTATTTCTCTTCCTGAAACTACAACTTATCTAGAAAATGCTCATATCGCAACATTTGTTTCCTCATCCTTCTCCATTTTTATTGCAACTATGTTTGCTGGAACTTGGTTGTTCTTTAAGATATTCGGGTTTATCAAAGCTCACAAAAAGAACAATGAGTTGATACTTTGGCTAATATTTTTCTATGTCTTCTGGCAAGGATTTTTTGCCAATGGTTCAATAAGATACCTTTCTCCAATACTTGTACCGTTATCCATTATATTTGTTATAGGAATTGACGCTGTTGTTTCTTTCTTCAACAAAAGAGACGGTCAAGAGAGAGATGGCTTTCTTGCTAGTATTTTCATTTTAACAACTGCGTATCTGTCACTTTATCCTATTATGCCATTTGAAATCATATCTGAGGATTTCCATCTTAGGTGGTATCACGCTCACACACACATCTGGTCTTTGTTAGGCTATATCGTCCTTTTCAACCTCATAACCTTCCTTCTTATCTGGAAAGAAAAGAAGCTAAAAATTAACTACTCTCAGATTTTTAGTAGAAAATTCAATTTTCGAAAAATAATCTCTGGTTTTCTTATTTTTATTCTATTTTTCACACCTTTCTTAGCTCAATTCGCTTTATTAATCGATACTGGTTTTAATCTAGAAGAATTTCAGATGAAGTATTCATATTTTACAAGAGAATCATATCAAGAACTGGTTGACGCAATTAACCGTCTCGGATATGCCGATAATTTAGCTATTCTTTCAATTAATACAGCTGGCCTTGAGTATTATACCTCTCAACCTATTATTGATTTATTCATGATAGGATTTATAGAAGATTCGGGTTTAGCTAGTTCGATTTTCCCATTAGGAATCGAAAATGTGACGCGAACGCTTGAATTTTTCGATCAATATAATGTGTCGATATTTGTTTCTCTCAATTCATTCAATGATTGGTATCCTGCTTATTTGGATCGAATCTATTGGAATTACTTTGTATATCGCTTCATGAACAATAATGATTACTTTACATGGAGGTTTTCAAATCAAGAATACATCATGTATACTATAAATAGTTATGACCCATATGTAGGACCTGTTGATATTCAACTTGTAGGACCTCTAAATAAGGGAAGTTTACTTGCTAGGACACCAGATCCAACTGAAATTATGGGCAATATAGGATCTATTGAAACGGAAATAGATTTAACAGCTGCTCAGACAACTGGTCCAATAAATATTACAGTTAGAAGTGAATATAATACGATTTCAAATGAAACAATAAGAATAGAATCTAATAGTTTCCAGTTTACGAAATCTGAACTAGAATCTTTCCTTAGACTTTCTCTGTTAACTTTACCTGATGAAACAGTATATTTACACAGTCTAGAAATTGAAATAACATTTGAAAATATTTATGGAGTTGAAGAATATCTCGATTATACACTGCAAGCATTTCAAGGTAATTCTGTTAATATAACCAGAATGCCAAATTCATGGCTTTTTGAAGGATATTATGGTTTTATCTATGCTTGATGAAGAATCAATAACATTATCTTTTTGAGTGAACAATTCTTTTTTCTTTCCTAGCATTTCTTGTGATAATTAGTGTTGTAATTAATGCTATAAATATAGTTAAAACACTATTTAGTAAGAACATAGTCCATCCTCCGGAAGGAGAAAAAGTATGACCAAAGAATACTGTTTGATTTGCACTTGCTAGTATTTTTATGATAGTCAACCCTAATCCATATCCAATAAATGATGTTACTAATGCAACCAAACCCAGACGGGAGAATACTGTTGTTAATGCATTCGTAGTTGTCCCCCCAATCATTCTAAGAATTCGTGTTTCTCTCTTGTTTTCTTTATACACATTTTGGAGGATAGAGTACATATTTACTATTACTATTAACAAAATTAGAATGATTTCTGTGTATGCTAGTGTATATGTAAATAGAAGACTGCCCTTTAGATAATAATCCATATATTCCAAAGCGACGGATACTATGAAAGTGAATCCAGTTATTGGTCTGAATGGTATCGTTAACCATGGAGCATCAGTGTCACTCTTGATAGTTATTGTGATAATTTCTCTACCTGGTTCAAAGGAGCGGGTTAGCGTTACATAATTCCCGTCCTGTTGTATATAGGATATATTTACAATTCCATATGATATCCATAATGAAATACTAGAATACAATTTGGTATTCGTTGTAATATTCCCTTCTATAATTGTTTGGAAAGTGACTGGAAGATTATATACTTTTGAACCATTATCATAAACAAAATTAAATTGTACCAATTTCCTTGGTGAAGGAATTCCAAATATTATTTGCTGTCCCTGAGAGTAAACCTGGAATGGTGCGCTCAGCAATTCATATGAGCGTTTAAAATGTATAATATAATCCCCAGCTGGTATTTGAGCACTAATTTCTCCGATAGAATTGGTTTGAAGAAAAGCAATTCTGTTACCACTAAGATCTCTAATAATACAATATTGATTGCTTATTGGACTACCAACATAATTGTCAAGAATAGTTAATGTCACAAGTGAATTTCCCAAATATATCGTCTGATCTAATCCATCATCTGTATCTAAAACGAAGTTGTACGTTATATTGTTGTACTCGAAGTAAACATCGAACTTACCCGGATAAATATTCATACCCAATTTTCCATTAATATCTGTTTTTTCTGTCCATGATGTACTGTTATATACGCTTCTTATCGACACGTCCATATTGGAAATATTAAAGTCATCACCAAATAAGAAAACTTGAAACCCTAAAATCACTGGAGCATAACTGAGACCATTATAAAACTCATAAGACACTGTCTTTGTATTATAATAAGAATCTACTAAATAGAAAGTAATTAACTGTCTTCCTTCTTGATTATAATCTAATGGTACACCTGTTTTGTTGTAAAGAATTGCTCTTGAGTCGTGTTCAAGTTTGAAGTAAACTTCTACAGCATTACTATCAATTTCAAGAAAAACATCAGTTGCTTCTTCTCCCTTATTGGGAGAAACAATGGTTATCTCTGGCAATTCTGTATCTATAATGTATTTAATATTGTATTGAACTCCTAGATAGGTTGTTAGCATATAAGAAATGTCATGGGTTCCATCTATTACAAAAATATTTGATACATCGTTTATCGTATAATTAACATCAAAGTATGGGAATGTTATAAGAATGGAGCCAGAATAGCTTTCATTTAGTGCTCTACCATATATTTCAGATGTTTTTTGTCCATCACACATATGAAATTCAAATGTTCGTTGTCTACTTTCAAACAAACTTAGGTGGTAAGTAACCGATAAACTATACAATCCAGGATGCAAATACACTCTTTCCTTTTCTAAGTTTGTTCTTGTGAAAGATAAGACTGAAGGACCATCTATTTCATAATCGATTTTGAATAATGATTGCTCGGTAATTATCTGTAGATCTATATAACTTTGATTTAAGAGTCCACTGTATTCATCTTGCAAGTAGAAATCTATTGCAGTAATACCCACGAAATTGATTACATTATACGTATAATTTGCTGATCTCACATTACCTGCAAGATCACATATTAATATGCTTAAGTTATGATTACCATTCTTTACAGGTGCTGGAATTGAGTTCTCATATGAATATGAATATTCTTGATTATTCCATCCAAACATCACATATGAAAATGGTTCATTAATTGTATAAGATAGAATGCTACCTGTTTCAACTGATGACCCATTTATCTCATTGATTGTTATGTCAGGTTGCGTGTAATCGAATATTATCTCATAGTCTTTATTATACCAACGAGTTCCTGAAAAAGCAGCTAAATTTAGTGTGTGATTCCCTTCGCTTAAACCTTGAACAATTATCTTTCCATCTAGTGCTATAGGAGTATTTGGATTAGAATCCCAGTTGTATTGAATAAGTGGAAAAGTAGGATTAAACCATGTTTGTAATGTATCATTTTCTTTGAAATTTAATCCTTCGGGTGGACCAATGATACCAATTCTATCAGGAAAGTTTTGAGTTATAAAATAGTAAGTACTGATTCTGCTTTCTCCAGTTGTTTCTGCTTTCATTTGTAGTTTTTGAATCCCTATTTTGTTAGGGCTGATGATAAAATCTTCATCTGCTTTAACCCAACTATTATTATTCCACTTATACAATAAACCTTGGTTGTAAGTTACAGTCTCATTTAGCTCTAAGATAGTTAGAGGATATATTTGTGATCCATTCATAACATTCAGGAAGCCAACATCGGATGGAAATTCGTCAGAGAGTGTGAAGAATAAAGTAGTTTCTGCATAGTTTTTGCTTTTATCATAATCTTGCAAATAATCATTATTGTAAATTAAAATTGTTATTTCATGAAAACCTTCTTCGAAAGGTACTAACATGCTTTGAGGAGGAACCATTCCCTTTGCACTATAATGGTATTCTTGTAGTTTCCCTAAATCCCCATCGGGATAAAAGTATATAGAGTAACCAGTAGTTGCGCTAATTGAGATATTAAGCTTATTACCAATAATCGTTGAAAAATTAAGAGGAGATTTGACAAATATTTGCGGATGTCTACTAATTAGTGTAATATCATATTCATTTGTTTCCTGTGTCACAAAGCTAATGGATTTCCAGTATTCACCGTAACTGAACTCTGCTATATAACTCCCATTTCCAACAATAAAAGATGCGTATCCATCTTGATCTGTATATGTTCGTCGAGTATTCTTTCCTAAAAGACGTAATCCTTCTTCACTATTGTATACTGTTACTTTTACATCTCCTATTGGTTCACTTTCATCCGTTATAACATGAAACTGAATCTCTCGTTCTATATAGTTTACAAATATTGATTTTGTGGTGTTGTCATCCAGTTTGAACTTCACTGGTTCGGAATAAATCCCGTCAATTTCAGCTTGAACTTCATACTCTCCAAAAGGTAGATAAAAGTTTGCAAGATAATCGTTAATTATTATCTCTTTCTTGACTGAATTTCCTTTACCTGTTCTAATATAGATAGTTGCATTTAGTTCTGTCGATTCTCCAGGAGTATTAATAATAGTAGTTAAACCATATTTACTATTCACCAACTCTTTTATTGTTTCCTTTGAAGGAATTAAATCTAAATCTATTTTGACTCTGATGTGTGTTATATAATTAAATGTTTCAAACGAGAAGAACTGACCGATCCATAATGGCGCGATAATTTCATCATCTAACAGCGTATTTGTTACGAATATTGATTTAACTCTCAGCTCTACTGCAGCAGCTGTCCTTGTAGAAAATACAGTCATCAATTCGCCAATTTCCAAGTTATTTCTTTCTGCGTAATTTATTCCTACACTTACATCATAAGTATCATTTTCACTCAGAGGTATCCCCTCTACATAAGCTACTTCAGTAAATTCCCAGAATTTTGTTATATCAACTCCTCTGAAATATACTGCCTTATTCTTATGTACTGCAGCTGTCATGACTTCAGGGCTCACATCTATAACACCATAGATTGACTTGATAGTATCAGCTAATTCTAAAGGTAAAATACTTGTATAAGGTGTTGATGCTGCTGGGTTTGAAATAACCAGAACGTTATCGCTTTCTCCTAAATAACTTGTAGTTGATTCTACTATACTAATTAGTAGAATTCCTCCGCCTGTAATTATTGTAGAACTTATCAAAAATCCTATGAATGCTATGAACATTCTCTTCTTAGGGACGATATTATAGAGGAAAATTGATCGTAAATTCATTGTGTATCCTCCCTGATAACTTTAATCTTTGCTGCTGTTATTGATGGATATATCCCAGAAAGCAATGACAAACCTAGAGCAAATAGGAAAATTATTCCTACTAAACTTAGTTCAAAGTTTAATGCTAAAAAGGGTAATTTAATAATTGACGAAACTATTGCAACGATTCCACTTACTGCAAGATAGCCAATTATTATTGATAATATCGATGAAATTATCCCTATGAGAACTGCTTGTAGCATGAAGAGCCCTACTATTTGAGTTTTTGTAGCTCCTATTGATCTTAAGATGAAAATCTCTTCTTCACTCTCTTTGACAAGTGTATAAATGCTATAACTTATTGAAACTAACATTAGAACGAAAAATAGAATTTGAAGCAGTGTCAGAGTTTTAATAACTTCCTCTGTGGCATATATGATGAAATTTTGTGTCTGCTGTTCTTCTGTTATCTCTATGTATTTGAATCTTTCAGTTAAATCTCCCTTGATTTGTTCAATTTCCCTTGTATCAAGAACCTTGAACTCAATGAAAGAATGATAATCCATACCTAATATTGGTAACCACTCATTAATGTCTCCTAATATCTCAAGGTCATATTCTTGACGGGATTTGATTATGTTTGCAACAGTAAGATTATTTTTGTAGACCATTGAAAATGTCTCATTAATATAAATTTCAGAACTTTCTAGCTTCAGATTCGCACCAACACCTGAAGATAGTGATCTCGCAATCTGTTGCCCCATAATTATTTCTGTTGATTCTATTTGAGATAGCGTGTAGGTATAGTCATGACGTTGATAAAATTCAAAACTTGTAAAATTAAGTAAACGTAAATGCGTATCTATTCTTACTCCTGTCTCCCCTTCAACAGTTATTGGGATGTAAATTTGTGGTAACACCACTTCCACATTTGGAGTGTAGATAGAATACTCTTCAAGAAACTCATAAACCTCAGAACCTAATCTGCTCTCTGACAAACTCATATCAGATTCAGTTATAAGATAATAATTGGTGGGTTTAATGATTGATGCCATTCCTGCAATATTCCCTGCATACCCTCTTACTAAAAGAGTTGTAGAAATGTAAATAACTAGTGCTAAGGTAAGCGTCATTGTAGCTTGTAACGTTCTTTTTTTGTTGTGGAAGAAGAAGCGTATAGCGAACCTTAACACTAGAAATCACTTTCTTTCTTACCAGAGTAAATTTCTGATATAAAACTTTCTAAAGAGAATAGTAAAAAAAGAAAGGTACTTCACCCACTCTCAGGCGGGTGCGACCAAGGCAAAAAAGACTAGCCTCTGAATGATTAGCGTTAAATATATTCCAACTCCTAAAGCAATTACAGAAGGAATTTTTGTTTTAGAAGGTGCTACTCTACTCACACCTATACCTAAGAACAAGAGGAATCCGTAGAAGAAAATATTTAGTGGAATTGTGGATAGTAATTGATAGGTTAGTAATTGTTGCTCAGTTCGAAATGTTGCAGGGTCAGTAGGATGAAATCCAACTGCTTCAAGATATTTGACACCAGCAAATATGTAACAGATTATTAGAATAAAAATAGCGATTGAAGCAATGAAAACTGAATTTCTATAAATTTTCAACCATTTCTTTTCCCCTAATAGAAGAGAATAAATTAGAGGAAAGACAAATACCCAAGTAAACCAGGAAATTATCCCTATCAACAATTGATCTCCTACATCACTCGCAAGTAAATTTGTAAAATCGAGAGGTTGATTCAGATTAGAATAGAGACCTCCGGGATATAAGGGATAAACTGTCAATTCGGAGAAAAATCCTCCTCCAAAAGCCATGAAGCTCACATAGATTAGGAATGATACTAGAATTGTAAATAAGAAATAATTGGGTAATAGTTCAGCATAACTTGCTCTGCTCGGCCTTGAGAGATAATCTCTTGGAAAGCGAAAAATATCTTTAACATGTGTGAATTTAAACAGTAAGTAGATACCTATAGCTGGAATCCCGATGACTGCAATCAAAAACAATAGCTGTAATATAAACGCCCCAGGGCTATTTATCCTTTGCAGTAGACTTTCCCAGACAAATGTCTTTAAGCCGAATTCAGGCATCCCTGCAATAGGTGGAGAACCAAAAAGGAGAAGAGAATACCAACACAGTGCTAGTGTAACAAATACAGTTGCAAAATAATCCCATATTTTGAATTTTCTTTCTTGTGTAGTTAGATACCAAAGTTTCTTGTATATTATCTCAGTAGCATCTTTCTCAAAATCAGTTAAGATTAATCCATCAATTCTTAGCTTCCCATATTTCTCGAAGAATCTTTTTGAGATCGCTTTTAGGATTTCGTTTGTATCCTTGATATCCATTCTTTTGTCGACAGTTAGAACGAACAGTAAATCTTGCTCTTCTTCTTGGAAAATGATTCTGGATGTTACTAGTTCAAACTCTGAGATATTTTCTTTCTGAGTTTCAGAAGTCATCGAGTATATTGCACTCATTAACCCTCCAGTCAGAGCTACGTCAACTGTTTGTTTTTTTTTCTCAAATTCTTGGCTATAGAATATTTGACCATAAGTTGTAAGAATTAGAAGATGTTTTATCACGGTTGATTATCCTTATCTAATATCTCTTTATATGAACCCTCTATCCTAAAAATCTTGTGGCATTTTCTTAGAAAATAAACAAAGAAAGAAGAAGGTTAGGTTCCTTCGTAATAGGCGTCACGATATTTGATTTGTTCCTCTGTTAGAGTGTCAATTTCATAACCCATAAGTGAGAGTTTTAGACTAGCTATGCCTTCATCTTGTTTTCGGTCAATATCATATACTTTATTTTCTAGATCCTTGCCTTCTTGAGCTAAATAGATTAGACTTAGAAGCTGATTAGCAAAAGACATATCCATCACTTCTGAGGGATGACCTTCAGCTGCAGAAAGATTCACTAGTCTCCCCTTAGCAAGTAAGTAGATTTTCCTTCCATTTTCAAGAGTATACTCTTCATTATTTTTTCGTATTTCACGTTTAGATTTTCCTAATCTCTCTAAATCGCTTATGTTAATTTCCGCATCATAATGGCCTGTATTACAGATAAT
>JAUWPI010000096.1 GCA_030611665.1 Candidatus Heimdallarchaeota archaeon | reverse complement strand
TGTTCTAGGAAGATTCCATTATCTTTTAGGGTCAATGTTTCTTTCAGGGGGAGATAAGGAACTTGCTGAAATGCACTTGTTCTCGAGTACTCAATTATTCAAGAGGTTCAGTCATACTTCTAATCACATTTATGACTATCTTTCTGGTCTCTCAATCCTAGCTCGAATCTACGCTACTTCAGGTAAGCTGGATAGGGTTCATGAAATCCTTACAGATCTCAAAGAAATAATTGATGAAGGGGATTTATATCAGAAATTATCAAAACAATTTGTTAATACCTTAATCAGTTCTATTACAATCACTCAATTTTATGTGTCCTTTCATAGAAGAAGCAGTTACAATATTGATTTTCAAGGAGAGGTGAGAAAACTTCTATTGAGATATCAAAATTTTATTCTTCTACCTGAAATGTTAACTGAACTAATGGTTTACTCAGGTATCGAAATTGAGGAACTTGCAGATTTGAAGAAAGAAAAACTATCCAATAATTTTCTAAAAAAGGTAGTTGATTTTCTACTTGCTTTGCAAAACCCAGATGTTATAAGCACAGATCAAAGAATTGACAATGCTTCCAAAATCCTTGATTTCTCATCAGAAAACAGTTCTAGAGACAGATTTGGAAGGATCTTTATTGACATGATTCTTTCAAAACTTTATCTTTCCAGTGGTAGGTATGAGGAATTCAAAACTACGATGAAAGATTACATCTTTAAAACTGATAAAATAACAAATCTCTCATTAAGAATTATGGCTGAAAGTATGGAAACAATATACAAATTCCTACAGGGCAATCATGCTGAGAAAGCAATAGAAAGATTGTCAGAAATTATTTCAGAATGTGAAAAGAAAAACTTAGTAAGGATGGGCAATGAAGTTAAAGCTTTCAGACAAATGATAATTCAGAAGGACATGATTTTTTATCACAAACAAATGTTCTCGGATTTATCTTTCCAAGATATTGTATCAATAACAATAGAAGAAAGATAAAGGAGAAAAGAAGCATTTTATTTATTTCCTAGACCTATAGCCTTGTATTTTACATCTGATTCTATAAATCGATCATGTTCATATGCTCTTCTTCCATCAATCAGGATAGGATTTTTCATTAGTTCTAAGAACTTTGCAGGAGAAATATCTTTGTATTCTTTCCATTCAGTTACTAGAATGCATCCCTCTGCTGATATCAGAACATCTTCAATAGAGCTTAATAAATGTAAATTTTCATTTTCTATTTCTTTTTTGAAATTTTTCATTGCTACAGGATCTGTTGCATACACAATTGCTCCTTCTGCAAGTAACTTTTCTATGATAGGTACTGATACAGCATCTCTCACATCATCGGTATCGGGTTTAAAAGCAAATCCTAATATTGCAATTCGTTTATCCTTAAGTGATTCTTCTTCCAAAGTCTCTTTGAGTAATTTAATTGCACGTAAAGGTTGAATCTTATTTGCTTCTATAGTAGCTTCCAAGAGTTTTGAGGGAACGTTCAGTTCTTTTGATTTTTGGTATAAAGCTGAAACATCCTTTGGGAAACACGAGCCTCCGTACCCTAAACCTGCCCGAAGGAATTTATTCGAAATTCTCTCATCCATTCCAACACCTTGTGCGATGGAACTTACATCACTACCAATTTTCTCAGCAATATTTGCTATTTCGTTGATGAAAGAAATTTTCATTGCTAAAAATGAATTTGATGCAAGTTTGATGATTTCTGCTGTTGTTGGATCTACTTGAAGAATTGGAGCTTCAAATCCTTCATAGGTTTTTGCAATTAACTGCTGTGATCTTTCATCATTCCCTCCAATTACTATACGATCTGGTGCTAGGAAATCCTTCAAAGCAACTCCTTCACGTAAAAATTCTGGGTTCATACCCACTCCAAAATCCTTACCAGAAGTCAATTTACTTTTTTCAAGTATTGGTTTCACAATATCAGTTGTTGTTCCAGGATTACAGGTACTCTTAACTACTACAACTTTGTATTCTTGTCCTTCTTGAAATGCTTGGGCTATTGATGTAGCAGCAGATCTAACATACTTATCATCAAGTAAACCATTTGAGAAAGATGGTGTTCCAACACATATGAATATTATTTCTGATTTTTGGATTGCTTCTTTGAAATCCAAAGTAGCTTTTAATCTTCCTTCTTTCACAGTTTGTTTCAACAATTCTTCTAAGCCTTCCTCGTATATCGGAGGGATAGCTTGGTTAATCATATCTACTTTTTCTTGAATAACATCAACACAAATGACATCATGTCCTTTTTTTGCAAAACAAGTGCCTGTAACTAAACCAACATATCCTGTTCCAATTATTGCTATCTTCATTTTCTTCAACTCAACAATATTTCCTGAATATTTGAAAGTTTGTCCATAAGTTGTCCATTTGTTGTTCTACCAAAAACATTTACATATGCCTTAATTAGAACTTATACAATGATTAATTATAGGTCAATTGCTGATTCGATTCACAAATATATTGATTTTCCTGAAAACTTCTATTTTGATATCATTGATACTCCAGAGTTTCAAAGATTAAGAAGGTTAGAACAATTGGGAGGAGTTTCAATATCATATCCTTCAGCGACACATAGTCGTTTTATCCATAGTTTAGGAGCTTTTCATATAGCAAATAGAATTGGGAATAGTTTGCAGAAAAAATATCCTTCAAAAGTGACAAGTACAGATATTCAATTAGTTAGTACAACCGCTCTAATTCATGATGTCGGGCATGGACCATTTAGCCATATGTTTGAGGATGCCATAAAACTCTTGTGTAACAACTCAGATGATAACAGCTGTTTCTCAAAATATGAAGCTTTTATCAGACATGAAAACATAACAGAACAAATTGTTCGGTCTGACAATTCTGAAATTGCTGCTATTCTTGAAAGAGAAGGATTTAATCGAAAAACAATGGCTAATCTCATTTTAGGAAGAAGTGTAGATGATAAACCATTTTTCAACCAAATCATAGCTTCACAATTAGATGCAGATTCACTCGATTATCTAAGGAGAGACTCTGTTGCAACAGGGGTTTCTTTTGGTCTTTATAATCTAGAAAGATTATTTGCAATGTTAGAGATTTCCAAAGACGGAGATTTAGTAGTGAGAGAAAAAGGCTTGCAATCAATTGAACAAGTTGTGATATCACTATACATGCAATTCACAAGAGTTTACTTCCACAAAACCGTGCGATGTTGGGAGTATATGATGAAACTTTTCATAGCACAATTACTACAGAAAATAGAAAATGATGAGAAGATTCATGTTCTACCATTTATTCGAGAATTTGCTGAAAATCCCTATTGGGAAACATTAATCCCTCTAACAGATGATGTAATGTATACTCAACTACATTTATCTTCGAGAAAAGAAACAAATGATGATTTTATAAAACAACTTGCAACTGACATTCTTAGAAGAAATCTATACAAAAGCATACCACTGACAGAAGAAATGGCTCAAACTGTTCATGAAAATCAAGATAAGATTAATTTCATCATTCGGAAAAATGGTTATCCTACAAATGCCTGGATTATTGATCAGTTTGGTTCCCGATACTATGATCCTGATAAAGCATTCAAAATTCTTATCCAAATGAAAAACGGTGAGATCAAGCAGATTTCTGAAGTTTCAGATGTTGTCGCAAGCTTATCAAAACCTAAATTCAACAATCTTCTCATCTTTCCAGCTAAGTGCAGGAGTGAAATTTTAGAGATTATAAAAACAATTTCAAAATAAAAGAGAAAAAAAAGATTATTGGAATCCTGATTCCATTGATGGTGGTTCAAGATCCGTTTCCATTTCTTTTTTAGGCAATTTTTCTTTATGAAAGACTTCTCCACAATAGCGGCAAATTGGATATTTACTTTTACCAGTCTCACCACAATGAGGACATCTTCGGAGAGTTCTCAATATTCTAAGTTTGAATTGTTTCCAAAGAAGCATCCAAACAACAGTTAGGGAGGTAAGAACCTTTACCCAAGAGGATTAAAGTGCTATTTCTATCCATGAATACACTCTCTCTAAAGTCTTCAAAGGTGTAATGTGAATTTCAAAGAAGAAATCATCTAGTTCTAGTATATTTGTAGAAATTCGTATATGTAAAATCGGCAATCCATCAGTACTTTGTTCCATTGCTTCTTTTATAGTTGCATAGTCGATAGATATTGAAGCTGCAAGTGGAATATCATATAAACCAGTTGTACTATCGTTAATTCTAATATCACCAATGCTAATTTGTGCAGTTTTTGTCCATATTGTTGCTTCAATTTGAGTTTTCACATCTAAATATAAACTGAGATCTTCTCCTTCCTTGATTTGGGGAGGGGAGGGACTTATTGATAATATGTAGGAGTTTAATGTAATTATTACCTGCTTTACAATAGAATTAGAGATGTAACCTGCTTTACTTACTTCGATAGTGATTCGTTAAGTAAGCGACAAAAATTTTCTTAGAATTCATAAAAGAAAATGATTATATTAAAAAAAAAGGAAGTGTATTATTAGAAAAACATCTGGAACTATTTGTTGTTTTCTTTGATGAGTAAATATTCCCTGATTGTATTTTCTAAGTTCTCTTTTGTTATCCTATAATCTTTGCTGATTTTTCCATCTAACATCTGTAAATGACGGAAACCAGGTCTCAGTAATGTTAAATCATGAGAACAGGTTACAATGGTTGCTTTGTTGATTCGAACGATGTCCATAAGCAGATCTATGATATGCCTTGCAAGTTCAGCATCAAGGTTAGCTGTGGGTTCATCAGTAAGGATAATATTGGTTTTTCTAGATAAAGCTGAAGCTAACGCTGCTCGTTGTTTTTCACCTTCAGAAAGTTCATAGGGATAAGCTTCTAAACGATAACCTATGTGACATTCCTTTACAATAGAATTGCTATATTCCAGATCGAAATCTCTGTCAGAAAAGATACTAGGTATTAAGAAATTCTCATGAACTTTAATAGGATCAAAGAGGTTATTATGTTGAGTAACATAAGCAATGTTTGCAAGTCTAAAAGCTGAAATTTCCCTTTCATTTTCTTCACTAATAGGATAATTCATAACTGTCACAAGACCTTCATTTGGTTTGATCAATCCTGCAATCATGTTAAGAAGTGTAGTTTTACCAACACCGCTGGGTCCAGATATAAAAACAAAGTCACCTTTATGGATATCTAAACTCATATTCTTGATAACTTCGTTGTAACCTGCTTGAGAATGATAACCTTTTGTCACATTCTTAATCTTGATCAGCTTTTTCTTCTTGTCAGGCGGTATAAATGCTCTGCTTAAGAGATGCTCTACATCCTTGAATGATATCTGATCAACCTTATCTTCACTTTCTTTAGCGGGTTTAGAAATTATCTCATAGATCTTGTCTCGACTTATTACTTCTGGATTCCAGAAAAGACCTAGCTTTCTCGAAGGATGCGAGTCAAATTCTACGATATCCTTGATAGCGGTTGTATTCTTAACTTCATCAGGAAGCCTAACATAGTTAGAAGCATCCATATAAGAACGATTTATATCAGAAGAATGCATAAGAAATTCTAGCTCATCTCTTTCCATATCTCGGCTTATTCCAGCAAGTCTACCATCTCTGATTATGAAGCTTTTCTCAAATATAGTTCTAAACCGAATATCATGAGTAACAACCACAATGGTTTTACCTAATGCAAGATTAACCTGCTTGATTGCATCAATTATATCTTGAGTGTTTTTTGTATCTAGTTGCCCTGTAGGTTCATCTGCGAGTAAAATCAAAGGATCCTTTGCAAGAGCAACACCCATTGATAGTCTCATTGCCTCACCACCTGAAAGTTTTCCTACAATGTTATTATATACATGTTTAAGATTCAGCAATTTTGCGATTTCTTCAACATCTTTCTTTGCTTTCTCTCTAGGTAAATAGAACATCTTCTTAGGAATCATCAGGTTTTGTCTAACTGATAAATGTGAGAAGAGATTATCGCTAATAAACTGATTAATCAATCCAAGATGATAAAATCGAAACTCACGTCTCATATATTCATCAAGTTGATCAAATCTTTGACCATTCATAATGATCTGACCACTTGTAGGAAGTTCAATACCAGCAAGAATTTTTATAAGTGTAGTTTTTCCAGATCCGCTTGGTCCTATAACAGAGACTAGTTCTCCTTCTTTTATATCTAAGTCCAAACCTCGTAGAGCAGCTACTTTATAATCAGTTCTAGGATCTTGAAATATTTTTATTACATCAATACATCTTATCATTTTTTTCACTCCAAATTCCTTGGTTGGTATTTTGCAAAATTCCTTTTCATTGATATATAGTATATTCCGAAAAACATCAGAGGTATGCCTAGAAACATGCAAAGTATCAGCACGTATGGGAATGGCATAGCATAAGGTAATATATCATAAGATAATTCAACTAAGATTGCATTGAAAGCTCTCTCTAGTCCATATCCTGCTAACGCTCCTAATAGTAGCCCAGGTACTATTGCAGCTATGAATAGTTCTATAGCTGAAACAAGAATAATTTGCCGCGTTGAAATTCCTATTTTCTTTAAAGCATCGTGTTTTGTGATTCTTCTCTGAAGAATTTTTAGAGGATTACTTAAGCTTGTGAATACTATTGCTGCAAGACAGATAATTACTCCAAACACAAATTCCGCTACTATCATAGAATAAAAGGGGAAATATTGCAGTAGAGCAGCATCTGCTATCTCTTTTGAACTATGAACTTCGAATCCATAATCATCTTCAATCTCCTTCGCTAGTTCGATATGGTCTGTTAATGTCTTAACTTTGATGATAAGTCGATCAAGTGAAATTCCAAAAATCGAAAACCTATCAATTATGTTCAAAAAATTATCCTTTGACATAACCAGTTCATATGTATATGACTGCGCGTTTTCTAAATCTCCTACATCATATATAATTGGGAAGTAATCAAACACTCCAGCGATATTGAAGTTTACATCATCCGCATCTTCTTTCCTAAAGGTATATGTATCTCTTTCACCTGTGTAATATAT
Source organism: Candidatus Heimdallarchaeota archaeon (assembly GCA_030611665.1). Lineage (GTDB taxonomy): Archaea > Asgardarchaeota > Heimdallarchaeia > Heimdallarchaeales > Heimdallarchaeaceae > UBA460. Next base: position 4,322 of record JAUWPI010000096.1, on the reverse strand, counting down.
CGAGAATGGTTTTGAAACCAACATCGTATTATTTTGTTGAAGACTTTGGATATCCTGTTGCCAATTTTCGTATAGATTTTTCGAGGGCGTATATGACGTCGATAAATACGTTAGAGGTTTGTCAATAATCAAGACGGATAAAATTGCAGTGCCATGACTGACTGAAAACCTAGTAATATTTGCTAAATCAGCAATACCTTCGTAATCTGCTCTAAAATCCTCCAGAGAGACATTTGCTAAATTCCAATTATTGATATAAAGATCTCCTCCGCCATAGAAATAAGCTTGATTCGTAACTTGATTTTGAATTCTTACTGGTGTTATTATGAATGGTAGAAGTAATACAATCAATATAGTATAAGTTAGAAAAGTATTATTGAATAAATTGATATCTGATCTAACTTCAACTAATGAGAATGATGTTATTGATTTTCTTGCAGACCAAGAAATTTTACTGATTACAATCATTAGAAGCTTGTGTAAATCTTTTAGAAGTAGTCCTACTCCAAGCAATAACACCATTATACCTATCCCCATAATATAAACGAATATCAAAGCGATTGCTTCTAAACCAAATACTATGAAATAGATACCTACAAAGCTCATAAGGAATGTACCAATTCCTAAAATAATCCCCCCAACAAATATTAATAAGAAGTAATGTATTTTTAATTGTTTGAGTAATTGAACCCACTTTCTTGGTGGTTTTACTTTTTTCTTATCCTTTCTTGCTAAGATTATTATTCTAGGGATGGATATTATTATTAAGATTACAAAAGTTAAACTCATTGCAATCGGAAGACTAACCAGACTTATAGAAGATATTTGAGCATTAAATGTCAGGAATGTGTCTACTTGCAGCAAAATCGGTATAAGTATCATCATTAAACCAAATCCTAACAAAGTCGAAGCCAGAGATTCAAAGAGTTTCATCATGGAATAGGAGAAAGTAATAGTTCCCGTTGAGACACCTTTTGATCTCAGAATTTTTATTTCTTGTTCAAAACTATTCCCAAATAATTCGTTTATCTCAAAAACAAGGAACAATGCTAGATATAATATGGGGATAGATAGAATTAAGATTAATATTTGAGACACCATGAGGATAATCTCTAGACCTTGGAATGCACTAGTTAATTCATAGCCTATAACCCAGTAACCTGATGATGTAGATGATAATGGAAAAGGTCCTTCCTCCCTTAATAATTGAATTTCTGTGATAAGATTATTTATTTCTTGTGAATCTGAATTTTCAAAATTATATATAAATTGTATAAATCCATATATTTGTAAATGATAGCGAGTCACATTTTCTAAATTCTTGAGAAAATACTCCGTAGGAACTACAAGAGTATAATCATATGCTAAGTTTCTGATAATGTCAGATGGAAGATCTTGTTGTTCACATACATTCCTAATTTGTGAAGGAGATGGTTGTTGATATAAGCCAACAACTTTAAACTCAATTGAATCGATATCAACGTCTCCAGGTGAGTTGGTTGCATTTATTGTTATTAAATCATTAATTTCTATACCATATGTTAAAGCCATGTTAACATTCAACAAAGTTTCAAGTGGAGCTGATGGTAATCTACCGCTCTCTAGAAAACTTTCAATCACTGTTGAATAATTGGACATATATCCGTTATAATCTAAATAGGTGATATCTTCGTACGGTGACAATCGAAATCCAACAACACTTGTTGACAATCCATAGAAGTAATTTTCCACTAACCTGGGTAAGATTTGAGTTTTTGACTGCATCCCATACATAACCTCATCTATAGTTTGATCGGTGATGTTTGGATTTATTCTGTCCTCTTCCAGTCCTGACAAAGATAATAAATCTTGGGTGTAGTAAATTGATTCCATATTATCATTTTCAAAATCTGCACTTCTAGCGTATTCAACAAATAGATTACTTGCTTTTGAATCATATAGAGTCATACTTGTAACAATTATTGAAGCAAGTATTGTGAGACCGAGAAGGCTGATAATAAGCCTTTTCTTGTTAGCTTTCCACAAAGAAAATATTACACTAAAGATATTAGTGAGATATAGCCATGAATTGATAAACACTAATTTAAAGGTTGAAACATCTGGTTTAATTGGTCTAATAAGGAAATTCTTTAGTTTGATAAATCCTCTATTTATCCTTTTTCTGAATATAAGATAAATTATTCCAACAATCGCAGTTATGATTACAAAAATGTACCAGTATCTAATCCAGAAATATACAAAATCGGAATAATTTACAAGATCAAATATAAATGCGATAGTTGGGAGTTCAACATTTGAATTTGTCTTAACATTTATTGACATTATATAGCGTTGTCTGAAATTATATTCATCAAGTGTTGAAGATTCAATTAGAGAAGGGTAGCTTGCTATATATGTTCTATTTTCAAAGAGTGTAATTGATACCCTATCATTTGAACCTTCATCTCTGTATGAATAGTAGGAGATAACATCTTCAATTGAAAAGGAAAATAATGAAATTGTTTGATTATCATCCTCAACTATTGAAATTCTATTTGTTTGAGTATACGGATTATATCTTGATGAATCGAAAATTTCAACATAAACTGTTGTAACAAATAAGAAAAATGATGTGTTCTGATATGAAATCATTCTATATCTCTCATAAGAATATATCCCTAAATTGATAGAGTGAAATGAATTTATAGATAGTGTATCATTCACAGAAAAAGAAACGCTGTAGAATAGTTGAAACTCGAGCATTGTAAGATGGAATCTGCCGTCTTCACCAACAAACAACTGCACTCTGTCTATATTACCTCCTACGACAAGAGTTGTAGAATTATAGTATGAGAGATTACCAGTTACTCCAGCAATAGTAAGAGTTCTCGATTGTGTATAACTACTTTCATTAAATTGAAAAATATCAAAAAATGCGAACAATTCATCATCAAGCATGTGAAGTGATACTAAATAATCTGAGGAGAAAGGTAAAATAAAAAGTGTTTCTTGAATTGTGCCATTTAAATAAGCCTTAATTTGAGTAATTGAAGTTTCTAAGGTTCCTTGTTCATGTAAAAGAAGGTAAAAATAATCATCATCAGGTATAATATCAGCCTCAATAAATTCTGATCTACTAGTGAATACTTGTTTGATATTGCTTCCAGTTTCACTCCAATTAAACATCGCTATTACTGTATCATAGAAACCATCTGAGTAAGAGAAGAGAAGCACAACATTCTCATTCATTGTATAAGCTTGGAAGATGCCTCTGGAAAATGTATTCCTGAAAATTTCCACCATTTGATTATTGAATATGTGAAAAATCACAAATGTTTTGTTCTCAAAATCCTTACTCACAAACACATGTAATCTTCCTTCACTGTCTACAACATTAGAAGACGAAAATCTTGTTGAATAAATGTCTCCAGGGTCAGAGAGAAATATCGAAGTTTTTTGATCTACTGCATTCACAGATGTAGCAATGAATGTAGACAAAAATAAGAAACAGAATAATATAGGTAATAACTTCCTCCTATTGAAACTATCCATAATCATCAAACTACAAGGATAATTATAAATATAACCCAACATCGATTTTGTATTTTCATGGTGAAAGATTTTACTCTTTCAAAAATAATTGCCAGAACTTGTTAAACAACCATGAGAGAGGAAGTACAAAAAAGCCTATAGTTACAACAAAAACTATAGATTGAATTACAGAATCCATCAAAACATTCATTCTCACAAAGTATCCTCCGATAAAAGTCATAGTTGCAAAAACTAGCGATATAATGAAAAATGGTAAATTATCAAACCATTTTTTGTGATGAGCATCTAAAGCAGCATTGATATTTATTGTCTCTTCCCTGAACTTTTCTTCTTTTGTTGTGTCAACTAGCTTAATGGTGTCTGGATTCATTGTCATTAGGATTTGTCCTCTTAAAACGATAATAAACTTATCGAAGAAACCAGAATAGAAATCATTGTAGCATGAGTTATTTTTCCCACTTTCCCCACTTAAGGGTAGTGGTAATTAATTTCGAGGACTCTTCCCAACCCAAGAACGTTTAAGGTAGCATAGCTTAAAGCAGTAGCTTAGGGAGTTTCAAGCTCTGGGATTACACCTCCAACACACAGTGTTAGCGGAGGTGAGAGGGTTCATCTCCTCACCGGGACTCATTTCTGAAAACTATGTTATTGAGAACCTTAGGTACTCACTCCAGCTCCGGGAGTAAGCAGATGACTCTGCTTTGTCTGTAGCCATTGGCTCAAGACAGTAATTACATGCACTTTTCATATAAAAAGACAACACAAAATGGGAAAAATGGGGATAAATGATC
>JAUWPI010000068.1 GCA_030611665.1 Candidatus Heimdallarchaeota archaeon | reverse complement strand
CTCCTTTCCTTAGCTTAGGCACAGCCTTTTTGAAAGCTTCAGGATAATCTTCCTTTTCTACATCATTAAAGATGATGTCAAATTCTCCTTCTGAAGCATCCAATATTTCTAGCGCATCTCCTAGTTTAAAATCGATTTTTGATTTAGTTTTAGCTCTCTCAAAATAATTCAATGCAAGTTTCTTGTTCTCTTCATCAAAGTCTGTACAGATTATTTCTGTTTGTTTATCCATTCCCTCTAAAAACCATAAGGCTGAATAACCAAAGCCTGAACCTAATTCGAGAATTCTCTTTGCTTTCAAAATATGTGCATAATGGCTGAGAAGTCTCCCAACAAGAGGTTCAATGATTGGGAAGTAGATTTCCTTTGCATATTCTTCAAGTTCTTTAAAAATATTCGGACGATTCTCAAGAAGATTGCTCATATACGTCTCAACTTCAGGATTTGTAATCTCCATAACTTAACATCTGTTCGAACTAATAAAAAACACTAGATATAACAAAAAAATATATTGTCTCAGAGACAAACTTATATTTAAGAAAAATAGCTGGTGGTTGGTAATTTCATGACCTTTGAAGATATACATATTCCCGGAGAAATTGTCCTTGAAACTGGAGGGAAATCTGATAAAGACATTTTCATGTTCACTCTTAGTACCTGCCAATGGTGTAGAAAAGGAAAACAATGGTTAATTGATCAAGATTATAGTTTTAGATACTTAGATGTAGATTTACTGCCAATAGAAGAGAAAAGAGAATTAAAACGATCTTTGATGAGATTTTTTGATGCCACAATTCGATATCCTTTCATTGTTATTGACGGTAAGGACTTTTATGCTGGCTATAACCCAGAAAACTGGGTAAAGATATTGGAGTAGATGGTTGTTATGAAGAAAGAGAAATCAATTGAAGACGTTCGTGCTTATGTAAAACGTGTAGCAGAGAAAAGAGGTTGGAAACTTAATCCTAATACCGATGGAACTTTAGACATGCTTGTTGATGGATTGAAGATCTATTTCAATAGAGTTGGATATTTCAACTGCCCTTGCAGAGATTCCTTTGAAGACATGGCTACAGATCGTGATATTATTTGTCCTTGTAATTATGCTCAACCAGACATAGATGAACATGGGAGATGTTACTGTGCATTATATTTTGATCCGGATTATGACTTTTCTATACCTATAGAAATGATAGCTGAAAGAAGAATCGAACCAGAATGGTAGAAAGATTTTTCTCTACTTTTGTTTTTCAAGGCTTAATGCGTTCAAATTTTTGAAAATTTAGTTTCATATAGATAAAATTAATAAAGTACTGTTTTTTTTAATATTGATTTGAAATGGATAATATAGGTTCATTTGAGGTTCAAGATTTCAAACGAATTATGAATGTAGAAGTCGTTGAAATGTCTCGTTTCAGATATTATATCTATGGTGTAGCTGAGTTAGATGTCACTGAAGCAAGGAAGATTTTAAAGGCATATAAAGAAAAAACTGGAGAAACTATTTCTTTTTCAGCTTGGATAACCAAATGTGTTGCTCAAGCTATTCATGATAATAAGATAGTTCATTCTATGAGAAAGAGGAAAAAACTAATTATTTTCGATGAGGTTGATATTCAAATACCAATTGAAAAGATAATTGATGGGAGAACCTATCCCTCTTTGTTAGTAGTACGAAAAGCTAATGAACAGAGTGTTTTAGAAATTCACAATAAAATCAGAACTATACAACAAGGAGACTCTAATGAGGTTTCATCAGAAGTTTCAAGAAAGAAGTTTAAAATGCTTTACAGATTCCCCAAATTTATGAGAAAAATGATTTTTTGGAATAGGTTACAAAAGGATCCATTCATGTTGAAAAAGCTAAGTGGGACTTGTCAGATAGTTTCAATCGGGATGTTTGGACCGGGAAGAAAGGGATGGGGTGTGAATGTTGGTTTTCTGCCTATCCATATTGTCTTAGGCGGTATTTCTGCACAGCCACGTTATGAAGGTGACAAACTTGTCAAGAAAGAAATATTAAGTATAATGGTAAAATTAGATCATGTCACCATTGATGGCGGACCTGCTACCCGTTTTGCTGTTCAGCTAGCAGATTACATCGAAAGTGCTTATGCCTTAGATGAATTCAAGTAAATATATCCAAAATAATTTTTCTCTAAAAATTCTTCAGAGTATCTGTTAGACATACATAGATGTGACTACAACTAGAATAAGAATATTTTCTATAAATCTGATTCATTCTTTGTAAACGCAAAGATATATATTTTACAGAATCTAAATTAAACTAGAAATGGTTGAAGTTTACGTAATTATAGGTGTAGTAGCTGTTGTATCTCTCGTCATACTGATTATTGCACGGGTACCTTTTACTCGAAAGATGGGTAATCGGATGAAACATTTAAAACAAAAAGTTGAACCCATTCAAACAAAACGGCTTTATTACAATTATGGTCTTTTTAGTTGGGTGTCAAAACTTGAAAGCATTGATACAAGTAACTATGAAACATATTTTGATTATGCTGATGATGAAAAATATCAAAAGAAGGGTAAGATATACTCAATTAAAACTGACAGTTATGTAAATCTAAAAAGCGAATTTAAATCGAAAAACTCTTTGAATTCTAAAATGCTGAAATATCAAGAAATTCTGCATCACACTGATAACGAGGAAGAAATAGATCAACTCAATGATGAATTATTTTCCAAATTTGCTTTAGCTCAACCATGGTTAATAGAAAAAGTTCCTTATAGGCATGGTCTAATTTTCAATTTTCATCCAAACAATCCTTTAGCAGATGTTAAAGGCTCTCTAATGGCCTTTACAAAAGAGAAGAATTTATTATATATTGGATACTTAAAGAGACCTTTTTCCATCTCTATTGATATTCAAGAAGTATCGAAAGAGAAAAAGAAATTTGTTAAAATCTCTGAATTTCAGAATATACTTGGAGATGACCATCTAGTTCAATCAAATATCCCTGCAGCATTTCTAGAAATTATAAAAATTCCAGAAGTTGGTTTAAAATTGGAAGAGATTCTTCCTTTTATCAAAAGATTAACTATAGACGATGAAATCATTTTTGCAATAATCAACGAAAATGCTCCTGTAAACCATTTTATTGAACTGATACTTTTGATGCAAACTAAATCTCTGAGAATAGAAAGATTTGGATCCAAGACTTCTTTCCTACGTTGCTATGAATGTGGAGATCTTTTTGATTCTACAGAAATGAAATGCGATAAATGTTTAGCTCCTAGACCAACCTGTGTAGTTTGTTTACTAAATATTGATCCCAAGGAAAAAGCCAGTATTATGAGATTGCCATGCTGTGGTGTTTACGCTCATATTTACCATATAGAACAATGGCTTGAAAAAAGTTCCAAGTGTCCAAATTGTCAACAAGATTTGAACAGAATATTTCGAAAATTATCCTAATAATGATTTAACTCTACCCACTTTCCCATTCTCAAGTCTCACCTTAATTCCATGAGGATGATTATTAGAGTTGGTGAGAATAGTTTTTACAACACCTGTAGTCAAGTCTCCGGTTCTTTGATTACGTTTTTCCATAATAGATACCTTTGCACCAACATGTATGTTTTTTCTCTTTCGTGAGGGCATAACTGTAACATCTCTCACTCTTTTTAATCTTTAATATTCTTCATATAAAATTTGAGTAAAATTATTAGATAATTATACTAGAAAGCACTCTTCATGTCAGTTTTTATATTCCAAAAAATGTCACTTCACACAACATCATTATGTCCTACATCAGTTGAAAAAACAAAAAAAAAGTAGAAGATTATCCGGAGACTGTATGACCTTCTATAGTTAGTGTTGGTGTGTCTATTGGTAGATAAGACGGAGTTATGTCCGATCCTATATACACTAATTCTTTAAGCGATTTAAAGAAGTTTCCAGCTATTGAAACAGGTTTTATTGGTTTAACAATCTCACCATTCAGTTAAAATTATTGTTGTATCGAAATCTATCAATAAGATCTTCAAAATTACCTTTTCAATTTACTCTGGAAAATCTTTAAAAAGATTATTACGTTCTATTAATTTACTGAAAAATTAGGAAAGACTTATAAGCATCTATCAACATAGTGATATCAACATAGTGATATAATGATATGTGTCTTTTCTTCTGATGGAAATGGCATAAAAAAACATAAAGGTTGATTAAATGGAGAAAAATATTCAATCTGTACCACACAATAATGATTATGCATTTCAATTGAGAACTCTAGCAAGAAGGTTATTTTTTTCACTCATCATTTTCTTCCTACTATCTGTAACACTAGCTCTTATTTTCATTACAGGGTCAACAGGATATTATGATATTGAGATACTATTAACTTCAGCTCCATTTCTCATCATAAGTTTGATTTTCGTTCTCTATTTCTTCTTTCAGTTACTGCATAAATTCAGGTTCTTAGGAATAAATGAACCATCTGCTAAATTCTCAAGTAAGTATTCGATATTGATGGTCATTGGTTTCATAATTTGTATCAATTCATCGTTTTTTTCATTTGTAGAGGTTAACAGTGAATGGTACTATTTTCAACATTGTTTAGCGATCTTGGGAATAGTACTTCTTTTAATAGGTGCTATCAATTTCTCGCGTACTTTAAGTATTTTCAGAGATAAAAAGAAAATTCAATCATTTTCAACCACTCATCTGCGTTTTATCTTTCCATTCATATTTATTGCTATTATAGAGGTCATCAATGCAATAGCAAGAAAAGCTATTTTCCTAAATTTGGATTATGATGGATATCGTTGGAGAACTGCTCAAGCGGAAGCATGTAAAGCTCTTAATTATACAACTTTCTTCATAATTATCTCTTCTGTTATACTCTTTCTTTATGCTCTTTTTGCCATGAGTAAAGATCTTGGTACTTTAGATTCTTCAGTATCTAATCATTATACTTCACAACTACTAGAAACACCTTCAGAAAGGGTAGAACGAATCTGTAAGCAACTTTCTGTGTTTTTGATTATTACAACAATCACAGTGTCTCTTATCGTCTTATTTGTATTATCTGAGATTTACTGGGGTTTTTGGTATTTTGATGACTATGGGACGATTGTATTAATAATAGAATTTAGTCTCTTGACAATTTTTGGAATGGCATTAGTCTATGGTAATACGTTTAGATTTTTGCTTCAAATAAAGGAATTCTCAAATTATTTTCCTGAGTTGAAGAAGATTACTAAAAGGACTATATACCTAATAGGTGGAGGAATTCTTGTGATAACTTTAGGTTGTAACTTAACTTTTTGGTCAATAACATCTTTGATAGACTTACCTCAAATCGTATCTAGAATAATCATACTCGTTGGTTTGCTTCTTGTAACAAGTGGTATGTTCTACTTGAGAAGATTCTTTCTTTTCTTTATAAATAAGGGATATCTGTCAAATGGGCAGTTAAAAGGAAGTAACATTTTATTTTATACTTCCTTGTTTATACCTTTTGTACTCTTAGCTGAGATAATCACCACAAATATTGTTAATGCTAAATTCTCAGAAATTCGTTGTACCGCTTGGGATTATTGTCGTGTTGTTCTAACTCCACAAGGTGAAATAATCATGCAATGGTTGTTCTTTTCTATTCTATTTCTTTTCACTCTATTAGTAATAGTCTTCTCTGCAGGTTTATCTTTAACAAGTAAAAACTTTCCACAAATCCATTCAATTTTGGATGAAAAAAGTATTTCTGAAATAAATACAATTTCTTTAAGAAATAAAATAATTATTGGTTTGTTAAAAGGTAAAGATCGAGTTGCATATAACAAAGCTGCTTCTTATGATTATGTTTTAAAACAAAGGAAGATACTGAACTCTTCAAGAAATTTTATAATACTCTTTTGTACAGGAATTTTCCTGAACTTACTGGCACAAATAATATTCGTAATTCTCGTTTCAGATCATCCTATGTATTTCTATAGTATAATTGTAAACGGCCTCTCTTTTGGAAGAAGTTTTGTCATTGTAGTTTCCTACGTTTTTCTGTTCATTTTCCTAGAGGAACTACGCCAAGTTACAAGGAACACAGAAGCAAAAACACTCTCTTTAAGAACTGTGCTAATATTTTCTATAGGGATGATTCTTTCCACAATATTTAGAGAATTATCTTTTTTGTATAGCATGATTTTTGATATGAATACAGCTTTATTAATACTAAATATAGTAATCAACTCAATCTTCGTCCTTGGCTGTGTTTTTCTAATGCTAACCTTAAATAAAGCAATTTCAAAAGAGAAAAATCTAATGGCTAAACTGCCTTATTATGGATTAATTCTTTCAAGTTCTTTGATATTACTTAGATCAATTATTTATGCAATATTAAACCCCATTAAGAGCACTCAGACGATTATTGTAATATTTTCCATAGATCTTGTACTATCTGCGATTGTGGGTGTATTGATGATTATTTGCACTATCAGGATTAGATCTGAGTTACCTGACCTTGATTCCTTCCAACTGAAAGAAGTGAAGGAAGGAGAAATAGACCAGAAAAGAAGTGAAACAGTTCATCCATCAGTAGTCTATAACCCTATCACCTCAAAACAACAAGTCGCTTTTTGTGTTAATTGTGGAGAAAGAGTAAAATCTGATACTAATTTCTGTAATTCCTGTGGTGCAAATATAGAAATGTTGTAAAAATTTTTCTACTTACTTTGCTCTAAGAAATTTACTTATATAGTAGCTAGATAAATTACATAGGTAGATGTTTAACATTAAAATCTCCTTAGTGACTTCATCAGGTCTGCTGCTAGCTTCTAAACCAGAATCAGTAGACGATACTAATCAAATTTTGGCAACTGGTTTGATGACAGCCTTGATTTCTTTTTCTAAAGAAGTTCACCATAGAGAATTACAATCTATATCTTACCATGACAGAACAATATCTTTCATTAGAGTATTTGATTTTGTAATAATAATTGAGACTCTGGCAGAAGACGATGCTTTATCAGAAGAACAGATTAAGCAATTACTTGAACATCTGCAAACATGTATCTCTCCTCTCCTAGAAAATGTGGATGCAAATACTCTCACTGAGGGCCAAGCAGAGTTGATTCTGGAGAGTAGCTTGCAAGAGATTTACCAATTACAATATAGTATAACTGAAAAACCATTTACAGCAGGAGAAAAGACTACTTTCAAACTAAAACATCTAGCAAAAGGATGGGAGATTCTTGATAAAGAGGGAGAAGGTTCTCATATCCCTATGATAGCTCTCATGCTTAATACATTAAAAGTTCATAAAAAAACACAAAATGGAATTACAAGTATAGTCACTCAGATTCCTGATGAAAATTGTAGTACATTTACAATAATTATAACTGAGGATGACATTTCAAAAGTAGGCGTTCTCAAACTTCCCAGTAAGTTAGATTTAACGCTATTTAGATTGTTCCCATTGATGATTAAAAATATTGATCGACTTTATTCCAAAGATGAAAGGAATTTTGAATATATTCTTAATACTCTTATGGATACAGAAGATTTAGGTTCAAGGCTTTCAAAATACAATCTTGAAGATCTTTCACCTTCTTTTCTTGATAAAACTTTAGGAAAAAATCTTGACAAAGTGATATACAGAACAGTTGTTGGTGAAGGAATATTAGTTGTTGGAGATAAGCCTACTGTTAGATTGATAATCGATGCTCTTTCAATAATGAATCAACATATCCACACCTCTGTTAATGTATGGGTAACTCCAACTGATCTAACTTCAGAAGAAAAATGCGAGTTGGAATCGCGTATTTGTGGCATGAGTTCTCAGATTTATAGCACAATAAAAGAAAATGAAAAACTCTTAGAAAATATGATGGTTATCAACTTAAATACTGGGAAAGTTGAAGCTACAAAATCGAGTATACACTTCAAAAATCTATTTGACACAATTAAGAAGTTGAAAGTAAAAGAGATGAGTACAAAAATGAGCCAAGAGTTGGACAAACTTGCATACGCTGCTCTTACAATTACTTCTTTTAGTTTAGTGGCTAAGAAAAAAGGAAAAGAGAAACTTAAAGAGTTTGCATCAAATTCTGGATATCCTGCAGGTTTAATAAAGAAAGCGCTTGAATTAGCAATAAAAATGAACCCTCTGCTAGCTTATTTACAGTAAATATCTTTTTTTTCTCCAATAAACTTTATATTATATCTAATTTCAATACATTTGTTATTTGAAAGTGATAAGATATGATAGCAACGCCAAAGGAGATACAAGAAGAAAATCAACCTAAAATGAAAAGAATAGCTTCTTTAGATTTTCAAAGAGGTTTAGCGATATGGATGATGGTCTTTTTATATGTTTTCAATCACATATGGGACTTTTCAGAGGTAGGAATCGATGATCTTTTTTCAACATTAAGCTTTGGATTATCTTTAATCATGGTTATAATGGCTTTTTTTGGTGGATTTGCAGGATACTTTATCTTAATCTCTTCTGTTGTAAACAGTCTTGCAACAACAAAAAGTGCTTTGAAAGGAACCCCACCGGGGAAATTATTATTCAAAAGAATTCTAACCGGCATAGGCATTTTACTAGCTGGAAGAATAACCGAAACCTTTGGATATTACGGCTATTTTGGAAGAGTACATCGCTCTGGTGATTCCATACTTCAAGCTTCAACTTGGACAGATCCTTTTGCTCTTTCGTTTTTCTGGAGAAGGATATTCATGATGGAAGCTTTACAAATTATTGGATGGTGTCAAATTATTACAGGAATCGTTGTTTTCTTCCTTATTAGGAATGGTGGTGCAAAGAAATTTGTTCGTAATATCATTATTTACTCTGGTTTAGCTGTAGTTATTTTAGTAGCTACTCCATTTATGTGGAACTGGATAGATAATCTAAATTGGACCAATAGTCCTTCCCTGGTATTACTGTCTGATTGGGATTTGACGGATGTAGTCTATCATAGTACGTGGCCTAGCGAAGCTTTACAGTCAGAAAATGCTTCGTTTCTAACTTATATTTGTGTTCTCTTGACAGGTGATTTATACCCTATTTTCCCATTCTTAGCAACTTCTTTTATAGGGTCTGCATGGGGATTATTACTCGCTAAACCTAAACCATCAAAAAGACTACCTCTTTATGGAGGATTAATAACTTTAGGTATTTTTGTAATAGGAGCTGTGCTAAACATCATCCAAGTTTTTGATTTAAACTTCCAACGACCACCTATGCAATACTTCTTCCTTCTGTTAGGAGCTCAATTTGGGATAATGATTCTTCTGCTGTGGTTAGTGGAATACAGAGGAAAGGCTCAGAAATTTGGTAACAATATCATTGTAAAATATTTCAGACTATGGGGAACTATAGCACTGTCTGTATTTAGTTTACAAATTTGGTCACTTGTACCAAGAGCAATTTTGAACCCTCTTTTCAATATTAATCTGATGAATGAGAAGTTTGAATTGCTTACTGGTGGATGGTGGGTACTAATATTCGCAGTGTTGACAATTCTCTGTTATGATTTGTTGTTCTGGTTGTGGGCTCAAATAAATTTCATTTTTAGTTTCGAATGGTTCATAATTAAATTGGCAAGTTTACCTACTAAGAGTGCCTCAAGAAGATTAAATGTAAAAGAGATATTACATGAAGTTGAATGGATTGATTATTTAAAATCATCAAAGAAGTGAAGATAACCTATAACTCTCTTTATAGTTGGAAAGGTGAATAAGGTGTCATTGAAATTGAATTAGTTGGATTATATCCTAAAGAAATATGTTTAAAGGATTGAAAAAATATGTTTCCAAGAGTAATAGTATTGAATAGCTGATCTTGGGATTTGCTGAACATATCTAGAAACTTTATTTTTTTAATTTTTTCTCATAACAAATTGAAAGATTTAAGAGAGTAATTTTAAAAATCTCGTAAATTTTTCTCTTCAGAATGATGAAGATATCACCGAAAATAATAAAACAAAAAATGTTACTATCCAGACAAGTAATCTTTTGAAAAAGAATAATAAACTTAGAAATAAATAGAAGAATTGATAGAAATGATAACTCGACAACTTTCAAGAATAGAAGCATTAGATTTAGTAATTGGCGCGAAAATTTTAGCTTGTGGAGGAGGAGGAAGTGAAGCAGAAGCAATAAAAAACATTAAAAAAACATATGATGATGGAAGGTGCTTTACAATTGGTGATTTGTCGAGTTTTCAATTAAAGGATTCTATATGTATAATTGGAATGGTTGGAGGCGGAATCACTGATGAAGATGCTAAATTAGTTGAAAATTTAGATGTGATTCAAAAAAATCCCATGGTTGCCGCTGTAAAGGAATTAGAGGAATTTCTAGACATTAATTTTCAAGGTCTTATTGCAACAGAGCTTGGACCAAATAACAGTATCATTCCTTTAATGGTAGCTGCTCAAATGGATAAAATAACTATTGATGGTGATTGTTGTGGAAGAAGTAAACCAAAAATTTCAATAAGCACAACTAATATAACTGATATTTCTATCTCTCCCTTCTCAATTGTTAATTGTTATGGAGATGTGCAAATTGTAAAAAAATCTGCAGATGATACACGTGGAGAAATTGTAGCAAGAGAAATAGCTAGACTTTCTGGAGGTTCTGTGAGTGTTGCTAGATGCCCTATGACAATCAAAAAAGCAAAAGCAGCTATTATTCCAGAAACTTTTTCATTGGCAATTAAACTTGGAAACAAAGTTAGAGAAGCAAATGAGAAGAAAGAAAATCCAATCAAAGTCATTAAAAAAACCTTACCTGATGCCCAATTCATCTATACAGGCGAAGTAAAAGAATTTTCTCGCGTAGAGGAAGGAGGTTTTACCTCAGGAGAAATAATGCTGCAATCTGATGAAACTAAAAATCAATTAAAAATCTGGTATCAAAATGAGTACCTTCTATCTTGGGTGAATGACCAACATTATATCACGTGTCCTGATGGATTTTATATAATAGATTCTCATACAGGATATGGCCTTACTCCCTGGGAAGAAGATTTCGAAGAAGGGAGGAAAGTAACTGTTTTTGTTCGAGATGCTCCTGAAATTTGGAGAAAGAAGAAAGGATTAGAGATTTTTGGACCACAGGTATTTGATGAGAATTGGTCGGAATATAAGAAAGCAAGTTCATTCTAAGATGAACAACTCTCTATCTGTCGCTGCTTGGAGTAATATTGTATTTATGGTATTTGTGGAGAATTAAGTAAATTAGTTAGAAATATAAGGGAGAGATATTAGTTTACCATTAGTATAGAGGTATACTGTAACATATCTATCAAAAATCGAATACAGTTCTTCACTTTTTTTCCAGTAGGTGTTGGATTTCACATTGATTAATATTTCAATAAAACAGTAATTACAATATTAATAACAATACTAATAATTATTGTTAGTAGCATATAGTCAGTTTTCATTTTTTGAACTCCTTTAATGGATAAACTGCAGATCTAACTCCCTCATTTCTGTAATGTGAACCTGTTTCTGATGACCACTTTTTCAAAAAACCTTCAAATTTCTGAATGTTAAATGTTATTGCATTTTGTGGACAAACTTCAGCACATACCCCACAATGAATGCATGATGAACCACCTTTCTTTATTTTTGGGCTATCCTTGCCCATTTCAATACATTGAACTGGACATTGACTAATACATATATCGCATTTTTGACATTTTTTAGAATCAAACTTAATCTTTGGATAGATAGTATTATGTATAAAACGTTCATTAAAAAATATTTTAGTGATAATTCTTTTCTTAAGTGGAAGATATGTAAATGATTTTGATACATCTCTTATTTCATCATGGTAAGTCTTTCTTAGATATGCAAATCTTTCACAAAAATCATTAATTATTGGCAATACTTCGTTATTTGGTTTCTCCTCATTAATTTTTGTGCTTAAAAAACTATTAAAAGAATGAGCTGAATCTATTTTCATGCCCGCAACCAAAACACGCTTTTTTTTTCTCAGGTATTTTGCAGCATCTTGAAGTGCAATACCAGAAGACACGCCTCCATAAGTTACAAAAACAGATGCAATTTTACTCCATCCGTTACGGGATTTTGGTAGATTCTTAATTACATCTAATATATTATAATGCATGCGTTCAGCATATACTGGACCACCTATACAAAGTAAATCATGTTCTTCTATGTTTTGTTCCAAGAATTTTTTAAAATTGCGCTTGGGAAATAACTCTAAATTGTTTGTTAAATCTATAAACTGAACATTTACTTTTTTTTCTACCAACTTCTGTTCTATCATTCTAGATACTTTGTGTGTATTCCCCGTTGGGGAAAAAAATAATAGAGTAACATTCATTTTAATTGCCTCAAGTATTTATTGAAAAACTGTTTATTTTTTTTGTACAATTTCTCTTCGCACATTATTTTTTCAGTAGTATTTTTAAACTAATGGATGTCTATAGTCAAATAAATTTTTTTCTATTCAAATAAGTTATTTCTATTGTTTTGCAGTTAAAAACTCTATAGCTCTTTTTCCCTTTGAAGTTAGCATTAAGATTTGATCATCATTCTCACTAGAAGAACAGTTATTAGTAAATGGACAAAAGTTACAAGAAAGTGATAATAATCCTTTTCCTAATGAACATCTGTTTTGAACTGGATTTGTTGTATCAATGAGCTGCTCTTTAATGTATCCAATACTTGTACAGTGCTTGATTCTAGATTGTACTAGATCAGTATCCATGCCTAGTCTTAATGCCAATTGTTGAATTGTTGTAACGTTTTCTTTAATACTACTTAACAGTTTTAATAACAATATGTACTCACCATTCTTTCAATAGTTCTCTATTTAGCTTTAATGTGTTCCCTTCTCCTTCCAGGAAATGTAAATCCCCTATATTTTATGGCAAAGAATATTGGAATGGGTGACAAAAATATAATCCATCTTAGGCTAGCTAAAACAGTCCAATCTTCATAATCTTCTAGTTTCAAAGCATAAGCATTGAATACATCAGTTAGTAGAATTAAAATAAATAAGAGTATGAACCCTAAAGCTATTACAGTTCCTACTAAAAGATACCCTTTTGCATCTTGACCCCTAATACAAACGAAGTAACCTGCTAGCCATACTAGACCAATAATAAAAATTGATAATGCAGGGAAAATTCCAGGGGGAAAAGGAATTGCATTAACCCAGTGCTCTTCTAATTCTTTTGAATCAGCATATATCTTAAAAATCCCTAGTATAATTTCAGCTATAGCTGCAATCAGGAAAACTAGACTACCTGAAAGCAGGGGAGTTTTAATATTTTTTGAAGTATTTCTTACCATTTCCATTTTTATCACCTATAATCCAAATCCCAATAGAGATCCTATTTGAAAAACTGCGAAAGCGAACAACCAAGCAATAACAGTACTATATACTATTGAGAAGATTGTCCACCTCCAACTACCTGTCTCTTTTTTCATTACACCTACAACTGCTGCACAGGGGACATAAAGTAGAGTGAAAACCATTAAACTCAAAGAATTTAAAGCATAGAAACCTCCATCTGCCAAAATAGCCGATTTAATGCCTTCTTCACTTCCACTACCGCCAACAATAGTACCTAATGAACCTATAACTAGTTCTTTCGCTATAAAACCAACAATTAGAGCAACAACTATCCTCCAGTCGAATCCAAGTGGTCTAAAGATGGGTTCAAAGAATGTACCAACAGCTGCTAGCCACGTATCTGGACCACCATATTCTACTCCACCAAAAGGCATTGCTGCTAAAAACCATACAAACATAACACCTATCAGAATTATTGTTCCTGCCTTCTTCAGGTACATCTTTCCTTTATCCCACATTGCAATTGTAGCAGATTTTAGTTTTGGTGTGTGGTATTGAGGCAATTCCATAATGAATGGAGCAGATTTACCTTTAAAGAATGTCTTTCTTAAAAGAATTGCAGTAAGAATTGCAACTACAATTCCCAGAATATATAAGGCAAAAATCACCGTTCCTGCTGATGCTCCAAAAAATAATCCTGCAAACAAGATAAATACTGGCATTCTTGCACCACAAGACATGAATGGATTTATCAATATTGTAATCATCCTGTCTTTTTTATCTTTTAAAGACCTAGTACTCATGATTGCTGGCACATTACATCCAAAACCTAATAACATCGGGATGAATGAATGACCATGTAAACCAAACTTCACCATTAATTTATCCATAACAAATGCTGCACGAGCCAAATAGCCTGAGTCTTCAAGAATTGATAATATAAAGAACATTGTGAAAATTGGAGGTACAAAAATCAACACTGCTCCTAAACCCCCAACAATCCCATCTCCTAGTAAAGAACCTAACCACTCAATTTGGATATTATCTACTAGAAGTCCCGCCAACCAACCAAAAAACATATCTATCAATTCCATAAATGGAACTGAAACAGCAAAAACAAATTGAAATGAACCCCACATAACCAAAAGAAAGATTGGAATTCCAAGCCATTTGTGTGTAACAACTTGATCTATTAAATCAGAACGGGTTACATTAGTTTCACCTTTCTTCCAAACCTTTGAGGTAATTTTAGAAATATAATCGTACTTTGAATCAATTATTTCAGCCTCATAATCTTCTTTACCAAAAGAAGTTAGCTCTCCAATATTGGTATCTTTAACACTCCAACGCTCCAGAAGTGTAGGGATCTCTGTATTATTTTGGAGAATTTGTATAGCTAACCATCTCAAGTTAAAATTGGTGGGGATTGAAGGTATTGTCACAAGAATATTTTGAATTTTTAAAAGTGTCTCTTCAATTTCCTTCGAATATCTTATCTTCATGGGTTTTTGATCCTCTTGATAAACAGATTCAATTGCATTTTCAAGATCATCAATACCTATTTTTTTATTAGCAATCATAGGGACAATGGGAATACCTATTTCTGTTGAGAGTTTTTGAACATTAATCGAGGAACCATCTTTTTCTAATAAGTCCATCATGTTTAAAGCTATAACTACTCTAGCACCTAACTCTTTTAGCATTGTAGTTAAATAGAGATTACGTTCTAAATTCGAAGCATCCACTATTTGTACAACAACTTCTGGAGTATCATGAACAATAAAATCTCTTGCTATTTGTTCATCTATGGAAGAAGCAGACAAAGAATAAGTACCAGGTAAATCAGTAATAGAGAGTTCAAAATTGTTAAACCTTCTTTTACCCTCTTTTTTCTCAACAGTAACACCTGGCCAATTTCCAATTTTCTGCTTTAAACCTGTTAAAGCATTAAAGACAGTACTTTTTCCAGTATTAGGATTACCTGCTAGTGCAATATTAATAGAAATTTTACTGCCCTTAGAAATATCTTTTACATTTTTAGTTTTAATAGCCATTTATTCACCTTTCAATTTATAGATTCTGTAAGTATTTTCTCTGAAATCCCTCTTCCTAAAGCAAAACGAGTCTGTCCAATAGCAATTATAACAG
>JAUWPI010000005.1 GCA_030611665.1 Candidatus Heimdallarchaeota archaeon | reverse complement strand
TTACCTCTGGTTTAGGAATTTCCTTTTTAACCTCTGGTTTAGGAATTTCTTTCTTTACCTCTGGTTTAGGAATTTCTTTCTTTACCTCTGGTTTAGGAATTTCTTTCTTTACCTCTGGCTTTGGAGTTTCTTTCTTTACCTCTGGCTTTGGATTTTCTTTTTTTACCTCTGGCTTTGGAGTTTCCTTTTTAACCTCTGGCTTTGGAGCTTCCTTCTTTGGAGCTTCCTTCTTTGGAGCTTCTTTTCTTCTGGGTTTACCATCTCTTCCGATTCTTCTGCGTGTGGCCTCTTCCTTTTTCTCAGGTTGTCCAGCATCAAAAGCAGGAGGTGCTTGAGGTCGTGAGGGGTGCCCTTGATCATTCAATGGAGAACGGGGGGCATAGTTGATAATTTCCTCTTCAGCTACTGTAATTAGTCTGCTAGGAGATGTTGCAACACCAGTACCGATAGCTATGTGTCTATGAGTAATAAACTGACGAGCTTGGTAAGGAGAGGAAGCCAAACCTTTTCGGAATACGATTGTTTGAAGTCTTCTTTCGAGAATGATTTTAATTTCAAGTGCTAAAACAGAGTCAAGGTTGCTACCCTGAGGTAACATGCCATAACGAGAGAGTCTTGAAAGAAGTTCACCTTCTCGAACTTTTCTAATTTCAGGGTCAAGAGCAAGTAAACCTCTAGCTTGTTGTCTAGCTGTAGAGAGAATAGTACTTGCTTTCCATAATTCCTTTTTATTTCTTAAACCATAATCACCAACAAGAGGGAGCTCTCTTTCTAAACGAGCTTTATCATAAGGATGACCAGGAGATTTTAATTTCTTTCTTTGTCTTTTAATTCCACCCATTATACTCCCCTTCCTCTTCTCTTAGATACACCTACGGTAGTACCACTTTTACCATGAGTTCGAGTCTTTTGACCTCTGACTTTTAATTTGAACTGATGGCGAATTCCTCGACGGCATCTAATCTTGATATATCTCTCAATATCTTGTTTTGTCTGAAGAATGAGCTTGGCCTCTGTGATGTGCAAATTATCACCAGTCTGGCGGTCTTTTCTTCGATTAATCATCCATACAGGGATACCTGCGGCAACGGGTTCAGAAATAACTCCTTCTATTTCCTTAACTTTGACATCGGTAAGAGTACCAATACGTTCAGAATAAGGAATGTTCAATGTTTTTACAATTGTCTGTGCTAATCTTCTGTTAACACCTGCGATCTTAGAAAGTCCTAAAGAAACAGGTAAATAACCTTCTAAATCTGTAGACTTTATCCTAACTAAATGGCGAAATGACATATTATCACTTTTGTTCGTTTTTCTCTTCCACAACCCAGAGTTGTGGTGCTCATCACTCTACCAATTTGTAGAAAGGGAGAACATCTATCTCCTTTGAGCTTCGCCTAGTATCTATACATGTCAGATACTAATGACTTCAAGAAGAAAACAAATAAGATTTTTTTAAGTATTTGCTTAAGAGAGAATAATATATTCACCATCCAAGTAAATATTTTTAAGAAAATATGGAGCCAGGACGGGGATTTGAACCCCGGCGCCTCAAGGGCAATGCATTTCCAATGCATCTCCGTAACCGCTTGGATATCCTGGCGCTCTTTATAAATCTTTGAAATTAAGCTTACGTCTTTTCTTCCTTACTTTTGTTTTAAAACTTTTCTTTTAGCTTTATTCCAATCGAAAACATGTACTAATACTCTTTTTTTAAAGGAATAAGAACCATTTTTTCTATTCTTCATTTTTAAAGTATTTTACTTTCAGCAAAGCCCCCAAATCCTTTTTTAAGTTGTAATTACAAATGTCGTTAGAATGACAAAAACTTTAGACGAGATACTAACATTACTTAGATTACTATGTGATAAAGAAGTCATACGAAGTAAGGATTTTGGGATTGAGTTTGGAACTTATGCAGAGAAAGTTACAAAATCTATCAAAGTAAAAACGATTTTCGTTTCCACATTTGCTAGTCTTAAGCTTACACACTTGATGAATGAAAACAAGTCTAATCTGGCTATCACCCTTATGCCTTTATCAATTATTGAAAATGGTTTTCCATTATCTGAGCGAGATTTTGAATTATTACGATCTTTAACTACCAATAATATCAAAACAATGAGCCTATCGAATAACTGGTTGTATTCACAAAATGGTGCTTTTGCGTACTTTCTTCAAACTCTTGGTATTACTCAATTTGAACGAGGAAAAGTTTCTGCATCTCCAGGTAACAACATTTATAGCTGGAACATTAGTGGAATTTCTTTCAAAGATTTCCTAGCAAATCTTTCGCATCTCACAAAGAGATGGACAGCTTTTAACAACACATCCGAGGATAAGTCTGAATGTTTTGTAATGGAAAAGCAAGAACTGTCTCAGGAAGAACTAAAGGGACTTAAGAAGGAAGGAGTAACTACAGTGGTTAGTTTCAATTTAGATTCAAAAAGATTAAAGGAATACCGACAAAGCAAATTGAATTATCTATTTATACCAATACAAGATTTCTGTAATGTCGCTCTTAGAAAGTTTTCACAGTTATTACAAATGAAAGTAGAGCAAAAAGTAATTTTCTATCCGCAAGAGATGGTAAACTGGATTTCTGCTAATAATTTAAACAACTAAACCAATATATAGTAAAAATAAACTAGGATTGACCAGAAAAGAGAGTTGGGATGAAATGGATTCTATAATTCCTGTAGTTATGTCCGCTTTAGAAGATATAGATGATGGGAAATCTCTACGAAATGTTTTACGCTTTTACGTTAACCAGTATAATTTAGATAGAGAAGATGAATCTATTTTATATTACTATACTCACGAGATTTATCGAAAACTTAACTGGATTGATCTTTTTATAAAAACTAGTTCATCAAATTTCTCTCTGAAAAAAATAAGGAGTGATATGAGGGCATTATTACGTATAGCTGCACACATGTTGAAAGTAAATAATAAGTCAGTTGGTGAAGTGGTTACAATACTTGGACCCTACTATCGACCCATTGAGAAAATGTCTTTTGGTTCTTTGTTAGAACTAATTCAAACAGTAACTGAGGCAAATCTGTATGAGAATCGCGAAGATTTACCCTCAAAGTATTCTCTGAAGTATTTTACTTATACTTGGATAATTAGGAAATTCATCAAACAATGGGGAGAAGATTTCGCAGAGAAAGTATTGCAATCTTTCCTTGAAAGTATCCCGATGTATGTAAGAATTAATACCCTAAAAGCATCTTTTGATGAGATCGCTGGCAATCTTACAAGTTATGAGGTTAAATATACCCCTGTTGATGCTATACCGAATCTTATACGTATTGATGAGACACCTGTACCAATTCCACGTTTAGATGAATTTAAGGAAGGTAAGCTCGTTGTACAGCAAAAAGCTTCTGCTTTGGTTTCACTAGTTCTAAATCCACAACCAGGTGAGGAAATACTTGACATGTGTGCATCACCTGGAGGAAAAACTTCACATATTGTAGCTCAAGGTGGTACAGCGAAAAATATCTTGGCTGTTGATTTAAACAAGGAAAGGGTGAAAATATTAACTAATAGATTAAAATTGTTAGGTGCTGAAAAAGTAAAAATTCTATCAGCAGATGCGAGGACTCTTAAAGCAAGTGTTAAATCGACTTTTGATAAAATTCTAATTGACCCTCCGTGTTCTGGATCCGGGACTTATTCTTCAAGACCAGATATTAAATGGAGGGTTAAACAAAGAGATCTAAACTGGTATATTAAATTACAGAGTAGTTTACTTAATGAAGCCTCCAGGCTACTTGAAGTGGACGGAAACATTGTTTATTCAACTTGTTCAGTTTTTGAAGATGAAAATCATGAAATTATTTCGCAGTTTCTCAAGAAAAACTCAAACTTTTCCTTGATACTAGCCTCACCAATGATTGGTTTACCATCTAGTCTATTGGATTGTAAAACCCAAGAATTTTATCCTCATCTTCATGAAACTGAAGGATTTTTCATTGCAAAAATGAAGAAAGAGGGTAATTAGTTGTCCTCTTCATAGATACTATCCAATAACGAATCTATTTTTTTAACCATCTCAGCTTTTAGAATGTGCCTGGCAGGTTTATTCATTTTCTTGGCTTTGTCCAATTTAGTTTCAAAAAGAATTTGATTTGCTAAAGTTTTAACTAGTTCATCAATATTTTTTGTTTTATAACTCTCTTTATCTTTCTCTATTTGAAGAGTTTTTCTCACAGGTTGTATTTTTTTTCCTTCTTTCATTGTTTGGAAGCTTGAAGAATAGCTTTTTGTTTCAATAACTGGAACGGTTTTTTCACCATATACAATATTTCTCGAAACAGTCTCAAGTTCTTTTCTTTCTTTAATCTCACTTGGAATCGAAACATCTAACCTCTGATAAAGTGACGGAAGAATACGATCCTTCTCTTCCTCCTCTATGTTGATGATTTTATATCTTGAACCTTTTTGTGTGTTAAGATTGGTTGCTGCTCTAGCGGCTGAATAAGCCAAGGCACTTGATATTCCCATTTTCCGATAGATGAATATCTTCTTTTCTTTTCTATCTACAATCAAATAAGCTCCCTCACCGCGAAGGAAACTCTCTTTCTCTGATGGAACCTCAAAAAAGCTACCATCCTTACTTACTGAAAAGATACGTAGGCCCATATGTATTTCACCCCATTGTGTACAAAGGGGAGTAATAAATAAAAACTATTTGCTTTCAAATGACCTATTTCTTATAAAATGTTGGATCCGAAAACCCTGATTCTTGAAAAGCTCTCTTTTTTCTTTGGCATGACTCACAAATGCCACAATGAATAGGATATCCTTCCTTAGTCCATTCTTTGACTTGATAACAAGAAGACATATACTCTAATTTTCCTTCTTTTTCAATCAAAAACTCAATAATCTCTCTTTTGACTTGTGTATTAAAAGGTGCGAGAACAGAAACTTCGTTTAAACAACCTAGACTAATAGCATCGTTCATCCGTTCTACAAACTCAGGAGTATTATCTGGAAATGTTACTGCTTCTTCTTTGTTTGCACCGAATAAGATGTGGACCGGTTCCTTGTAACTATCTGCAAAAGCTGAAGCTGCAGATAAGAATAGGATGTTTCTTGCCGGAACCCACACTTGATTTGCAGCTTCTTTTGTCAATTTGTTTTCATCAAGTTGCTCAAACCTAGAAAATTCAGGAGGATCCGATTCAGACGATGTGAGTTTTGAACCTCTTTTTGAGGAGAGTTCTTCAAGAAAATCTAGTGAGATAATTTTGCTTTCCAAATTGTAAAATTCTGCGAATTTCAGATTCAATCTTTGAATAACTTCATCTTCCTTGCTACCATATTTGAAACTTAACAACAATATCTTTTCATATTGTTCTAAAGCCCAGTAAAGACAAGCAGAAGAATCTATTCCTCCAGAGAACAATACTATTGCTATACTCATTCTTAATCCTCTTCGCTAAATATCCTGTAGGTTCAACATATTATTATCGTATTATCGAAAATCAATCACCTGTGTAGATGACTTTACTTGTAGGGGTTTCCGACATAATTACTGTAACTTTAAATCCTGGAAATTGTTTTTTGATTAAATCATGAAAATATATTGACATAAGTTCAGCAGTTGTTGCTTCTATTGGTAACAATATAACATCTTCTCTTGGAAACCTATATCTCTTATCATCACATGTTGTAACTACTACTTCTTTTTCGTTAGTTTTAATGTCAAAATCTTTGCTATTTTCAGGAAGTAAAGTTTTGTGATCTAACTCTTTAAGAATCTCACCCACACTTTTTTTGAAAAGACTAAAATCGATAATCATATTACTCTCATTTAGCTCTCCTTCTATTTCAACTTCAATTTGATAATTGTGGCCATGCACACGAGCACATTTATCGTGTTTCGAAAGCATATGGGCACACGCGATTGTAAGTTTGTCACCAGATATCCTCAATTTCATTTGATCACCTAATGTATATAACGTGTCTTTGCAACGTCTTCTTTTATCCGTTGTAGTTCCTCTACATATTTCTCTGTTATTTGAACTATAATTTCTTCTATCTCATCTTCCTTTATGTCCAAATCAAATAAACATGTTGCTTTAACATGTTGTGGGAAACCTGTACAGCCCAGATTTATTCCAAAGTGTATTTTGCTACTAGATACACTAATACTTGCAATTCCTACATTTAGTTTCCTGTCATGAATGTATATGTCTGTACCTTTCCTTGTTGTAGATATCCCTCTAGACCTTAGAAATTCTATAACTATCTGTGTAAGTACTCTTAATCTATAATATTCAATTTCCATGTTTGGAGGTTGAATGTCAAATTCTTCTATGATAAAATGTAAACTGTCATCTGAACTAATTAAAATATCGCTCAAGTGAGATTCTCTTTGTATATCCTTTATATCTACCATCTCTTTTGGAGATAATTTCATTCCTCCTCTGAAAACTAGGATTGAGTTTCCTATTACATTGTAATTCTGAGATGTAAACTGACTTGAAAGTTGAGATCCATCATAAGTTGTTAATTTTTTCAAATCTTCAATTATAATAGAATAGCTACTTTTTTTCTGTATCTTCATTTTTTTCATATCCGTTTAATTGCTTATCTAGGCTTTCAAGTGTTGTTTTAACCTCAGCAACTGCATTATGTTGGTGTATGCTTTCATAATTTATTTGCTTTACTGATACTATGGTATTTGGGGGTTGATTTACAAATTTGTTACTTACTTTACGCAATATGATTCGAACAACGTCTTCTACAAAAACTGGATGTTGATGGGCATAGAGAACTACTTCAAGCTCATCTTTCCTTTTTAATACTTCGTGGACTGGAGCACTCATTGATGTTTCAAGAATTTCAATGATATCTTCAAGTTCTATTCTCTCAGCATCTCTAGGTTGCTCTAATAAAAGTATAGACTTTGATCGTTGATTGTGAGCTGCAATTGGAACATTTTCAATAACTTTCTTGATTTGCTCTTCAGAAAATCCTTCTTTTAATAATCTCTCTTTAGCTATGTCTCTTGAAAGTTCTTGCGAGCAGGGACATACAGTTGTACCTTCTACTTCTGCACCAATAACTTTCGTTATTGTAATCTTA
Source organism: Candidatus Heimdallarchaeota archaeon (assembly GCA_030611665.1). Taxonomy (GTDB): domain Archaea; phylum Asgardarchaeota; class Heimdallarchaeia; order Heimdallarchaeales; family Heimdallarchaeaceae; genus UBA460. The sequence goes on along the minus strand of JAUWPI010000005.1, from coordinate 33,474 downwards.
TCCTCCTTTTTTTTCGCATAAGCACCTGCACGTAGTTTGTGAACACTGGATTTTGTCCTGGAAATAGCATTTGAAAATGTTTCCATTTCATAATCCGCTCTTAAGTTAACCTCTGCATAACGCGCTCCAGGTTGAACGGTAATTAACTTCTCGGCGATTTTTGCACAGAGCTCTTCACAATCTGTAATTACTTCTCCGGTAAGAGTTGCAATCACTTCATTTATTGCTTCAATATTCCTTGACATGTGAATGCCTCGTTTTGAGGGCAAAAGATCCACATAGACATCTATTTTAGCTGATAATTCATTATAAACTCCGAATCTTTTTCGTCTTATAATTTTGGGTAAATCGCTGATGCCTACTCTTCGGATCCCTATCTGTATCTTTGATGGATCAGATTGAACATCAGATAGTTTGTCACTGTTAACTTTCATTTTTATAACTCTCTATAGTATGTTAATGCTCTTGTGCATCTGGACAGAAATACCAATCTTCTCTGGAGGTAAATATTTTCCAGCCAGTTCAGAGAATTCTTTGATTTGATTCCATGTTGGCTGCAATATTTTTGCCCCCTTAATAGGAGTTACAATCTGAATTGCGATTGGAACATCAATTTCTGAGCATTTCCTTATAATTACATCAAAATCTTCTTTTTTTGAAGATTTAGTTATTACAGTTTTTGCAAAAACCTTAGTTCCAGAATTTTTTAATATTTTTATCATTTTACCTTCCTCCTCAATGAGCTGTTCCCAGTTGGTAGACGCGCCTGCAGTTCTATCTTTTAGGTCTACACTAGCATAATCTATTTTACTTGCAATTTTTTCAAGAAACTTGAAATCGTCGGTGAAAGCCGTCTCCAAGAACATTTTGTAACTTCCAGTTTTGAGTTGATTGAGAATTTCTTCAAGAAATTCAGGTTGATAAAGTGGTTCTCCTCCTGTCAAGCTAATGGAATGTAAGTCTCTGGTTGTCAACTCTTGAATAATTTTTGTGATGTTTTCTGGACTGATTGGGTTTTTCTCTTCTCTAAATTTTTGATTTCCTGCATTTTTTTCAATATAGCATATTTTTTGTTCAGTTGTTTTAGCTTTCGGGGAATCACACCAAATACATCCCTTGGTTCCATGTACTCCTAGAGCAAGAGGGCATCCTGAAAACCGAACAAAAATTTGTCTTAAACCATAACAACTTCCTTCGATAGAAGCTCCTTCACCTTGAAAACTGGAGAATATTTCTTGAATATAACCTGGTGACATTAATTTGTCTTATGCCTGTAGATAAATAAAAATTCCTTCTGTTGATATATTAGAAAAAACGCTTTTCTACAACGAATACTTGCCTATCTGCTCAAAAGTAGCATATTTCTCAACATATTCTCTCACTTTGCGGGAATATTCCTTTGGATCACGTTTCATCAAATTAGCAGCTGTAGAATTCAATGGATCATCAGGATTTGGATTACTAAGTATAAACCGTATTGATTCAATCACATCTACTAGGTTATTAGCAGGTGTCCAATCTACTCCTAATACTCCTACACATATTCTTGTATCGAAAACATTTGCGTGGAATACTTTTGTTAGCATCTTAACTTTGGGTGGTTTGAATGGATATTCTCTGGGGATTTCAATTTCAAGGACAAACACTCCTTCTTCATATAAACCAGCTCCAAAAATGAATCCTCTCCAGAACAATGTATTATTATCTACTGGTTTAAATGTTGGAAGCTCTTTTTTCAATTCGTTAGCTTCAATTGCTATCCTTGGCCAGAACTCTTCTTCTGCTAACATTTATTCAAATCCTTCCTTTAGATTTGACTAATTGAGATTAAGTTTAGTATCCTCGGGACGAGCCTTGTTGCATTTCTAGCAATATCATAAGAACGCCCGCGATTAAACCCTTTTGATCTCCTGCTATCCTTTTGAATTCCTCTCTTTCAAGCATCATTGCTAGCGAACGCCACCTTACTAATAATTCGACGATGTCTCTTTCACTCATTAGCTGTCATTTAAGAAAAGCGAGTTAGATTTATTAACATTACGAATGCTCTAGTGACTTAGAATAATTTTTGTAGTTTCTGTTATGAAAATAGATATCCTCTTCCAAAAATCTTTTTAATTTCGATACATTCTTTACACTTGTGAGATTATATGAGTAATCCAGAGGAAATGCTAGTTCAACTAATCAACTCAATAAATAAATTGTCTAACTTAGTTCAAAATGTGAATGAAGCTATTACTAAATTGTCTGCCCAGATCACTCAATTAGATACAAAAATGACCGGTTTTTCAAACGTCGAATCACAGGTTTCAGAAGTTGGTCTAAAATTGGGCGAAATACCAAATATGAAAGGCATGATTGCAGATTTGACTTCAAAAATAGATGGATTATCAAGCTCAGTAGTTGCTGCTCCAGCAAAGAAGTCAGCAAAGAAAAAAGAATCTGCTCCTGCTGAAGTTAAAGAGTCTAAAAAATCTAAGGAAGAATATGTTTCACCAGCTCTTGAAGAGGAAGCTTCACCATCTAGTGCATCCGATGGGGCAGATGCAGCTTTTAATGCTGTTTCAAGTAAATTTAAACACATAAGTCAAATGATAACTCCACAATCTAGTTGTGGTAACATTGGAAAGATGCTAGAAGATTTAAGAGTTGAAGTAGAAACTCAAGTGGGTATGTCTCCAATGCTTTATGAGCTCAATTCTTGGGTTAAAAGAGTTGGAAAAATGCCAGAAGCAGATATTCTTTTACCAGATATTCATAGCGAGCTTATTGCTAAATTGGACGATTGGTTAAAGCGAGTTACAAAAGCTATTCACTTGAAATATCAATGAGTATGGGAAATCAAAAGTAATACCCTCATCCATATTGATATGATACTTATTTTTTAACTTACCAAGGTTTACGTTATCTTGATAAGTGATGAATCTTAATGATGTTAAAGGGATTGTTGAGATTAATGGATTGAAATTCGATCCAAAGGATATACTTCGAGCTCTTGTTGAACAAGGTCTTAAAGTTCATTCTCTTAATGGTTCTCTACTAATTGGAAGATCATTTATTGACCAGTCTCCAGATATTAAAGTTGAGGAAAAATCTTGTTCAATGTCAACCTATTGTAAAATTTACGATAAGCTCCATTCTAACTCTACTTGTGAGACAGAATTATCTACGTCATCTTCAACTCTAGAAACACAATTAGACTCTTTAAAACAATTTCCAGTTGACTTTCAACCTGAGTTCAACAAAGCCTATGTGGAGAAAGTTGAAATTGATAATAATGACATCGATATAACTAACTTATTTGGTAGTCCATTATCAAAATCTCCAACACATGAACCTTTTCAATTCAATGATGTCTCTCCATCTGAAGAAAGTGATTTTGATGAATTACGAGAATATGCCTCTGAACCAACTGAAATGATGGGGGTGTCCCCATTGACAAAATATGGCCCCTCTAAAATGAATCTTACATCTGTTCCTCGAAAACATCGCGGCAAGTGTCCGTATTGTGGAACAACCATCAATGTCAATTGGACATTTTGTGGTAATTGTGGTAATAATCTGTAAAAGAGTAGTTAATCTACTTCTACATCAATACAACCTTCTGGAGTAATTGCAAAAACTGCTTCTGATTCAGGTAAATACGGAGAATCATATACCCTTATTATTCGTTTTTCACCTTTTGATTTTCTCAAATAAAATCTTGTTATTGCCCAATGACCTAGAATATTTCCACCAATAGCTTGTGTTGGATCGCCGAAGAAGGCCGCAGGATTTGATTGAACTTGGTTCGTTATAGCAACAGCAACTGTGTAAGTATTAGCTATCCTACCTAATATACCTAAATGATGGTTGATTGTTTGTTGCCTTTCTGCTAATGTTCCTCTACCGGCATATTCAGCTCTGAAATGTGCCGTTGCTGAATCTACAGCAACAAAACCATACTCATCCTTATGATTGTAGAATAATTCAAGTAATCTCTCTACTAAACTCATTTGATGGTCTGAGTTGTAAGCTCTTGCATAGGTTATGTCTTTGAGGACATCTTCAAAGCTCTTTTCCCAACCGAGTTCACTTTGTAATCTTGCATGAACAGCCTTAATTCTACTAGGTGAGAAAGCTCCTTCAGTATCAATGAAAACTGCTTTCTTTCCTACACCCCCTAATTCAGTTGGTAACTGTACTGTTACACAAAGTTGATGGCAAATTTGCGATTTACCAGATCTAAACGGACCAAAAAACTCTACTGTTTCTCCTAATCTCACACCTGATACACCAAGTTCTTCAATGGTAGTTAATGCATCTAAAGCCTTTATTCCATAAGTGAAAGCAGGAGCGTTCGTTTGTTTTTCCATTATTTCAAAAGCATTAACAAAGTCAATCCCTCCTCTTAATTCGCTTAGCCCTTCTTTATATTTCTTTGAGGCAGTTTCTGTGATCCCGTACTTATCTTCTAGTTCACGAATAGGAGTTGTTTCAAGTAGGTAAACATTCAAACCTTTTTCGTGTAGCATGTCAGCTGTTGATTTTCCAACCCCTGGAAGATCTTCAAGTCCCAATTCTTCCTTGAAATATTTGAATTTTGCAACTGATTCGGAGATTGCAGCACGGGCTTTTTTAATAGTAGCGCGTTGTACTCCCATTGCCTGTAATTCAATTAATCTAGTAGTCATTAATTGATCGATTGTTAATATGTTGTTTTCTGCTAAGATGTCTTGACTCTTTTTACCTAAACCTGGAACATCCTTTATTTCTAAAATTGAGATCTTCTTATTTGATTCAACCATCTCTTTTTCAGCTTGTTCTATGAGGAGCTCTTCATATTGTTCCTCAACTTCTTTTGTTTCAGGCTTAGATGTCTCCTCCTGCTTTTCTTTGCTCATACTATTCACCCTTGCTACTTGACCGAAGAGGTTAGAGTATATAAAGATAATACTCAGTTTAATCTATACTCTAAGTAAATTTAACTTCTTCGTAGGGAGACCCTTCTTCAAAAGTAATTTAACTAAAATCTTACCTTGTTTTGTTAAGAAGATGAGTAATTAATACTAAGTTCTTGTTGGTTTTTACAATTAGTAATCGATACCTTGTCTTGCTTGGATTCCTACATTATATGGGTGTTTTATTTCTTTTACAAAAATAGAAGTACTAGCATTTTGAAGAGCAATAGCGGGGATTTTTCTACCGGTGATTATAACTTCTTCCTTCACGAATTGGAAGAGGTCTTCTATCTCTCCCCATTTTATTAAATTAAAAAATAAAGCAATACCAACCTCATCTAAAATTAAGATATCAACCCTTCTATTAATTATGTCCTTTTTTAATTGTTGATAACCAGTCTCTATTATCTCCAGAAATTCATTTTTATTCTCTTCATGATAAAATTCTTTTTTTCCAAAACAATACCACATGACGTTAGGAAAAGACTCAAAAAAATTGCATTCACCACAGTTTTTACCAGTTTTTAAAAATTGAGCAACAATTATGTTTTTTTCTTCAGTGCTTTTGCGATATAAGTAACCAATAACAGCACTGGTTTTTCCTCTTCCATCACCATATATTGCAGTTAAAGAAGTCATATAATTGATTCGAAATGATTTTTTATGTTTTTAAGAGTTCTCACGGATTAGTCCCATACTCAATCATTATTATGTTCTTCTTCAGTAGGCTCTACACTATTTGAGAGTTCACTTTTCGTTACTTTATTTCTCCTTTTTTCTTCCATGAGATATTGTTGAGACTTGGAATACATTTTTCCTGATCCTTCACAGACAGGACAGAGTTCTTTTACTTTATCTTTTCCTTTATCAGTATAACCTATTCCATAGCAGAAGGGACAATTTGTACCAATTACCCTAGCACCATACCTCGCATATATATAAGATAAAACAACAAAAACAGCACCTAAACTCAGAAGAATAAATCCTGCAGTAGCTAAATCATCGAGATTAATCATGTAAATCCCCACGATTGCAAGCATTGCACCAAAGAGAAATATAGCATACTGAATTATATATATTCTAATATTGGAGGTTCGTCTATTTCTACTACTCATCAGTTTACTAATTATTCGAACCATGAAAAATATTTCGCTTCATTGTTGAAAATAACAGGTATATTGAAGAAAATAGTTAGATATTATCTACCTACAAGTTTCTTATTAGAACTGCTGATGGCAGATCTTACTAAAGTTTTGACTAAATCTCCTATCCCTTCACCGGTTAAAGCAGAAGTTTCAATGTATCTGCAACCAAGTCTGCGACTAATTCTCTCAGCATCACTTTTCTCAACTTCTCGAGTAGAATCTGTTTTATTTCCTACAATAGTGATATCTAATTCTTTGTTTTGATTTCTTAGTTCTCTAATCCACTCCGCACATTCTCGAAAAGATTCTTTGTTTGATACGTCAAAAACAATTGCTGCAGCATTAGTACCTGAATAGAGAAGATTCCTTACAACACCAAAACGTTTTTGTCCTGCCATATCGTAGAAAAGAGCTACTGCTTTGCCTTTAGTTGTTTTGAATGAATAACTATGAAATTCTACCCCACAGGTAGGTTGATATTTCTTTTGAAAAATATTCTGAGTTAGTCTTTTACAAATAGATGTTTTACCGGATTTACCTGGACCACAAATAGCTAGTTTATAGATATCATAATCTCTAAATTTCACTTCAATTTGTGGACTCATGTATAAAACACTCAGTTAAAAATTCAGAAAAACGATTAAAAGGCGATGTAATACTAAGAAGTTACGGGAGAAAATATGTTCTATTCACAACTTCTATCAAACAGGATCACGTCAAATTCACATAGCGAACTACTAGAAAACCCCAGTTGCTTAATTCTTAAATATATTAGTGTGATAGAATAGTTATATGATTTCAGAAATCAACAGAATAGCTGTTATTGGTTCAGGAACAATGGGGAGTGGAATAGCACTTGTTTTTGCGCAGGCAAAAATTGATGTTGTTTTAGTAGATGTTGAACAGAAGTATCTTAATGAAGGTATTGAACGTATAAAGAAATTTCTTAACAGAAGTATAAAGAAAGAAAAAATAACTCACCATGAATCTAACGAGATTCTTAAACGCGTTATTTTGAGCACTAATTTGAAAGAAGCTACCAAAGATGTTCAACTAGTTATTGAGGCAATTATTGAAAATGAAGCTGCCAAAAAGGACTTGTTTAAAGAATTGGATTCTTTTTGCTCCGATGAAGTGATTTTTGCTAGTAATACTTCTGCCTTAAGTATTAGCAATTTAGCTGATGTAACTAAGAGACCCTCCAAGTTTCTAGGGATGCATTTCTTTAATCCTCCTCAACTCATGAAACTTGTTGAAATTATTAAAGGGAAAAAAACAAGTGAGTCAGTTGTGGCTGATATAGTTACCTTATGCAACAGAATTGGTAAAATTGCTGTACCATCAAATGAGGTGCCTGGTTTCATTGTAAACCGTTTGCTTTGGCCTTTCTTGAATGAAGCTTACAAACTATTCGAAAATGGTGTTTCCGATAAGGAATCTATCGACACAGCAATTAAATTTGGACTCAATCATCCTATGGGACCACTTGAGTTGTCTGACCACATAGGATTAGATGTTATGTTGGATATTGGTCAATATTTGGAAGAACAACTAGGTGTGAGCTACAAACCAGCTAAAATTCTCAGTAAATTGGTAAATGAGGGAAAACTGGGAAAGAAAACAAAAGAAGGCTTCTATATTTATGATAAATGAAAAATAGAAGAGAAACTCAGAAGATTACTTTTATCTTCTGCGTATATATAATACAGAGGAAATTATAGCTCCGAATAAGATCGGCGCTAAACCTAAGATAATCCAACCCCAAAAATTAGGCAAAGATTCTCCACAATCCCAACAAGGTAAAATTGGATCTATTGGGGGGTTGGTTGGTAGGAAATTGAGTAACAATTGGGTTCGACTCTGAATTTCCTGAAGATCTTTCCAATTATCATAATAAGACATTTTTACATTTGGAACTTGTGCTGACCTATCTTCGTCTGAAGTTATATTATAATAAAAAATTGCTTGGGTTCCGTTCAATATTTGTGAAACATTGAAAGTGAGATAGCTTTCTGTCATATAGCCATAAGTTATGTTTGTGGCAGTGAACTCGTCTTCGTCAGATGATTGTATTGTTGAATTAAGAGTGACATTTTCCTTGGTGAGGGAACCGAAATCACAAGAGGTAAATCTTAGTGCATTAACCTCTTCAGTAAGGTCTAATGAGATGTTTGCGTCTGTAATTGTGTAATTTAAGAAGTTCTTAACAATAATTCCAATAGTAATGTTTTCTCCCTCAATAGCTTCCCTAGTGAGGTATTGTTGATCTAATATCAAAACTTGATCTTCTGGTATGAACGAATTTGCTGGTAGAATAAAAATCGGTGTTACAACAAGTAAGATTAGTGGAATTATTAGTTTCATCTTGTTCATTTTATCTTCTCCTTGAATGCATAAAAAGACTTTATTTTTAACTTTAACTCTTTATGTCTTAAAGAAATTAAGAAAAAAATCACATAAGAGCTAAGGTGTTTTGGTATGCTCTAACTATATCAATATCTTCCACAACAGATGATTTCGCTACAATCTCAGGTAATTGATTATTGACCCAACTCATCGTTTCTTCCATTTTCCTTCTCATGTTTGGGTCAGTTTCACGGTATATATCAACTAATGTGTTAAAATTTACGGTTCGCACTTGTATGAGTTTTTGTAACCAAACTTTCAAAGTTTCCATTCTTTGAGCAGGTAATATGAATTCAACACTTCCATTTAACCGATTCGTTACTACAACTCCCTTTATCTTCACTGGCATTAGTGATATGAATTGACTTCCAAGTTGTGTTTTAAATAATAATGCTAATATCTTTTTCTTATCCTTAACGCGTAATCTCTCATACAGGTTTTCATAATCAACCATGGTTGTTCCAAAGTATATCTTAGTATCTCCGTGTTGAATATTAAGAGCTGCTAAAGGATCAAACGGATCCTCATAATCGTCAAAACTATAGCGAACTGAAATGACTTTGTGTAAATCATGTGTAAGTTTTGTAAGAATGTTATCGATATCCCCCTCTATTATGAGATCATCTCCAGAAAATGAATATCGTGGATCAAAAATACGTTTAATTGTTATAGATTCGTCATCTAAAGAAGAGTAAAACTCATCTAAGGTTTCTATATTCAACGATTTCTGTGAAATTCTCATCATAATTGTTCTTAACATTTACATCAACTTCTATTTGAACCAACTATCTAATGATTTTTGTCCTTCGATAGACTCATCCCATGAAATTCCAATGGTATCAAGCAACTGTACTAATGTTGTCTTGAGTAGTTCTTTAATTTTAGGTATATCTACATCGGTTATCTTAGCTAATTGAAGTGGTTTAACTGAACATTCACTGTTTTTGCTAATTTTATCAGATAATTTAACTTCATTTGCTTGAATTTTAAATGGTCTGGTTTTAATAAAACTAACAACGCTCCCAACAGATGGTTTTTCACCTTCTGGAAATGCGATGATTAATTGAACAGCTGTTTGCAGAGGTTGAGTCCAACTGTCATATTGTGCAAGTTTTTTCGAAAGCGTTACACTGATAGCAAGATCCTCCAAATTAAATTCTTTCTTAGATATCTCTCGAACAACTTTCTGAATTATCTTTATGATTTGTTTCTTAGCAACTTCCAATTCTTCAGGATTCTGAACTTCAGATAAAGCTTCTAGTGCTTTTTCAAAGGGACGTTTAGCAAGAACAGGAGTGTTTTTCTTTTTACCCATCAAACCTTTAACTATTGGTTTTCCTTTAGTTGTAATACCAAAATAATTCTTTTTTCTATCCGAAAAACCACAATATCGAAAGACATAATCTGTTCCCAATTCAATCTGAAAAGTTTTCATACTCCAATCCTCTAGTTCCTTTATGTCATTTTCAGTTGGTTGAAGCACAAAAATACTATCAGTATCGCCATAAAGAACTTGTAAACCTAATTTTTGTTCGCAATATTCTTTGGTTTTTGTTATCGCTTCTCTGGCTAGAGCAGCTGTCGATTCTGCTACAGGTGGACAGTAAAGAGCAAAGTTATCCGAACCAAAAACACCATAACTTGCATTGAGAATAACTTTTAATGAAGATTGAATTACGTTACTTTGATTTCTCTCACTTTCACTAAGATTTGGATCTTTTGCTCGACCTTTAAACCAATAAACACGAATATCCCTTATAAATCCAACAAGCATTGAGCTTATACCCACATTCTTGTTGCATACCCAGTGGTTTGTCTCAGGAATTGTGTTTCCTTTACACTCTTTATGAGTACAATTAATCGTTTCATACGAAAGATTCCTGGTTTTAATAATTGAAGGATACAGGCTAGCAAAATCAAGGACATAAACATTCCACCACACACCAACTTGAGGCTCAATTACAATTGCGCCTTGATACTTTTTGCCCTTGATAGTTGCCTCTGTAGATGCATCTCCTTTCAGTCGCATAATGTCTTCTTTTCTTGGAATAAGATAATTTAGAAGTCTGTGCTCAAAGTACATCCAGTTCTGAATCCAAACGCTTACACTTGATCTTGTGAAATCATCAATTGGCATCTTTGTGATTCTGGATAGCATAATAATGAGTTCTATTGCTTGATTGTTGCTAAATGTTGTTAATTCAAGAGTTATTTCTGCGTCTTGTGCATTATATTTGATTAAATCTTCTAAATCTAAATCCCAAATCTGTTCATCTAGTTTCACTTTTTCTTTACCAAGTAGCGATTTTCCTAGCTCATCTAAGGTGACTCTTTCATAAGCACCTCCAAATGCGTAAATTCTCATTGCTGGTTGTCTGAAGAATCTGTACAAATCAATATGGACTGCATTAGAGAGATAAATATCTTGAGACCGTGTTCTAACAAAAGGAATAATAGTTTCTTCTATTTTCAGTTTTTTTGCTCTATTATCTAAATATAAGAAGTCGAAATTGTCTCCATTGAATGTAATAACTATTGGATATTCACCCATCTTTTTGAAAACCGCTTTCAGTAATTCTGCTTCATCCTTGAACTCAATGAATTTGCTAATTGCTCTATTTTTGTCAATCTGCTTACCTTCCTCATTAAGCACATAAACGCAAGTATTCCCATCAGTATCTGAAATTCCTATAGAGATTATTTTTTCAATAGCTTCGTTTGGATCAGGGATTTTGTTTGGTTCGCTATGAATTTCAATATCAACTGAACAGCGTTTGATACGAGGAATAGGTGCAAAGAACAAAGGCATATTTTGTTTAACTAATCGAGCAATTTCTGGTGATTGCCCCTTAAAAATTTCAAGAATGCCTTCTTGCACTTCTTTGCTAATTTCAGGTTCCTCACTTATCAAGTCCCCGTTTTGGATTGTGTAATATGTGCATGGAATTAAATGACGATCATAAATATAGCTAAGATGGTAGCGAATATTGGATTCAAAAGATGGAGAAAGTTGGCTTCTGTAGCTATTGTTTTTACCACCAATTGCTAAGGGATTAGATGCCAGAACTTTGGTTAAATTTATGGTTTTATCGTTTAACAAACTGCGTTTTTTTACTATCTTACAACCTATGAATTCCTTCTCATTCTTTAATTGAACCTCAACTTGGGTTTTGCTCAAAGTTGTTAATAGATACGGTAGATGGTTTGTTTTATCATACCAGCGGTAAACTTTTCCATCCTCAGGATTGAACAATTTGACATAAGCTTGCTCTTTCTTACCATCATATTTTACATCTATTAGAATTGAAGGTGACAAATTATCTGGGGCAAATAAGATGTAATCCTTCCCTTTTACCCCAATAGTTTGCTTACTATGGTCCGCGATAAACCTGTGATTGTCCTCTTCATCCTCTGGAAAATTACTATTATTGATCTCAGTAGTCTGATTCTGAAGATTCGATTCCTCTTTTTCTTTTTTTGAATTTTCAGATAGAAAGTTAGCAAGATTAGAATTCATAATATCAATAACTCTAAAATTATTATTATTGAGAGATATTAAAACATACAAATATAATATTTGTTGTTAAATAGTAAAGATTATCAAATATTTTCTCCTCTTTTTGATTTACTAGAACATTTTTGTATAAGTAGATGGAGAATCATATATAATTAAAAAACAGTTAATGACAAATTGGTGATAGATTATGCAATCTAAATTTGATGAATTGAAAGGTGTTCACTTTTTACGTTTAATAAAAGGTGAAGATGTGTTGGAAAGCATTATAAAATATTGTAAAGAAAAAAGTCTCACGTCTGGTGCTATCTATGGCTTAGGCGCGGTAAGTAAGGCTTCACTTGGTTATTATGATCTTGGCACAAAAACATATTTAGAAAATAAGTTCGATTTCAATGCTGAAGTACTAAGTTGCACTGGCAACATTTCAAAAAACGAAGATACAAATGACTATATCCCCCACATTCATATGATTATAGGTGATGTTGAGGGAAATACATTTGGTGGGCACGTGCTTCCTGGTACAATTATCAGTGTCACAGGAGAGTTTACAATCTTCGAAATTAATTCAACTATAACTAGAAAAAAAGATGAGGAATTCAATCTTTATTTTTTGAACTTACAATAAGAACTAAAGATAAGACCGAGGCCTTTGAACAAACGTTTAATAAGGAAAAATCGTTTATCATATTAAATAAAATATCAGTGTGATTACTTTGGCAGATATTATTCAAGAAATACTTGAAAGCGGAGCAATATTGGTTGTTAACCCTACAATTATTGATACAGACCCTGATGATTTTCTCGATCACTATGGTCATATTCTAGATACAATTGCTTTAGTTGCAAAAGGAAGGTCGGGTTTCACTTTTTACCAGAGTAACAGTGCTCCCAAGGATAAATTCAATGGTGTGTTCTTCCACTCCTTCTGTACAATCGCAGATAACATGGGAATCAAAGTTAACGCGTTTATTTACAATCATGAAGATAATTTTCTCTCACAAAATGCAGATTTTAGAATAATTAATAATGAGGGTGGTGTTGTACCATCATATGCATGCCCAAGTCAAGAGCATTTCAGTAAATACATGGCATCAATTGCTCTAGAGGTTGCGAAATATCCAATTGAAACTCTTGTGCTTGATGGATTAATGTTTCCAAGCAAACAAACTTGTTTTTGTGATCGATGTCGAAGATTTTTTGCTACTAAATGGAACGTGGAACGAGATTTTAGTTCAGATTTTCTTGAATCTAGAGACTTACTAGCAGAATGGAAGGAATCGAGAGCAACTTACATAAATCAAACTTTAAGGGAAATAACAGATTCAATAAAGAAACTAAAAAACATTGATATTGCAATTACAGTTAAGGCTGATAAAGAAACGGGTTTTCTTGTTGGGGCAGATGAGTATTTTGGGCAAAACACAACCGAATTGGCTAAGGTTACAAATAATTTTGTTATACATGTTAACCCTTGGAATGAATCTTTTCCTTCACGAGGAACACCAGAGTATCAACAAATATTTTCATCACTTGAAGTACTCAAGGACTATTCAAGTTCTGGTATGAAATATTCTTTGTATTTCTGGAATGTTTCATCAGCTGAAAAACTAGAATCTGTTAACCAAATGAAAGATGACTTAAACGCCGAAGCAGTTTTTATAGAACCATCTCTCCCCCCAGATTTTACAAAGCGAAGAACCACTAATTTAGGGTTTTAATAATGAATCTCGAAGAAGCTATTGAAGAAATAAAGAAGATGTTTTGGGGTGTCCTAAAAGGGGAATACAATCCTGATGAGGAAGAAAACGTTAAAGCACATCTAATAACAAATCTTGCAACTTTGACTTCTTTTGCTAAGTCCTTTCTACCCCTTGAACAACAAGAAGAATATGAAAAGCATTTTCAAAAAGCAAAGGACGTATTGCTAAAATTTGATAGTGCTGGGCCTTGGTTTCGTGAGTTACCTGAAATGACAAATACAGTTTATAATGTTATAACTCACGCAAATATGTTACAGATTGAATATCAACGTTCGGTAGCAGTTGATAATGATGCGCTCCAATATTTGAATGCGAAACTTGAGTCTTTAGAATTGAGTTTACATTCTTTAAATGAAGAAATTAAGAAAATTAAGTCAAAGACATCGAAATTGCCAAAGGATGATAGCATCGAAAAGAAACCAGTAACAGAAAAAGAAGTTGAAGTTATTCCTGAAACTGATACCAAAGAAAAGGAAGAAGTAATCAAAATAACCCCATCTGAGAAAGAGGTTTCTGAAGAAGAAATAATAGAAGAAGAAGCAGATGAAGAGATCGATAAAATTAAAACAGAGATTGAGCCAAGAACAAAGGACGAAATTGTAATTAAGGAAAAGGAAGACGTTTCCTCAGATGCGAAAGATTTGATTGAAGGAATAGAACTGGCTTCACAATATGAGTTCGAACAAGAACCATTTATGCAAACTTTGGAATCTGAACAAGCATCTCTAAAAAAATTGGCTAGTCTCCTAACAGCTCTAGATCCTGGGGACGATTCTGTAATATCACCATTGACTGAAAAATTACTGACTTTAAGTGATGATATTCCTTCAACACCTGAACAAGAAATGATGATTGATGAAGGACTTACAGATGAAGAACTGGAAGAGGTACATGCTTTCAGGGGTTCAATATCGCGCTTAGGTAGCGCTCTCTCTGCACCAGAAGGAGAAGAAGACGCTGCACAATTCGTTTCATCTATCAAGAAAACAATAGCTCATGTTTCCGAAGAAAAAGACATTGAACCAGAAGAAAAATCTCCTCTAACAAAAATGATTGAAGCAGAAGCAGGTGAAACAGAAAAATCTCCGGTACAATCTGAAGACATTCAAAATATTATCACTCACTTAGAATCAAAGAGACAAAAAGCTTTGGAGCGCATTCAACAACTTGAACAAGCGTTAAATTCTGAGAAGATTGATGAAGAAGAATGGCAAGAACTCAGAATTAAGGCTGAAAAACATGTTCTAAGGATTGAAGACACACTAGATGGATATAGACGATATATAAAGAAAATTCAAAAGTAGCTTTTTGAGATGAAATACTTGATGTCAGGTTTAGTTCATTTCTACTTTGGAGATAGGTTAAAGGCTTTTGAAACAGGTTTAGGTACAATTATTAGATCAGAAGGGCATTCTCTTAAAACCATGCTTATTGTTTTTAATGATAATTACAGTTGGATTAAGAACCTAGACCGTCATAACCATTTCCAGATCCAGATTATTAGCAAAACAGACATTATGAACCTTGAGTTAAATGCCTTCAAGAGCTTGTTTTCAGCTAAAAACCGAACCATATTAGTAGCTAACATTGATTTTTTTCTGTATTGTAGTCAAATTTCAGTTAATGATTTTATTAATACAATGGAAAGAATAAAACCAAAAAATGAAATTATTCTTACAAGTGAAGAAATGATTGAAGAACTTGTTCAGTTTGCTGATTATGTAAGTGAATTTTCAACGTCCTAATTCGATATCTATGGCAATGTGTGCAATATGAGGAGCTATCCATCTAATAATACGATGCTCACTAATAATATATTCAAATGAAACATTCTCTCTTGCAAATATCTCTTCTATACTTTTTGTTACTCCGTTCAAATCAATACTTTTTGAACTCAAGTGGTCCGTTATTTGCCAGTGAATAGTGCCTATACCACCTTCTAAGCATTCAATAGCTAAAGGTAAGGAACGTTTTGATTCTAGGGGAAGCGGAAGTAACACTCTATTTGCAGAATTTAGAAATTTATGAGGAACTATATCAAAAGCATCTCCACAATATACAATAACATTGTCTTCACAATTATTTAGTTCAATATTTTTTCTCATGTAATTGCATGATTTTTCATTTATTTCGATGCTGTGAATTAAGCTACTTTTTTGTTTCTTAGCAATTGCGATGCTGAAAGGTCCAACTCCAGCAAAAAAATTAAGAACGATTTCATTTTCTTTGACTAGGCTAGCAATCCTCTGCCTTTCAAAACTCAATCTAGGTGAAAAAAAGGTATCTAGGGGGTTGAGTAAGTATTGATTACCATGTTCTCTGTGAATAGTTTCGAAATTCTTATTTCCAAGAAGAAGCTTTAACTCTCGAGTTCTCTCCTGACCTTGTATTTTTGTGGTTTGTAACATAACGGTTTTGATATAAGGATGTTTATTCATTTTTTCTTCTGCATATTCTTTCAAAACTCTATCATTAGCAGACCCTCTAACAATCAAAATACTCCCAATTATTTCAAATGCTAAAGCTTTCATTCTTATCTCCAACAAAGCATTCTTAATTGAAGATACCAACGTCTTTAATCAAGTTTACGGCTATTAACTTATATCTCGTATAGAAGACCCTTTGTATACAGCTTTATCAAATGCTAGTTGTCTCATTTGTGGTTGTGTACTGATTTCTTCGTAGTAATGAGCTGCTAAACCTGCTGTCCTTCCAAACACGAAAATTGCTTTTGCTATTTTTGGATCTAGTTTCATATCCGCAACAATCGCGGCTATCACACCATCTACATTAATCGGAAGATTCATGCCTCTTACTCTATAGAAAACATCGCTTACCATCTTTGAAATAGCAACACATTCTTTTGCATAACCTGCCTCTTCAGCAAGCTGCCAAAGAACATCTCTTCTAGGATCTTGAGTATGTATGCGATGACCTAGTCCTTCTATTCTGTTACCTGCTTTAATTGTGTTGCGCATTAGTTCAAACGTTGCTTCATCAAGATCTATATTCTCTTCTTTAGCTTTTTTTGCTACAGATAAGAAGAAACCAGCAGCTTTTTGTCCTGCTCCTCCATGAACGTCAGTAATCGCTTGAAGGCCAGCAGACATTGCTACCTCAAAATTAGCGCGAGTAGATGCTAATACCAACGTTGCTTGAGCAGATGGAGGAGTTATACCATGATCAACACAAGCTGTTATCATAGATTCCAGTAGCTTTGCTTTTAATGGGTCTGGTTCTTCTTCTCCAACAAGTCCGACGTATATCATATTCCTAAAAGAAACATCTCCTTTGCTGGCATTCTCAACCATTTCTATATTTCCTAGAAGTATTGCCAGATATCGTAACATTCTTCCCAAACTAAACGCAGCTACTTTGGCTTTATCACTTGTTGAATTAACATAGTTCGACAGACGAGTATCGAGCAGAAGATAAGTTCCTAACATCTTTGAAATATCCGGGCATGGGGGAACTGCATCTTGGTTTACAAATGGTTGAATAGTTGCATCCACGGCTATTTTTTCTAGCTCAACTAATGTTGATTCATCTGGGAATTCCCCAACTTGTAAGAGATAAGATGTTTCTAACAATCCTTTTTTGGCAATAATATCTTGTAATGGGTAACCTCTTATTATTAAATTGTTAGGCATAGCATTTGTTATCAAAGTGCCCCAGGTTTTTTCAGGTGGTTTTTCATCCCATTTCTTCTGCATTTTGTTATAATATCTTTCAACATCAAAATATGATCTATTTAGTTTTGTTTTGACAGCTTCAATTAAATCACATTGATGATTAACCACTGTAACTCCAGCCTGTTCCAAAGCCTCTCGTTTTGACTTATAAGTTCCAAATTTTTGCCCAGGGGAGATAACAGCTCCTGCATGACCCATTGTTTTTCCCTCGGGAGCGTTTGCACCTGAAATCAATGCAATTAAAGGTTTAGAATATTTCTCTGGATGTGATACCATATCGTGTGCAAGAAGTTCTTCTTGCATCCCTCCGATTTCTCCAGCAATAACAATAAGATCAGTATTTTCATAACTCATAATTCTTGAGACAAGATCTACAAAGCGAGAACCAATTGCACCATCTCCACCGACACCAAGTACGCCATTTTGAGCAATGCCTGCGCTTGCTAATGCATCAGATAAATGGTAAAGAATCGCCCCGCTTCTTGAAAGAATAGTGACTCCTTTTGGTCCGACTTTATCCCCAATCAGTTCAGCTTGAAAGATATCTGGAAGCATTCCAACTTTTATTCCTTCAGGAGGAAAAATTATGCCAGGAGTATTTCCACCAAATAGAATCGTTTTGTGTTTCCTTGCTTCAACGAGAATGTCTCTGACATCTTTTAGTGGTATAAACTCAGAAATCAAGACAACGATTGGAATCCCAGCTCTAATTACTTCGATTGCAGCATCCTTTGCTGTTGAATGGTGCCTCCAAATGCTTGCTACAGCAATATTTGGGTGTTTTTCCACGGCATCTTTTGCACTCTCATATACGGGGATTTTTTCATGAACTAAAGTTCCACCTTTTCCTGGAGCTACACCACATGTAACATTTGTACCATATTCCATCATGAGTTGAGCATGTCTTGTTCCTTGTCTACCTAATCCTACGATCATGGTTTCAATTGTTTTTGTTTTTGTAATATTCTCAGCAAGCTCTGGACGAACTTGTTTAATGAAATAATGAAGTAAACCTTGTTCAACTGATAGTTTCTTAATTGTCACTTAATTACCCCCAGTTTCTTCTTGTTTTTTGATTTCAAAACCATATTCAATACCCTCTTTGATTACATCTGCCATTATTTTTTGATTACCAACAACTATGTGCAAATCTTTCAAAGGTTCAGGAGACTCTCCCTTTGCTTTATCAAGAAAAGCTCTCGCAGCAGCTAAATCCGTTCCAACCATTCGACCAAAAACTGGTATCATTCTTCTTTTTGAGATGTACCTATCTCTAAGAGCCATAATTAAGCCTTGGATAAATATGTCGCAGCTTGATATGCCACCAAAACGGCTTGTAATTATTATATCAGTTGCTGGATGATCCATTAAGAGATGAAACATATCTGCAACCTCACTAAGAGACGGTCCTCCCCCGCTGTCCATGAAATTGATGGGAACCACCTTTCCATCAAAATAAAGATTACCAACATTTACAACTTCATCAATTGAAAAGATACCATAACCAGCTCCTCCAGGAACTAATCCAACATATAACTTATCTTGTTCTTTCTGAAAATTCTCTGGATTGTCAAGTAAATCAAGAAATGGAAAACCAATTATGTATGCTTGTGCTTCATATTTGGTTTGCTCTGATACATCATGTCTTTTACTTCGAGGATCAATTCCAATTGATTTGAGCAGTGGAGCTTGCCTGTACAAACTGTTATCGTCTAATACGAACTTTGCATCTGCAGCTATCAGTTGATTGTCGTTGGTTACTATGAGTGGATTAATTTCGCATATCTTAGCTTCAGATTGCTGAAAAGCTGAAAATAGTGCCATTATAACTGTAGATAGACTTTCTTCAACTGAAGTCAACTCTGGATTTCGTCCGACTAGAAAATCTGCTGCTTCTTTGCTTACCTCCTCTGAAAGAGTCTTGGGATTGTCAACTAAGGTCTTCTTCCAAATTTCTTCAGGATGATTTTTAGCAACTTCTTCAATATCTACTCCACCACTTGCAGATGCAACAATAACAAGATCAAATGTTGCTGGATCTGTTATTATAGATAAATAAATCTCCTGTGATACAGTCACAGCTTCCTCAAGAAGTAGTTTCTTTATAGAATAACCATGAATAATTAAATCAAACATCTTGCTACAGATGTCCCTTGCTTCTGTACTATTATCAGCTTTTTTTATCCCACCTGCTTTTCCCCTTCCTCCTATCAAAACCATCGCTTTGATCATTATTGGAAAATTCAAGGATAATTTTTCTAAACCGTTAACATTTTCTATTATACCAATCTTCTTTGGCACTGTTAAACCAAACTTCTCAAAAATTTGTTTTGCTTCGTATTCGTATAATTTCATTGTTTCTACCTTTCATTTTGAATATCTTTTTTGAAAATAATTAATAAGACCACCCGCATTGAAAATTTCTAATAACTCGGTGGGTAATTCTGGAAATGTGTATTCTTTATCCCCATTCTTGATAAACCCATTTTGCAAATCTATTGTAACAGATTCTTTTGGATTATAGTTTTCAATAAACTGTGGCTGAACTATTATTGGTAATCCTTGATTGATTGCTGATCGATAGAAAATGCGTGAAACAGATTTTACTATTATCGCCTTTACACCTACAAAAGCTAATCCTACTGAGGGGTGCTCTCTTGAGGAACCACAACCAAAATTAGCGCCTGTTATAATTATGTCTCCTTCTTGCACTCTTGAAGCAAAGGATTCATCCAACCCTTTAAATAAATGAGCAACGATTTTCTCTCCGTTAGCTGATTTTATATCATATGTTAAAGAACCAGCAAACATTTGATCTGTGTTGAAGTCATCGATGTCACTATAGTTCCAAGTTTTGCTTATTCTTCTGTCTTCATCTGAGCTAATAACTAATGTTTTTGTTTGCTTTATTCTTGTTTCTAACTCTAGCGATGAAGTTGTTTTCTTGATTTCTTCTTTTAAGTAATCACGGGGGTCAACAATCTTCCCTGCAATTGCCGAGGCTGCTACAGTTGCTGGAGATGCAAGATAAACAAATGATTTCTTGTTGCCCATTCTACCAAGAAAATTCCTGTTTGCAGTGGAAATCACATTCCAACCATCAGCTGGAATTCCCTGTCCTTTTCCTAGACATGGACCACAACTACAAGATAATATGGTTGCACCTGCTTCTACAAATGTCTGAATTGCTTCTTTCTCAAGCGCTTCTAGATAAATCTCTCTAGAGGCTGGAGCAACGAAAAATTGTACTCCTGTTTTTACTTTCTCACCTTTTAGAATTGAAGCAGCTATAAGAAGATCATCTAATCTAGCATTTGTGCATGTCCCAAGAAATGCTTCTTGAATAGGAATCTCACCTAAGTCACATATTCTGCTTGCATTGTCCACTTGGTGCGGTACTGCAACTAGTGGTTCTAGGTCGCTAAGATTCACAACAATTTCTTGACTAAATATAGCCTCATCGTCAGACCAGATTACTTCCCTTTCACTTAAATCAGAAATGACTTGTGTTTTCTCTATCCACTTTTTCAAAATATTATCTTGTGGAAATATTGCGGTTTTTGCACCCATTTCTGAAGCCAAATTAGTTAAGGTCATACGTTCAGAAATTGAAAGAGATTCTACTCCGTCTCCATGAAATTCAAAAGTTTGATAAGTTGCACCCGCTGATCCTAATTTGTTTATTATATAGAGGGCACAGTCCTTAGCGTAAACACCTGGAGAGAGTTTTCCTAGTAACTCAATTTTAATGGTTTCAGGAACTCTGAACCATGTTTTTCCTGTAAGCCAAAGACCAGCAGTTTCTGTTCTGTCAATACCTGCAGCAAAAGATGAGAATGCTCCACTAGTGCATGTGTGAGAATCAGAACCCACAACTAGCATATTGGGTAACACGTGATTTGACATTAGTTGATGACAAATTCCTGCTCCTTCGTCATAAAAATTAGTTATGTTTTGTTCAGTAACTAGTTCCCGTATTATTTGATGATCATTTGCCAATTGAGCATTGGTTGGAGGAGAATCATGATCCAAAACAATGACTAAACGTTCTGGATACAATATACTTTTCCCACCCATTTTTTGAAAAGTTTTTACAATAGAAGCTGAATTATCATGTGAAAGTACTAAATCTGGTTCCACAAAAACAATATCTCCAGCACTAACATCCTTTCCGGATTTCAGTGAAAATAACTTTTCTGAGAATGTTTTTCCTACCATTTATATCCCTCTAATCACAATCTATCCCCTAAATTCATTAAACCACCAGTTTTCATAATATCCAATACTGGAATCGGGATTTTCTTGCATTTAATATTGGTTCCCTGAGTTTTGTTTGTAAGTACGGATTGGATAACGTCAATCTCTAATTCATCATTTTCTTCAATTGAAAAATTTGTAATATCAGGAACTTCAACTAGGAGTAATCCTGTATTTACGGCATTACTGTAATAGATTGGTCCAAACGATGCACCAACTATGGCCTTAATTTTGTGTGCGATGAATCCTGTTACTGCTTGTTGCCTAGTAGAACCTTTTCCAAAATTTTTTCCTACAATAAGAATTTTTCCTATATTATCTTCCTTTCCAAAATCACGATATCCGTCCAAGTTACCGAAAATATGAGTTTTGATTTTCTCAGGATCATGAATTGTTAAAAGTGACTGGTGAAATATCTGATCCGTATCAATATCATCTACAAGAACCCTTCTAGCTTTTCCATCTATAATTTCACTGCTCATTTAATCATCTCTTATTTTTGGTTTAGCGATTTTTCCTTCAATTGCTGTTGCAGCAGCAACAACAGGACTCGCAAGATAAACATCTGCTGGACCGATTTTACCTTGTGTATTGCGGTTACCGGTTGTTAGGGTTACAGCTGTTTTCCCTCCCGTTAACCCATATTGACCTTTGGCGCAGGTTGAACATCCTACCCCAAAGAAATTACCACCAGCTTCTAATATTGTTGTCATATCCCCACCCATGTTTATTTCTACAAAATCTTCACGAGTTGCAGGAACTATACCAAATCGGACTTCTGGGTTTATTTGAGAACCTTTGAGTACTCTCGCAGCTTCATGAATATCACTAGAACTGCCGTTCGTACATGATCCAATTATGATTGATTTAATAGGTGTTCCTAAAACCTCTTCGATGGGTTTAACATTGTGTGGGTGAGGAGGGCATGCAACATATAAACCCAAGTTATCAATGTTAAGTGTGAGTTCTGAAACATAATTTGCATTTTCATCTCCAGTAAGTAATTCAATATCAATGTTGAGTTTTTCATAATATGTAGCGGTTACTTCATCCGCAGGTACAAACCCTATCATGCCTGATGCTTCTGTTATTAGAGAGCACAATGTCACGCGATCTTCAATTGTTAATTCAGAGATTACACTTCCATAAAACTCAACAGCTTTTCCGGTTATTCCATACTCATGTAGCTGTTTTAAGACATATAAGGCTAAATCTTTTGAAGTGGTGGGCCAAGTATATGTACCCTCTAGTTTAACCTTGACAGTTTCTGGAATCTTTATCCAAGATTTTCCAGTTTTAAAAGCAAAAGCTAACATCACGTCTCCTGCTCCTTGTCCTAGAATACCTAGCGCTCCTAATATGTTATAATGACTATCTGCTCCAATAACTATATCTCCAGGCTTCGAAAAACCTCTTCTGAATAACAAATGGGAACCGATACCCGACCCCAAATCTGTTACTTGAATATCATGTTCTTTAGCGAAAACACGAATTTTCTCTTGATCTTCAACATGTTTGGGATCATTACCATATGGATAACAATCTGGTGTAAAGATTATTTTGTTATTATCAAAAGTCTTAGAACCAGGATAATGTTTCTGGAATAAATCTATAACTTGTGGACCCGCATAGTCTCTAGCTGTTACTAAATTCAGGTTTATCCATACAATATTTCCCGAATGAATATCCTTATCTGAAGCATCTGTATGCTTTCTAATAATTTTCTCTATTAGCGTAAACCCCGCCATTTTATTCAATTTCACCAATTAATGAAGAAGTAATAAATATATCTCTGTGTATTTATTTAAACTTGCTAAAACTCATAATAAAAGGATAAGAAAAAAGGATTTAATCGTTACATTCCTTTTATTTTCTCACAGATTGCATCTGCCATTTCTGTGGTTGTTGAAGAGCCACCCATGTCGTAAGTTCGAACTTTTCCTTCTGCTATAACAGCTGCTACGGCATCTTCAACCTTCTTACTCATTTCTTTCTCTCCAAGCCAATCTAACATCATTTTTGCGGATAAAATCTGTGCAATGGGATTAACTTTGTTTTGTCCCACATATTTTGGAGCTGAACCATGACTGGGTTCAAACACAGCGAAGTTTTCCCCTATGTTTCCTGAGCAAGCAAATCCTAACCCACCAACTAATTGAGCACATAAATCAGAAATAATATCACCAAACATATTAGAAGATACAAGAACACCATAATTTTGCGGGTTTTTAACTAACCACATGCACATCGCATCTATGTTGGTTTCCCAAAGCTCTTTTCCTTCATAATTTTGGATAAGTTTACGAGCTTCCCGAATCATCAAACCAGAAGTTTCACGAATAACATTTGGTTTTTCGACTACGGTGACAGTAGGATAATCAAACTTTTTTGCATATTCCATACTGGCTTTTAGAATTCGTTGAACTCCCTTTCGAGTGAAAATTCTTGTTGAAATAGCTACATCGTTTAAATCTGCTTCAGCAAAGCGTTTAGCTTTAGGATGGTTCTCCACTAAACAATTCATCACATCTTCAGGAACTGGATGGAATTCAATTCCAACATAAAGTCCTTCAGTATTTTCACGAAATACAACTAAGTCTAAATCATCTCTGAAATTTAGTGGGTTTCCAGGATAAGCTTTACATGGACGTAAATTAATGTACAAATCAAACAATTGTCTCAATTTAACAATTGGGCTGGAATACACCAATCCTTTCTCATGCAATTCAAGAGCTAACTCTTTCTGTGCTTCTTCTTTTGGTTTAGAAGTGATAGCTGAAAACAAACAACAATTTGAATTCTTGAGTAGTTCTATTGTTCGATCAGGAAGAGGATTTCCTTCGGTTTTCCAGAACTCCCACCCAATATCGCCCCAAGTATACTCTACCATATCACTGAAACCAACAGTATCAAGAACCTTCATTGTTGCGTTGGTTACATCTATTCCTATTCCATCTCCAGGTAGTACTGCAATCTTATATTTCTTCATTTTTTACACCTTTTCATTATTAATTACTGTTTCCAAATATCTGTTTAATAGGAGCAAAGCAAAGGAAATCACAACGATGAATTATATCTACTTCTGGCAATCTTGGGATTTTATCTCCTTCTTTACTATGAAAGACTATTGCTTGTCTTACCAATATAGGTAATTCAAATTCATATACGATTTCTAAACCCATGGCTGGGTGTCGAATTAATTTTCCTTCTATCTTTTGAACTATTTTTCCTGAAGAATTTCTCTCATATTCAATGAATTTTCCTACATCATGAAGTAATCCTCCTGCGATTAATTCATCTTTATTGAGTTTATCCGCTAATCCAAATGTTTCATATCTCTCATATGTAGCAATACACATCTGAGTCACCGCCCGAATATGATCAACGATTGTTATTTTTGGGACAAGATTATCCCCTTCGAGCAATTCTGGTATCAAAAGTGTAAATGGTATCATTTGAAGATCTTCTTCTTTCCACCCTCCCATGTTTATTGCTTTTTCAAGTGACTTAACTACTTTATCTTGTAATATTTTATTCTCTATTTTTTCAATTTCAGGGAAAATACTCATAATTTCCATTTAAACGACCTCTTTTATAACTTTGTAATTATTACTTTTTTTCTTTAATATCAGATTTTGTCTGACCAAGGAAAAATTCATACAGGATAATTAAAATTTGTGCTAGCGATATGGTTTTGTTTCAGGAGATTATTGATAAGATAAATCACCAAAAAGAGCAAGTTTGTTCTCTCCATGCAAAGAAATTACAGATATTCCTTTATCTATAAGCGTAGACCGAAGTTTTCTATCATTTGTTGCTATAACAGCTTTGTGAACCTCTGCAAGACGTATTAGTTCATAATCTACATGAACATCTGTTTTAGATTCTATCGTCCTAAAAGACTTAGCCAAATTCAAAGCAAGCTGTGCTTTACGTTTTGTGGCCATTTCACTTTTTTCTTTAATCTCTTCCAATTCAATCAAAACAATCTGTGGAACCACAATTTCAAAAGCAACAGTTAATATTCTTTCAAATTCATAGCTAAGATTAATTTTCTTTTCTAAAGGTAGCATTAGCATGCTAGAATCTAGTAGAACTAACATGGTTAAATCTCCACAATTATGCAATAATTTCTCCAACGCCTATTAATCGAAATCTTCCTGAAATACGTCTAGATATTGCAACAAGATTTTCTGTTCTTGCTGCTACATCTCTACTCAATTTAATCTGTGCTTCATGTCCTTTGATTTCTGTAATTGATCCTGAAGTCTTTGCAGTTCCAACATTAAGCATTAATGTTTCCCCTTGCGCTAGAGGTTGGACCTTTGTTATTTCTTCTGATCCCACAACATATTCGAGCAATCGAATTTTGAGACTTAATGTTGAACGTATTGGAGGTGCATCACCAGGTTTTGTTACGATATTTCCCCCCATTTTATCTGATTTTATAAATGATGGGTCCAATTCTGTGCCTAAGGCAACTAAACCACCAGAATGAGCACTATCTACTAAACCTTGTTCCCCGATTGCAATGCTTATTACCTTTGTTATAATCTGTTGATAAGCGGACTTATTTCCTTTTTTGATTGAAATCCCAGGAACAATTTCAATATCTTCTCCTACGTTGATTTGACCCTGGATAACTGATCCACCCAATACTCCACCCTTGAGTTTTTTTGGTTTAGTACCAGGTCTGTTGATATCAAAAGATCGTGCAACATGCATTTCAAATGGGCTATCTATGTCAATTTCTGGTGTTGGAATATTCTTTTCAATCTCACAGATTAAGACGTCAAGATTAGCTCCATGCATTGCGCTTATTGGAATTATTGGTGAATCTTCTGCAATTGTTCCCTTGATAAAATCCTTAATTTCTTGGTAATTTCTTTTAGCTTCTTCTTCTGTTACTAACTCTATTTTATTCTGAGCAATGACGATATTTTTTATTTGAAGAATCTCCATGGCAGCAAGATGTTCTCTTGTTTGAGGTTGAGGACATCTTGAATTTGCAGCAATTAAAAGGATTGCACCATTCATCAATGTGGCACCAGAAAGAAGTGTTGCCATCAAAACTTCGTGCCCAGGGCAATCAACGAATGATACACGTCTGATTAGTTCAGAGGGAGTTCCACATTTGAGACATTTTTCTTCCAAAGTATATGCCTCTGGTTCTGAGCAATTTGGACACTTACGAAATTCTGTGTCTGCATATCCCAATCTAATGGATATACCTCTCTTCAATTCTTCAGAATGATCATCTGGGAATTTACCTGTTAAAGCTTGTACCAGGGTAGATTTCCCGTTATCAACATGCCCAATAGTTCCAATATTAACAACTGGTTGTTGGATTTGTTGGATTTTTTTCTTTTCTTTTTTAGGGGGAACTTTTTCACTCATTAAATTTTCCTCAATATTTCTACTCAATAGCTACCAAATCTTATTGAACAACTTTAGATGAACCTATTTAAGTTTGTTTTCAAACTAAAGTAATCTATCAAAAACCTTCCGTTTAACATGACATTGTTTACGAACCAGCGATCAGCTCTTGTGTCACAAATGTTACGTTTTTAGAGTTAAGTTCATGGAACCTATTTGCTATGAGTATGTTTAAAAACATTAGAAAAGAACGAGGATTGAATAATTAAGCGAGATGGGTCTATCTTGTACTATAAGGTAAAAGTAAAGGATACATTAAGGGTTCCCCCTAACAGATTCGATGATGACCTTGCTAAAGTATTAGCAGAAATAGCGAGGGAAGGGTTCGAAGGTAAAATTGATCCGGATTTAGGTTTCATTGTAGCAGTTACAGAAATACACGAAATTTATCAAGGAAAGTTAATTTCAGGAGACGGAGGTTCTTACTATGAAGCTGATTTCGAACTGTTATGTTATTTGCCTGAAATAAATGAGATTGTTTCTGGAGAAGTAGTAGAATGTGTAGATTTTGGAGCATTTATCAGAATAGGCACTATTGATGCCTTATGTCATGTATCTCAAATCGCGGATGATTACTTTCGTTATATTCCAAAAAATGCTGTTCTTCGCGGAGATAAATCGAAAAGAGATTTGCTGATAAACACAAGGATACGAGCGAGGATCATAGCTGTGAGCATAGGTAAGTCTGCTATAAGGGTTGGTTTAACAATGCGTCAAGATGCTCTAGGAACAAATGAATGGATTGAAGAATGGAAAGATGCACTGAAAAAACCAAAGAGTAAAGCAGTGGAGGCTTCATGATATGTCCAAAGCTTGTAGAGTGTGCCACTTAATTATGGAGAAAACTGCTAGCATTTGTCCAAGTTGTAAAACACAAGATATCTCTTCTGAATTTATAGGTGAAATATTCATCCTAAAGCCAGAAGAAAGCGATGTTGCGAAGAGAATGAAGATTGACAAAAAAGGACATTATGCTCTTCGAGTCAGGTGAACTTGTTGAATCAAGTAAAACCTGGTTCCTACTTTTTACCCCAAAACCAAAGACAGTATTTTAAGAACCCTTTAGGACAAATTATTAAGAATCGACAAGATATTATTAATCTTATAAACAAGCTATCTCGTGACGATTCAACACCCAAGGTAATAACGGTGGGAGACGTAACTACCCAAGTATTTGTAGAACTGTCATTTATACCAGACATTGCTATAATTGATGAACATGTGCAAAGGGAAAGAGTTCCATTATTGGAAATTGAGAATGTTTCTGTTGTAGAAACATCCAACCAAGCAGGTTACATAATGCAAAACGCATGGATTGAGATTATTAATAGCTTAAAAGTTGAAGATAACAAAGTAATAATAAAAATAATAGGTGAAGAGGATTTGCTAGTACTTCCAACTATTCTTGAAGCTCCACTGGATTCAAAAGTCTTATATGGGCAACCTAATGAAGGGTTAGTAGTAGTGTCAGTCACTGAAAAAGTAAAACAAAGCGTTTGCGAATTAATACGCAAAATGGTGAAGATTAATGAAGATTGATATCATTGAGAAAAACGAAAATAAACTATTAGATCGAACAGAAATACGTGTCAAAGTTGATCATGTTGGACAACCAGTTCCTAAACGTGATGATTTTTTGGCAAAATTAGCTGCTCTATTGAATAAAGAAAGAAACCAAGTCGTTTTAATTAAACTAGAAGCTAAATATGGAGAAGGAAAAAGTTTAGCTCTTGTTCATGTTTATGATACAACTGAAAGAGCAATCGCTGTTGAAAAAGAGTTTCTCTTAAAAAGATCTGGTATTTTCGAAAGCAAAAAATAATAGGTGCAAACTATGAGTGATACACACAAAAAGTACAAAATCGAAGGAGATAAGATAATTAGAACAAAAAAAGTTTGCGAACGTTGTGGGGATGCTATATATATGGCTGAACATAAAGACCGTCAAACTTGTGGAAAATGTGGTTTCACACAGTATAAGCGTGGTCGTAAAGCTTCATAACAATTTTTTAACTCTTACAGAAAAATTTATACTTCCTTTTCTTCTTAATATAGCTAGGCGAATGACTGGTTGAGACGGCTTAGATGTGCTTCACACAAAGGATATAAAAGCGGGAAAAGGACGCCATTATTTCTTAATATTTTTTTATCTGCACAAAACAAATTATTATACTAGATGTTAACAAAATTTGTTTTACTTTGAACGTATCAAAGAAAAAACCTATAAGAAGCAATCCAATTGTACGGATATATCTTAAAATTATAAGAAGGAGTAATATTAATGAAATCTATTGAAATTACCATCTCTGAGGGCTTGTACAACTATATACAGAAAATAGTCGATGAAAAATACTTTGAATCTATAGAATCATTCGTTCAACAAGCTTCTTTCTTGCTATCAGAACTTCATTGTTTTGGTGAACAAACAGAGGGTAAAGGCTTAAATGACGTTATTGCAGATTTAGTTGTTTCAAAAATTGGTTCGAGTAAGGGAGAAATTCAAAAAGTTAAAACAGTTGTTAAGGATTTTAAGATTCCTAATAAAGATTTGATTATAGAGTCATTCAGCTCTTCCAAATTTATGTTTGAAGATGCTATATTCGCATCCTGCCAATTTGCGACGTTAAAACAAGGAAATCCTCCAATTACTAAAGAAGAATTTGCTAGATCTTTAAAACAAATGGAAGAAGCCGGGATTTTAACGCAGATTAAGCAAGGCGAGAAAATGATGTGGAAACGCAATGAATAATTGCACAATCTGAACTATTTTCTTTTTATTCTATTTTTCTAGCATAGCACTAGCCATTTTTAGTAGTACCGATTTAGGTTCTTTTGACTTAACAAAACCAGAGGCTAGGAGCACTCCTTTTGCACCTAGCTGTAATGCTTCTGAAACATCTTTTGCTGTAGACACACCAGCTCCAACTAAGGGTGTAACTGAAGCATTAGTTTCTTTTATTGCTTGGATTGTTTGTCTAACTAAATCCGGCTTTGTTGTCACAGAGATCCCGCTACCTATGAGTTCTGGTGGTTCCATTGCACACGTAGGAGGACCTAAAGCTGATATTGCTCTGCTTGCTTGAAGATTGTTTGCACAAACACATGTGAAGAAATCTAATCTTTTCGCTTTAGCAACGATTTTTTCTATGTCAGATAATTTCAATTGATGTTCAGAGTGATTTACTAGTGTTCCAGATGCTCCACTCTGCACCATAGCTTCCATTAAATTATTCCCGGTGTGGCTACCTGAATCGTTTGGATCTGTGTGTTGAGCAAAAATAGGAATGCTTACTGATTGGTGAATGAGACGAATGTCTACTGTTTGAGGACAAACAACTATCTCGACACTTAGCTCTTTTGCAACTTCCTCTGCGATTTTAGCTAATTTAACTCCTTTTTCTCCAACAGATTGGGTGTAATTCTTGAAATTTAAGATGATAACGGGAAATTTTAGTGATACCATAAAATTAATTTCACGTTGTAATTTAAAAAATTTCCTTAAATTTGGTATTGTAGTACTACAACATTTGAAATGTTTAAATATCTAAATTTATTATAATCAATAGAGCTGTGTAATAACACTTGGTGATTTTCTTGTATGGCGCCGATCAAATAAATGCAATCCTGCATGAAATAATAACTAGTGATGCTAACATTAACCATGTTATATTAGCCGATAAAACTGGATTAACACTTGCATATTCTTCAAGATTTGCTTTCGAAGAATTCGAAACAGAAGCACTTGGCGCGATAGCCAGTGCTGTGTATTTAGCAAGTGAACAACAGGGTCAAAATGTGGGTTTAGCAGAACTAGACATTATAATCTCAGAATTTTCTGATGGTCTAATCTTAGTTGCTAGTTGTGGAAGTACAGTATTATGTCTTATCACAGATACTGGTGTACAACTAGGTATGGTTCGAAGAACCATGAAAATGGCTGCAGAAAAAATACGAAATATATTAGATGTTGAAGCTAAACCAGCAATTCCAGCTGAAACTTCAACTCCAACAACTACTCCAACTCCTGCACCTGAACCAGTTGCAACTGAAGAGAAGAAAGTTCAGGATGAATTCATATCAGATTTGGAATTAGCATTAAGAGAACTTGAACAGTTCTAATCAGTAAAATTGTCATGAGGTAAATTTTATGGATGTAGAAGCCCCAAAAGGTGGAGTTGATAGAATTGGGAAAAAAGATCGTAATGTTGATGCTAGAGGTGAATTAATACAGACTGGCATTAGAACCTTAGACCAGAAGCTTGGCATGGAAATGTCCTCTCGAAGGGGAATTCCAAATGGTTCTCTAATACTAGTGAGTTACCCTTCAGATACTGTTATTCCCAAATTATTTATTCAGCGTATATTACTCAATTGGGCGAAAAAAACACAAGAAAATGTGATATTTTATGTTCATAGTAGCACGCCTTATGACAGTGTATTAAAATCATTCCAGGCCTATGGGTGGGATGTTTCTCCATACGAAGGAAAAAACTGGTATTTTGAAAATATGTTCGATTTGACTAGTTCAGCAATGTCATCAACATTGAAGTTAGGCAAAATCGAAGTTAGAAGAAGAACCTATGCTAAAAAAATACTTGATAGAATGATTCATGTTAAAGAAACTCAGAAGAAACAATGCTTTAGTATTTTCGATGATTTGTTATGGATGAAAGAAGATAGACTTGATGAAGATGCATCTGCTCTGATTGCATTTCTGAAAAATACTTTGATATCTTTAGCAAAATTAGGTGGAGTACACTTCTTCTTAATTCCACAAGGCATACTTGATACTGTAGCTGAAAGAATTATAATGAATGCAGCTCAAGGCATATTCTACTTTACAAGAAATTCAGTTGGTAGCAGAATCAAGGATACTTTTGCAATAACGAAACTAATGGGTGTCGCATATGTGAGTGAGACTCTAGATATCACTCCCTCAGAAACAGAAGGTTTCAAAATAGAATCAACCGCAAAGATTTAGTTGATATTTATGGAAAATGAAGAGAATTTTGACGATACTGAAACCCATGAGTTAATGGATATCGCCGATGAGATTGTTAAACTTACAAAAGAAGTGAAAGCAATTAAGAGCAAAGTAAACTCAACTCAAATAAATAATACAAAGAGCGGTTCACAGAGTTCTAAAAGCAATTTATTAGACATCAATCCAGCAGTAGCATATATCAATGAAATGTTAAAATCTTCTTCAGACAATATTATATCAGAGTTAAAAGCAGAATTTTTTAGATTATTCAACTTTCTATCTAGTTTTCAAACAGTGTCACAATATCCAAGAAGTAGGAATAGTTCAAATATAGAAGAATCTCTTCATAAGAGAGAGTTAACTGAAGAAAATATTGCAAATATACAGGAGACAATCGAAAAGGAAAAGGGAATGCTAAAATTACTCTTAGAAGAAAGAGAATCTTTAATCTATGAATTGTCAGACCAAATAGTAACAATTGAAACAGAGAAAAAGGAATTGCAAGAAAAATATGATCAAGTCTTAGCAGATGAAGGGAAATGGAGTAAGCAAAAAGAAGTATTGGAAAGATTGGTTACTTCTGACCCAAGATTTAACATAATAAACTTGTTGAGAAGAATGGGAGTAATTGCACCAATACAACTATCATTCGTTCTGGGTGTTTCATTATCCCAAACTAAGCGATATATCAATGAACTAGAAAAAATGAAAATACTACAAATAAATAAAGACAACACAGTCTCTCTTGATACTAGTTTTGATGAAAACACAATGAATATCAAAGTAAACACAAACGACGATAAACACAGTAAAAAGTAAGAAATAAGAAGTAAGAAGTAAAAAACACTATTGCTGTGCATAGAGTTTTTCATAGAAAAGAACAATATTCTTTAGTAATGTCTTGAATGCTTCATCGACATTTTCTCCTGTTTTTGCAGAAGTTTCAATATAAGGAACAGAAAAACCAGACCATTGTGATAAAGAACGGGCGTATTCTTCCGATTGTTCGCGCATAATAGGATCTTTTGCGGTAGCACGAAGATCGCTTTTATTACCTATTAAAACAATTGGGACAACCCTATTGCTATTGTTTTTCAATAATTCAGCAATCCATGAGGGAATGTTTTCGAAACTAGAACGACGGGAAATATCAAAAACAAGAAGGCAGCCAGAAGTTCCTCTATAATAAACCTCTCGAACAGCTGAGAACCTTTGTTGTCCTGCTAAATCCCAAATCTGAGCAACAAAATCTTGATCATCAATTCGAAGTCGTTTTACAGCAAAATCTGCTCCGATAGTCATGCTGTAGCCATCTTTGAATCCTTCTCCTAGATAGG